>JAZUGT010000065.1:0-3822 GCA_045641365.1 Lachnospiraceae bacterium
GGAGTATATATATATTGAGGAGTTTGATGATAATGGTGATCCTAAGACTGTAGGGGGATTTTACAGAACAGAGAACACTGTTATTGATAACGATGGAAGATCACTGGAACCAGGGGATATAGATAAGTTCTGGGAATTGTATAACGAATATAACAACACACATGTAGTGGGATTTACATTGGTGGAGCAATAATAGCTTTACGTGTAGGAGGGAAATAATGAGTTATAAAGCAGTAATGGTTGGAAGACAGCAGGATCTGCTGGTAGATATGTATAGGGGACTTAGTGTTCTGGATAGTATCATATCTTCAACTATAGTAGAAGATTTACAGAAGCACATCAGCTTCTATAAGCCAGTCATGCTTGTGGCGTGCCTTTCAGGTGATGTTGAAGACATGTGCAGTATGTTTGACCAGATTCAGAAGGATATTATGGACAATAATCTGGCTGTAATTGTCATTGGGGAAAAAGAGGAATTGGCCAGGTATAGAGAGCATACTACTAATCCAGCAGATATGTATCTGGATAAGTCCATGAAAAAAGAGACCCTCACGGAGTACATAGAAGTATTTATGGCTGAACGTGAGCAGGAGCAGGTGGTGATGCAGCTGCTGGCAGAGGAAAGAGCTGAAAAATATAAGCAGGATAGGAGAAAGCATATTCTGGTTGTAGACGATGATCCTAATGTACTTGCTATGCTACAGGAACAGCTTAAGGCGGATTACAATGTAGCAACAGCGGTAAATGGAGGTCTGGCGCTTAAGTTTCTTACTAAAAAGACTGTGGATCTTATCCTTCTTGATTATGAGATGCCAGTTCAGAGTGGACCTCAGGTTATGACAATACTTAGGAACAACGAATCTACTAAGGATATTCCTATTGTGTTCCTAACAGGTGTAAAGGATACGGAAAAGATTAAGAAGGTACTTGAGTTAAAGCCTCAGGGCTACCTGCTAAAACCGATTGAAACAACTAAGCTGTTTGAAGCAATCGATAAAGTGATTAATGGGGAATAATTATATTGGACGGTAAATTAGTTGAACTGATAGACGTAAAGATACTTAAGGAGATGCAGGATGCCTTTGCCAAGATGGCAAGAATGGCTGCAATTACTACTGATGAGGAAGGAAAGCCTATAACCGAGGGCACGAATTTCACAGAGTTTTGTTCAGAGTTCTGCCGCAAATCTCCGCTTGGAAGTAAGCGTTGTGAGAACTGTGACAAAATGGGTGCTATAAAGGCCCTTGAGCAGGGTAAATCTGTCTCGTATACCTGCCATGCTAATTTGATTGAATTCGCAGCTCCAATTATGCTAGAGGATAAGATGATTGGAAGCTTTATTGGAGGACAGGTTCTTATAGAGGCACCGGATGAGGCTGCTATGCGCTCTGTAGCTAAAGACATCCAGGTCGATGAAGATGAATTTGTAGAGGCTGCAGGAAAGATTCAGGTTATTCCTCAGAATGCGATAGAACGTTCTACGGAGTTCTTGTTTGAGTTGGCGAAGATAATATCTGACATGGCGCATAGTGCATATCAGGTAAGAGAATATAGTAAGGAAGCAATGCAGGCGGCTGTTCAGAAGTCTGATTTCCTGGCTAATGTGAGCCATGAGATTAGAACACCAATGAATGCTATCATGGGTATGTCTGAACTGGCACTTAGAGAGAATGACCTTGATACAGCCAAGCAGCATATTGTGCAGATAAAGAGATCAAGCGGCATGCTTCTTACAATTATCAACGATATCCTTGATTTCTCTAAGATTGAGTCTGGCAAGATGGAAATCAACATGGTTGATTATGCACCACTCCAGATGATTGACGATGTGGTCAATATTGTTAAGACAAGAATCAAGGATAAGGATGTTGAACTTATAATTGATGCTGCACCTGATTTGCCAGGTAATCTAATGGGAGATGATATTCGTATAAAGCAGATTATTACGAATATAGCTAATAATGCCATAAAGTTTACCAATGAAGGTGAAGTAAGGATAACGCTTAAGTCTGTTGATATTGGCAATCGTATGAAGGAGCTTCATATCGATGTTGAGGATACGGGTATTGGTATAAAGAAGCATAATCTTACCAAAATCTTTGAGTCTTTCCAACAGGTAGATAGTAAGCGTAATCGTAACGTCGAAGGTACAGGACTGGGTCTTGCAATTTCCAAGAATCTGCTTGACCTCATGAATGGTTCAATTAGCGTAGAAAGTGAGTATGAGGTCGGTACAAAATTCACTGTTGTGATTCCGCAGTTTGAGCTTACTCAGCTGGAGCCACTCAGTGTTAATAATGTAGAAGACTATAATGTAATGGTCTGTGCTCGTAATCTGAAGAGAAAGACCCAGATTATAAAGGACTTGAACAATCTTGGATGTAAATATATAGAAGCCAATGACTATCAGCAGATAAAAGATAATATTGAGAAGGTAACACATCTGTTTGTTGATGGAGAGATTCTGGATGAAGAGATAGTAGAACTTCTTGAAAGTGCTAAAGATAAAAAAATAATCGTAGCAGATAAGGATCTTATCAATCAGGAGTGTCCTATCGCTGATGCAATGCACGTGAGCCTGCCTTTATACCTTTATAACATTATAAAGATTCTGAACGGAGATGAGATAGTAACTCGTGACGATTCTGACAAGGTTGTAGAAATTGACTTTGAGGCACCAGATGCAAAGATACTGGTAGTTGATGATAATGAGGTTAATCTGGCTGTATGTGAGGGCTTGCTTGGTCCATTAAATATGCAGGTAGATCTGGTGACTAGTGGAAAAGAGGCAATAGATAAGCTGTCAAGCAACATGTATGACCTTATTTTCATGGATCATATGATGCCTGTTATGGATGGAATAGAGACTACTCATATTATAAGGCGCATGTATCCGGCATATGATGAGGTGCCTATCATAGCCTTAACGGCCAATGCGCTCGAACAGGCAAAGGGCATGTTCTTAGTAGAGGGTATGAATGATTTTGTACCAAAGCCAATAGAATTCGCAACGATTCTTAAGGTATTAAGAAGGTGGTTGCCAGCAGAAAAGATAAAGGAACTGTCTGCAGAGGAAATAGCTGCAGCTGAAGCAAAGTCGCCTACCAGCTTTGAGATTCCAGGACTTGATGTGGATGAAGCACTCAAATTAATCGGAAGTATCGATGTATATAAGACTGTTATCAACAAGTATTACAGAGGTATAGATAAGAAAATTGATGTAATACGTGGTGCTTATGATGCTAAGGACTGGGGGTTATATACAACGGAAGTGCATGCGCTTAAGAGTTCTTCGCGTCAGATTGGTGAGTTTAAACTTGGAGATTTGGCAGAAAAGCTTGAGAAGGCTGGCAATGAGCGAGATATTCAGTGCATTGATTTGCATACAGCTGAGCTATTGGACAAGTATGCCAATATGAAAAATGTATTGGCAGATTACATAGATGTTCAAACTGAAGTCAGCAATAAAAAGTCGATGTCTGACACAGAGATAAGGAAGCTACTAGAGACTATAAGCGTGGCGCTTGAGGATCTGGATGCGGTCACAATAGAAAAATGCATAGCTGAGCTACGTACGGTAGAGCTTGATGCCGATAAGCTTGCTATGCTTGAACAGCTTGGTAGTGCTGCAGAAGAATATGACTTTGATACATGTGAAGCCATTATATTAAAGTGGCTTGGATGATGATGAGACGCCCTTTCTATAATGAAGGGGCGTTTTTCCGTAGTTGGCAGCAAAATGCTTTGTAAAGTGACCCTGCTGGCTGAAGCCACACTGAATGGCAATCTCAGATATAGGCGCGTTGCTTACTCTTAACAGGA
>JAZUGT010000066.1:0-52552 GCA_045641365.1 Lachnospiraceae bacterium
TAGCCTGCATGCTGCCTTCGCCATTAAGGTAAGCCATAACGACTTCCTTTTTGAATTCGAAACTATGTCGTTCGATTCGCATAATGTGCACCTCCATTAAAAGTGTATAAAATTTTGGTCCAACTTTTTGGGGGCACATCACCCAATGCAACGGTTCTGCAACAGGCTCAATGGTATTATTACCTTATCAAAGAGACAGACAACTTGATTCAGATTGTATAGAGAAGCAGATAGAGATTTGAGAGGTAATAAGAATGAGATGTAAGTATTGTGGAACTGAAGTTAATGATAATGCAAAGATTTGTACAGAATGTGGCCGAAAGGCAAAGAATGGATGTTTATTTTTGTGTCCACTAGTTGTGTTAGTAGCTCTGTATACAGTGCAACTGATTGTTGCATTTGCATTGATGAATAAAAATCTGGATAGTTATGGCAATTCGAATTTTGATTCCAATATTGCCATAGAGAGTGTGAGAAGCGAAACATTAATCCCAACTCAACCTCAACTAACCATACAGCATCAGATGAAAAATTACTCCCAATATGAATAGATGAACAGGATAAAAGACCTTATATACTTTTTTGAATTTTTTTGAATAAAATCCCAGTTCACCAGTATACATTGCCAGAAATACTGCTACCAAAATATGCGTTAGATACCACCATGTATTAGCTCCAGTAAGTTTTTCAACAAAGGTACCCCATTCGCAAAAATCATATCTTGCCCAATGATAGATTGGAATGTAACATACAAAAATCGCCAGAAGCATCCCCAGTCTTTGTATATAGCTTTTCTTTTCCATGTGATTCAAATAATAGTAAAAGGCATACACCATGAGAACTCCTGCAAATTTGTAGTTAGATCTCATCACGTAATTCATCATTGCAGTTAAGAATATTGCTGACCACATCCATATGGGGTTGTTTTTCCAGCTTTCAATTGCAATCATACCAAGGAATGCAAGTAATAACGTAATAAGTGCACTCTGTGAATTAAAAATATTATCAAAACTAAAGCTTCTGACTTCCAGCAAATCGTAGCAAAATTCGGAAATGATTGCCAAAACTACAAGATTCCCTAAATGCTGTTCTATTTTCGTTTTATTGTTCTTCATGTGACGGAATCCTTCTGCCAGAAGAAAGGCATAAATTGGAAATGCAAATCTTCCAATGCATCGGAGTATGAGATTATTACCCATAATTGGATCCCCCAGATGATCACAAAGCATTGTAATCATAGCTACAAGTTGCAATATAAAAACATTCATTTTCAGTAAGATTTCTCCTTATTTATTCCTTATAATAATTATATGCTGAACGCAACTGAACGCAATAAAAAAATACCGCAAACCCTATTGTTTGCGGTAAAATTTAAGAGCGCGAGACGGGACTCGAACCCGCGGCCCCGACCTTGGCAAGGTCGTGCTCCACCAACTGAGCCACTCGCGCAAATTATGTTGGCTTCATCAGCCGACTTGCTTATATTACTATACCATTTAGTATATGTCAACACTATTTTTGCAAAAAAAGCAAAAAAAATTCTATTTACTATATTTGTCTAGAATCATACTTTTATGTATAATCGTAGGGGTGGCATAAAAGCTTTTTCATAATAGAGAGAATATAGGAAGATGATTGATTTTAGCAACATTAAAGCGTTCATTTTTGATCTTGATGGAACGCTTATTGATACAGAGAAGATATATAGGGAAGTGTGGCCTAAGGCAGCACAGTCGCTTGGCTTTAATCTTACTGATGAGATGTATCTGTCTATCAGATCTCTGGGTCGGCCATATTCGCCAGCCAAGTTCAGAGAGTGGTTTGGTGATGGATTCGATTACAATGAGGCTAGACGCGTAAGGAAAGGATTATTCGACGCGTATACTGCCGAGCATGGTATAGACCGCAAGCCAGGTGCGACCAGCCTCCTTACATTTCTTAGGCAGAAGGGGATTGTTACAGCTATTGCGACGGCTACAGACCTCGACAGAGCGACACAGTATCTTAAGGATACAGGGCTTGAGGGCTACTTTGACAGGATAATCAGCGCAACGATGGTGGATGAGGGCAAGCCATCTCCAAAGGTATATCAGTATGCCTGCAGCGAACTCGGATTTGAGCCCCACGAGTGTATTGCGGTAGAAGATGCGCCTAATGGTATCCTTTCTGCAAGCAGAGCAGGTCTTCAGGTTATAATGGTTCCGGACCAGTCGGAGCCGGATGCAGCCACTGAGGAACTTCTGTCGGCAAAAGTGAAGAGACTTGATGAGATTATCGGCCTAATGACTGCATCAGTCAACTAGAACAACATTGGCAATACAAATTGACACATTATATATTAATCACAGGGCCAGAGATGCCGATATATATTATGTAACCTACTAACTGCATATGGAGATTCCAGGGAGGGAACAGTCGCAGTATACGGAAATGAAGCGCTCTATAAAGTCAGTGCGGTGATGGTCGTGCCGTCAGCCAAGAGGGATTCCTCAAGGAAATACGACCAACGTGGGAATAGTGGACAGAATACACCAAAGAGTTCATTTAGCTCTATGCTCGCTAGTAAGAGTGAGCAGGTTAAGGACGTGATGATTACAACATCTGGTTATTCTAAGGATGCGAGAGCATTCCAGACGGTCTATCAGACTCACGAGTATGTGTAATGGTAATATGGTAATGCCATCTCTGATTGAAGAGGTGGCATTATTGCTGTGATAGACAGGATATCGCTATTGTGACATGTGTGGCATTATGGTGTGACATAAGTGATATTTTGATTTGACGGAGATGTCATATGGGAAGACAGATGGACAATTACAGAGAAGGATTAAGAGAGAACTTTGCTAATTATGTAGCTAATTATGACTATTCAGATACTAAGATAAGGCTCAAGGCTGAGCATACGTACAGGGTTGCCACGCTATGTGAAGAGATAGCTGCAAGCCTTAAGCTGAGTGACGAGGACATATGTCTTGTCTGGACATGTGGAATGCTGCATGATATTGGAAGATTTGAGCAGGTCAGAAGATACGGAACTTTTTTTGATTCAATTTCCATTAATCATGCACAGTTCGGCGCAGATCTTCTGTTTGGTGAGGGACTGTATGACAGGCTGGTTCCGGCCGATTTTACCGAGGGTCAGCGGGATATCATCGAGAAGGCAATACGTGTTCACAATATGTACCGTGTGCACGGTGAACTTACTGACAGGGAACTGCTATTTGCCAATATTCTGAGGGATGCCGACAAAATTGACATTCTTAAGGTTAACTGTGATACCCCAATTGAAGAAGTATACAACCGACCTGTCGAGGACTTTATAAGCTCCAGAGTTTCAGATGACGTAAAGAAGGCATTTCGTGAGCACAGCTGTGCGAAGAGACATACAGATGCAACAGCCATCGATTATATGATTGGCCATGTGTGCTTCATATTTGAACTTGTATTTGATAAAAGTATTGAGATTGCGCATAGTCAGGGTTATATCTATAAGATTCTTGATTTTCAGTCCGAGAACGAGGATACTATAGAGTGGTTTGAATATATGAAGAATGAGATTAACGCTTATATTGGCTCCAGAGTGAACTGATACGGTACGTTTGACTGGATTAGTCGATGATGCATAAGCGGGAGGATTAAGTGATGTGGATATGGCTTGTTCTGCTATATGGTGTGCTTAAGGGAGCGCGCGAGATATGTAAAAAGAAGGCACTTTTGACCTGTACGTCTACGGAAGTTCTTCTTATATATTCATTTGTTGCATTCCTGTTAGTATGTCCGGATGCGAAGAGGGCGATGGGGCTTGAGCCGATATACTATCTCTATATATCTATTAAGTCATTTGTAATATTCATAGCGTGGATATGCAGCTTTAAGGCAATCAAGCAGCTACCAATAAGCTTCTATGGAGTACTGGATCTGTCAAGAGTTCTTTTTGCCACATTGATGGGGGTGATTATACTTGGCGAAGTGATGACACCATTCAATATTGCAGGGCTAGCGTTCGTAAGTGTGGGTCTATTGCTTCTTAAGTTCAATCCAAAGGCTAAGGGTGACGAGAAGATTCCGGTCAAGATGGTCGTGCTGGCGTTGATATCATGTATGCTTAATGCAGTATCAGCCATTTTTGACAAGGTGCTCATGAAGGATATCAACAGTTCGCAGCTACAGTTCTGGTATATGCTGTTTCTGTGTATCTTCTATCTTATATATGCGATGGCTTCGAAGACCAGAGTGGATATTAAGAAGACGATTACCAATAAGTGGGTGTGGCTTCTGTCCATAATGTTTGTAATAGCGGACAGAGCGCTTTTTGTCGCCAACAGTATGCCAGAGAGCCAGGTGACTGTTATGACACTTCTTAAGCAGATTGGATGTATAGTGACAATAATAGCTGGCAGATTTGTCTTCAAGGAGAAGAATATAGGTCATAAGCTTGTGTGTGCAGCAATAATAATCACGGGAATTGTGCTTGGGACGATGTAGAAAGCGTCTCATATTTGACGCGATATGCGTGTGTGTGTGAGTTGATGGATGAAGGGAATTGGGGTAAAATATTAAAGACGATTTATGCTTTTTATACCCTGATGGGTTTAGAGCGTTAAGATAACAATTATTAAGAAGTGAGGGGATGGGAGAATGTACAGGAGAGTAATTGCGAGAGTATTAAGCGCAGTGCTCGCAGCAACAATGGTACTGTCGTCGGCAGATATGTCTGTTTTGGCGGCTTCTGTGGATGGGGGTATAGTGTCACAGAGCTTGGACCAGAGTGATATTATCGCGCAGACCTTAGAGTCTGGGTTAGAAGAGACTTTAGTTGAAGATATAGAAGAAGCTGTATCAGAAGAGACGGAAGAACCAGCTACTGAAACACTGGAGGATGTTTCAGAGGCTATCAGTATAGTTTCAATCGAAGAACAAGAGCAGACAACAGAGACCATAGTAGAAGATGAGTCGGAATCTATGGAAGTGTGTGGTGAAGAGTTTAAAGATACAGATGGCTTAGTATGGGACTCGAAGTCAGGAACGATCATTGTTAGATATGAGGGAACTGGTGGGGCAATTACGTTGCCAGCAAAGACTACAAAGATTGCTGATAAAGCCTTTTATGGAGCACCAATTACATCCGTTGATATGTCAGGTTGTAGTAAGCTACTAAGTATTGGTGATAATGCATTCAATGGTTGTAGTAGTATGAAAAATGCTATATTACCAAACAGCCTTACTACGATAGGGGCTGCAGCATTTGCATATTGCTATGCACTGGAAGATATTACCATACCTGCTAGTGTTACAAAGATTAAGACTGGTGCATTTGCGAGTGATAGAATGCTTACTGGTATAACCATTAATGCCTCGGTTTTTGAGTGTGAACAAAGTATATTTCATGATGCTAATATAAATAGGATTGTTTTTAATTCTTCAAAAATCACTTCAATTCCAGATTACATTTTTTCGGGTGCAGGATTTGATACAGCGAATCTTAGGCTGGTTATTCCCAAACAGGTAACAAGAATTGGAAAGCGTGCATTCGCAGGCTCAGGGATTAAGTATATTAGCTTTGAAGAGGGAAGTGCGCTTAATACAATAGATGAATTTGCATTTGAAGGCTGTGGAAGTCTTGAAGGAATTACTTTACCTGCAAGTCTTAAAACTATAGGTGAGAGTTCATTTCGAGGTACAGGAATAAGAAACATTGTAATCCCTGCTAATGTCGAATATATTGGATTAGCTGCATTTAATGACTGTCCTTCGCTTACTGGTATAGATGTTGAGTCTACAAAACTAGGGTTAAACTCTTGCAGGAATGCCTATAATGGCGCTGATGGTACATATTTCGCTGGCGGTGGAACTATTACTTCGCTTGTACTTGCTGACGGAATGAATTGTATTCCCAATGGGATGTTTCACGATGTTCCATTCTCTAGTGGGCTTGTGGTAAACATACCTGATACGGTTACTGAGATTGGAATGGGTGCATTTGATGCAGATCATTTGCCTGAAGCATCAATTGGTGGCGTTATACTTGGCAACAAGCTGACTACCATTGGCAATAAGGCTTTCAAGAATTGTAGTAATATCGACTCAGTAACTTTTCCTAATACGCTTACTGCAATTGGAGATAATGCCTTTGAGGGTTGTACTTCGATACAGAGTGTTGTAATCCCTTCCAATGTAACATCAATAGGTGGTTATGCATTTTATAATTGTTCAGCACTTAAAACTCTTCGGTTTGACGCATGTAAGTCAGGAATTTTATGTGGAGGTGGCATTTTTAAAGATTGTAAACTTTCAGAAGTGAGGTTTAGTCAAAAACTTACATATATTCCAGAGAATTTGTTCTATAATGCGGGATTTTTGGATAGTTTTGAACTACATATTCCGTCACAGATTACGTTTATTGGAGAAAAAGCTATTTGCTCTCCAGATCAAGGACCAAGGAGAGTCATATTTGATGGCAATAATGTTAAAACGATAGGGAAGTGGAATTTTCAAGGATGTAATAATGCAGATTTTACCAAGCTCATTATTCCAGAAGGTGTAGTGAGGCTTGATCCATATGTTGGTGAAGGCTGCCGTATGTTGGAGGAGGTTGTGCTTCCTAATTCTTTAAAAGAGATGGCGGAATGGGACTTTTCCAATAATTCAAATCTTAAATCAGTGTATTTTGGTGATAATTTGGCTAGTATAGAATATGCTCCACGCTGCTTTTCACCGGCCAGTTCACCAGCTCCACTTATCAATTTTTATCTGAAAAAGGGTTCTACGACAGATAAGACTCTTAAGGAAGCAGGATATTATAATAATGAAGGTATAAATGTAAAAGTTAACTATATATCAAACTGGCTTACATATAAGCTTAATGGTGGTAGCTGCAATATCAGTCAGAGGACTTATGAAGCTGGTGATGTAATCTACCTTGATACTCCTGTTAAGGAAGGATACACATTCCTTGGCTGGTATGTTGACGGAGTTAAGCTTGATTCGTCATCATATTCAACGGCCGGTAAAAGTGGTGAGATTACATTTGAGGCTAAGTGGAAGGCAATATCATCCAGGGTAACACTCGATGTTAATGGTGGTAATCCGCTTGATAAGACAGTATACACAGTTACATATAATGCAACATATGCAGATGCTATTGACAATACATCTGCTAAGACAGGTCTTCCAGTTCCAGTTAAGGACGGCTTTAAGTTTGCTGGATGGAATACAAGTGATGATGGTTCGGGTGACAGGATAACCAATGCATCCAAGGTTACAATCTATGAAGATATAACGCTGTATGCAATGTGGACACCATATTCATATACAATAAAGTATAATGCCAACGGCGGTAGCGGTACTATGGCCAATTCTACAGGCTGTAAGTCAGGCCAGCCTTGTAAGTTAAGAGCATGCTCATATGCATTAAGAGAGTATAACTTCAATGGATGGAATACCAAGCCAGATGGCACAGGTACAGCAGCATATCTCGATAATGGTGCGTGGTATATCAACTATGATGCAATAAAGGATGGCGATGTTATTATCCTCTACGCACAGTGGAAGGGAACAATTCGCAAGATAGATTTCGATGTTAACGGCGGTAGTGCACTTGCAGCAGGTGACAGAGTTAGATATGTAGCGTGTGGAGACAGGTACATAACTGCTTATGATGAGAATGGAGATAATCCTGAGTCAATTGCAATGCCAGTACCTTCCAAGGCAGGATCAGTCTTTGTGGGCTGGTTTGACGAAGATGGCGTGAAGCATACAGATGATGAAAAGGTACTGTTAGCTGCTGATTCAACATTTACAGCTTATTGGAAGACATCACCTGCTGTTATTCCGGCAGTAGAGGCAGATACAGCTGCGGGCGAAGTCTTTGCTGGAACAAGAATCAAGCTCAGCGAATCGATGAACGGCGCACTTATATATTACACAATAGGTGGAAGTACTCCAGTTGTATCGGATGCAGGAAAGGAAATCAATCCATCAGGAACAATGCTCTATGAGGATGCAATTGTGCTTGAGGGTGATGCTGGAGATAATATTACAATTAAGGCAATCGCATACAAGGATGGAACAACTTCATCAGTGGCAGGTTATACATATACGATTAAGCCTGTTGAGAATCCGGATGGAGATGTAACTGCGCAGGATAAGGCATTAGTTGGAACTATTCCATCAGGCTACTGGGTAGTCGCTTCTTGTTATGATAAGTTAGATCCAACCATGCTTTGCAGAAAGGTATGGGAGGCAGAACAGACTTCTGGAAGTGAACTTGTAATGCGTCAGACCGGTGCAGCCATCAAGGTTCCTAATCTGACTGTTTATTACGGTAACAGACTCTTAACTGAGAACGTGGACTATACTGTTGCATATACTAATAATGTAAAAGCGGCCGCTTTTGACGCTGTGAATAACAGGAATGTAAGTATTGCTCCAACAGTGAAGATAACAGGAAAGGGTAACTATGTCGGAGCAATAGTTCGTACATTCACTATTGTCAATGCTTCAGAAGAAGCGGGAGCAGGTAATGTTGCTACGAGACTTGCAGCCGATAAGGTTTCTGTAGAATTATCCGTAGACGAGGGCAATACATATACAGCAAATCTCACAACAACTTTTGCTAATACGAGTATTGAGCCACTTGTTAAGGTTACATACCTTCCAAAGACTGAGAAGATAGTGCTTACAGAAGGAACACACTACTATGTAACATACAGCAATAATACTAATGCTTCTAAGAAGGCTATGGTAACTGTGACAGGTATGGGCATGTACTATGGTGTTATTAATAAGACATTTACTATTAGTCCTATTAATCTTGCTACAGTTGCAGCTGATTCGGTTCATATAGATTATATTGATAAGAATCCAGGCAAGGACGGATATCAGGTAATATATTCTAAGAAGAATCAGGCAGCACAGATTGTTAGTGGAGTAAGTATAGACGGAATAGGTACGCCACTCGACCTTGCGAAGGATGTTACTGTTAAGTATGCATATGACAAGAGAAAGAGTGTATCAACTGTTTCTATAACAGGTAAGGGCAATTATAAGGGAACATATGCAGAGAATCCTGAGATTGAGATAACCGGAAGAACACTTAGTGATGCAACTGTGACATATGCAAGCCAGATTCTTAAGGTGATGAACAAGAAGGGAGTATATGGCCTCAATCTTGTGGTAAAAGATTCAGAAGGTAATAAGCTTACAGCCGGCAATCAGTATACTGTGACATACCGATATGCAGACAATGACGCAGAGATTACAGGTGCTGATTATGTTAATAGTGACAGAATAGTTATTGCTACGATTGCTGGTGTTGAGGCGAAGAATTATACTGGCTCAAAGGAGATTTCATTTAAGTATATTCCTAATTACAACTTCGCAAGTCAGGTAAGCATAACTGCAGGCAATGTTAATTGGCAGGATAAGGCAGGAATCTGCAAGCCAGGACTGGCTGTTAAGAACTCTCTTACAGGCAAGGCACTTAAGGCTGGTAAGGATTATGAGAGTCTTGTTGCTACCAGAACAGAGTATTGTAACTTTACATATGCTGAAGAGACATACGTTAATCAGATTGTTAACAAGAAGAGAATAACAGTGTTCAGAGATGCGGGTGATACTGTTAAGAAGGCTGATATCATTCCAGTAGGAGCGAAGATAACAGTGTCAGTTAAGGGTAAGGGCAGCTATAGTGCGGATACAATTACAGCTGACTTCTATTATACTTACAATATCGCCAAGGCAACTGTTAAGGTTGCAGATCAGACCTATACAGGTAACGAGATATGTCCTCTTAAGGATGCTGTTACTATCACATACAAGCTTGGTAAGACAACAGTTACTGTGCCAAAGTCATCTTATAATATTGCTGGCTACGGCAATAATATCAAGCAGGGCAAGAAGGCACGACTTACTATAACAGGACTTGGTGACTACAGTGGAACCAGGAATGTTAACTTTAAGATTATTAAGAAGGCAATTCTGTAGAGTGTAAGCAGTAAGCCCCGGCGGATGCCAGGGGCTTATCGTATATTTATGGTAATGATGGTTTGAGGTAAAAATGTCGAATTTTGATTTTCTGGATAACTACCAGGCTAAGTCGCTTTCAAGTGAATATCTGAAAATATATGAGTTCGCCTGCAAGGCTGAAGGACTGTACTACGTGAATCGTATCTATTGTGCGGTATATGCGAGATTCGCCCTTGAACAGTTGTGTGACTTCATTGCAAGACATAAGCTTCTTAAGCTTGTTGGCCGCAGAAAAGGTGTGGGGTATTATTGGAATCCTACAACTAATTATCTCCTGATGCATCATGCAGTTAATGGCCATGAACAACTGGATCATTTCAAGAGAATTAATGAGATAACAAGAGTGTACATGCACTCATTCGATAATCCGTTCTTCACCGCAGGAGTGCACAGAAGAGACAGGGAATATGAGGAACTGTTGGAGGAACTGTTTTATGTTCTTTTCTGGTTCTATACAGAGTTTCTGGGGCAGAAGTCCAGCCTGAGTTACAACAGTTTTGATTGGAGTAAGGTTAAGGCTGATCCATCTATGATAGGTGATATTCCAGATATAGAGGAATCGACAGAGGAGCAGATTGCGAAGTTTAAGGAGGCCTTTCCTAAGCTTAAGTTAGAAAGTGCGTGTAATATCACACGCGAAGGGGATATGTATATCCTGACTGACCGCTTTGGTCAAAAGGTTGGAGAATATTATTCCAAGTCTGATTATGACGAAGTGGCAGGTGACAGGGAACAGCTCTTCGAACAGAAAGAGAAGCTGGAGCGCCAGGTTAAGGAAAGCTATGGAATATACCAGCGTAACCTGTACGATAAGGAGGCTCAGATTGGCGATTTACGCAATAAGCTGAGCGTTCTCGAAGACTCCATGCTTGCTAGTAACAGAGATCAGAATGATACTATTGATGATCTCGAGAGAGAACTCAAAAAGGCCCTGAAGGATAGGGATGACATAAGTGTCAGCTTTCAAAAGGAGTATGATCTGCTTAGAGATAAGTATGATAAGGTGCTGGATCAGTTGGAGAGAAAAGGCGATATGTATCGCGAAGCCAAGAAGGAAGTAGAGAGGCTGATTTCAGAGCGCAACGATATTAAGAAAGAGTTCACTAATTATAAGGCGCAGGTTACAAGGGAGTTCGTTGCTTCAAGACAGGAACTTAATACGGCCAAGCTTAATCTCGAGAGACTTAAGCAGAAGGACAGCCAGTCGGCGTCACTTATACGTGAACTGGAGCAGAGTATCCAGAATAAGGAAGATGAGATTAAGAAGATTGAGAGTCGCTTGTCCGAGAGAGAAGAGGAACTTGCAAGTGAGCAGGAGAGACTGATTCTTAGATATAAGGAGAAAGAGATTGGACTTGAGACTCTTATCAAGAATCTGGTTGCGGAGAATTCTGAGTACAGGGAAGAGATTGCAAAGGCCAAGAGCCGTGATGATAGCAGATATCTTATGATGATTCAGGGTAATCTCATGAGAATCAACAACAGCTACGCGTTATATGCCCAGAGTCAGAGTGAGCAGAAGCTTAGATCGATGTTACTTAGAATTAAGGAGCATTATGATGAAGAGATAAGTCTTCGTGATGAGGCACTTAGACGACAGGAAGATATCTTAAGGCAGCAGGATGAAGAACTCAGACGTCGTGATGAAGAGATTGAATTCCTAAGTGAAGAGAACAGAAGGCAACGGGAGCGAGAAGAGGAACGTGCAAGAAGTCAGCGCGAATTTGAAGATAATCTAAGACTTGAAAATGAGAGATGGAAGGCTTCGGTCGAAGCTAAGGTTAACGCAGGAGTCAGTAATAAGACTAAGAAGCGTTCATTGTGGATAGTTCCGGCAGTGGCTTCAGTTCTACTTGGACTAACTGCAATAGGTGCAATCTGGATGGTGGCCAGGACAGGTGGAGAGCCAGTACAGCCAGAACCTGAAGCACAGGACGAAACGGAAAGTATCGCAGGTATTCCAGAGGAACTGTTAAGCAGTATGCAGGAATATGACATTATGGAAGCACAGGACGATACCGAAGTACCGATAATATCTGTTGATGACCTGCAGATGGCTTCAGAAGGGGAGATACTATCCACTGACTATGATAGTCAACAGGCTGAAGAGTCCAGTGTTGACCGCCTAGAGGAACTGATTAACCAGCGTAATCAGGAAGTAGCAACGCCTAAGAGGATTGAAGATATACAAGGGATTAATCAGGGGCTTGCAGACTTCATGAGAAATTCGGAATATATTGACTTATATAGAAGTGGTTATGCAGATGCACAATATCTGACAACAACTCATGTTCACAGCATTGGACCAGGAGCAGTTAATCTCTATACTATAAGTGATAAACCCTGGCTTAGCTTCTGTTATGTCCATCCTGGTAATTCGGCTCTTAATGGCTGTATTTATTATGTAGAGCCTTCAGTATTGTCGTCAGAACTTAGCAGAGAGTCGACAATTCAGGATGTTGCCAGAATACTTGGTAATCCGCGTTTTGAATATCCGGCTACGCCTAAGGAATTATCATTTTATGCAGATGTGAATAATGGAAGTCAGTTTGTGTGGGAGTTTGATGATTCATACGAGGACTTAAATAGTGCAAAGGTCTATGTCTATGCTGATGACAGGGGGATTTTTGACTATGTCGAGATATACGTTTCACCGGCAAGAGATGGCAGCTGGTAGAATTACATATTGTATGCAGAAGAAATATTTGTCTGGCTTAATTCTTATTAAGGCATATTGATTAAGGCATATTGAAAGAGCGCTTTGGAATTCCAAAGCGCTCTGTTTTATGATTCTATATATGTGACAAAAGAACCGTCCCTAAACAGAGGGACACTCCTGGTGACAAAAGAACCGTCCCCAAATCAACCCTTCTCAAGAGCGAGAGTTCTTGTTGTAAGATCACATACTTCTGTTGGACCGTAGTACTGTATTGCTCCTGGATATGTGAAGCATGTCTCAACAGCCCACTTATCTCTGTTAGCCTCGAAGAACTTGAATGGCTTGCCATCGAGCTCTACAAGAGCCTTTCTGATAACCGGCTTGTCTTCACCATTTCTTCTCTCCATGTTCATCATCTTTGTGATTGGCATACCACCTGCAACCCACTCATCAGCTGGCTTAGAGATGTTAGAAACCTTTGAAAGGTATCCTGTATAGCCGTAAGAGATAAGCATGAATGCATTGTAACCAAGAGAGTAGCAGTAATCTGCATCGAAGTTAGAAGGGAATGCACATCTTCCTTCATAACCGAAGAAGTGATGCTGAGCACCGAACTTACCCTTGTATGTTCCAGCTGCCTTTCTGTTAGCAAGCTCGTTCTTAACCATCTCAGAGAAGAGCTTCTCAGACTCGATAAGAGATACCTGTACGTTACCGTGTGGATCTCTCTCAAGGAAGAGCTGCTGCTGGATTCCCTGTGGAAGGATATCAAATACAGCGAATGACTCTGCTGTAAGACCAGCCTTGATGAAGTTGTACTTAGCATCCCAGTTAGGAAGTGCATTGAACTCATCTGTCTTGCTACCAGCAAGAAGCTCGTTGATCTCAGCGATAAGCTTAGAGAACTCTGGAACGAACTCTACGATACCCTCTGGAATGATAGCAACACCGAAGTTGTCTCCGTTAGCTGCTCTCTTCTCTACAGAGTCTGCAATGTAATTAGTAATCTGAGCAAGTGACATCTTCTTAGCTGCAACTTCCTCACCGATAAGGCAGATGTTAGGCTGTGTCTCAAGTGCACACTCAAGTGCTACGTGAGAAGCGCTACGTCCCATAACCTTAACGAAATGCCAGTACTTCTTAGCTGAGTTAGCATCTCTTTCGATGTTACCGATAAGCTCTGAATATGTCTTAGTTGCTGTATCGAAACCGAATGAAGCCTCGATATCCTCGTTCTTAAGGTCACCGTCGATTGTCTTAGGACATCCGATAACCTGAACGCCTGTACCTTCAGCTGCCATATACTCTGCAAGAGTAGCAGCGTTAGTGTTGGAATCATCTCCACCGATGATAACGATAGCTGTAAGGCCGTTCTTCTTAGCATTCTCTGCTACGATAGCGAACTGCTCCTTAGTCTCAAGCTTTGTTCTACCAGAACCAATAATATCGAAACCACCTGTATTTCTGTATTCATCAATGAATGCATCGTCGAACTCTACATAGTCATCCTTAAGAAGTCCGTCTGGGCCACCCTTGAAACCATAGAGAACGTTGTCCTTGTTAGTTGCCTTAAGAGCATCATAAAGACCTGTAATTACGTTGTGTCCACCAGGAGCCTGTCCACCTGAAAGGATAACACCTACAACCTGCTTCTTAGAAGCTGCTGTATTCTGACCCTTCTCAAATGTAATCTCTGGCTTACCATATGTATTAGGGAAAAGTGCCTGAATCTTATCCTGATCAGCTACACTTGCTGTTGCCTTGCCTTCCTTAACACAAATCTCTGAGATACCGTTTCTGAGCATTCCAGGAAGCTTTGGAACATACTCATATCTCGCCTTCTGAAGTGGTGATAAATTCATATTCTTACTCCTTTTCGTGTATTAGTTTTTACTATTAGAATGCTAAAACATTTTGACATTAAAGTAAAGAGGCATTTTAGATAAATTTAACAATCAGCGCATTTTATTTGGAATATCTCGGATATGAGGTTTTTATATTGAAAAAATGCACGCAATTAAGTTGCCAATCAGCCTCTTCTGGTGTTATATTTATACGAACAAAAGTGATTCGCAGACGTGGAATCTATGCCATATATCAGGAGATAAGCTGTATGATCTGGAATGCCAGAATTCTTAGTCCAATAATGTCATTCATACCAAGACATGTCAGTAATCGGGTGACTGTGGCTATGATGCAGTTCATGCGTGTACTGTCTGGTCATGGAAGGGCATATGTTATTGCGAATGAGACTGTCAATATAACTTCCTGGGAGAGGCATTATGCAGGAAGCCGGGAAGATTCATACTATATTGAACATCAGTCAGCCATGAAGGATATGAATCTTGGCCTGTCAACCATGGACTACTCAGGATGTGAAGTGATTGCAACTTACAATGTACTGGTTGCTCTGGCGGCTGAATATACAATTGGAAGAGAGGTCCTGCCCAAGCTAATATCAGAGTTTGAATTGGATGGTATAATGCATTCGGGCCGGTTTGGATGTAGTCCTGGAGCTATTCGCGACGTGCTTATGAGGAGAGGATATAAGGCCAGGCTCTGGTATGGATTTGTGGATGATATAAGGCCAGGAGATGCTCTCGTTATTACTTATTATAATGATAGAGATAATCTGGCAAGAGGTGTTCACACAATATGTATTACAGGTAATGGGAACAGATTTACTGCACACAATGTATACCAGAATGCTGGAACAGTAAGTGCAGGCAATCTTAAGGATGTGGTTAATCTTATAGATAATGGCAGGGTGAGAGTTATCTCATCTATAGTTGTTAGCAGTAAGGTATAGTTATATACGATTAGATCAGGAGGCAACAATGATTATTCCAGTTTTATTATTCGTACTTGGACTGGTGCTGCTTATTAAGGGCGGCGACTGGTTCGTAGATGGTTCCACAGGAATCGCAGAGAGATTTCATGTACCAGAGTTACTAATAGGTGCAACAGTTGTATCAATCGGAACAACACTTCCAGAGGTTATGGTATCGGCAACCTCAGCAGCCAAGGGCATAGGCGATATGGCATATGGTAATGCAATTGGTTCCATAATATGTAATACCGCTCTTGTTGCTGCTATTACAATTGCTGTTTTACCGGCACCAGTGGAGCGAAAGAGTCTTAAGACTCCGGTAATCTTCTTCTTTGTGGCAGCAGCAATGTATGTGGTGGTTGCATATACAACTCAGTACTTCTCGCGCCCAATTGGAATTGCTCTTCTTACATTATTTATAGTATATATGGTTCTGACTATTCGTCAGGCTGTTACGACCAGGGAACCGGCACCAGTGGAAGGTGCTGCTGCGGATGAGCAGTCGCCAATGTGGAAGGATATCCTTCTACTTATAATTGGTGCAGCGCTCATTACAGTAGGAGCCAACCTTTTAGTTGATAATGGTACAATCATTGCAGCAGCGATGGGTGTTCCGGATTCAGTTATAGCACTTACATTCGTGGCGCTTGGAACATCTCTTCCAGAGCTTGTGACTGCTGTAACATCCCTTGCTAAGGGACATGGCGCTCTTTCACTTGGTAATGTAATTGGTGCGAATCTCTTCAATCTTGTACTTGTAAGCGGTATCTCGATTACGATTGCGCCATTCTCAATACCTCTTGAGAAGACAATAGCAGGAAGGAATGCCTCACTTATTGTTGATATGCCGGTAATGCTTGCAGTAATGCTTATACTTACGGTTCCATCTCTTATAAGAGGCAAGTTAAGCAGGATTCAGGGAATAATTCTTCTATTTATATATGCACTCTTCTGTGCATTCCAGTTTATTAGCTAAGTATCTGGTGTTATGCTTTGCTTTATGACAACAGTAGATAATTATAGTTGAATTAGTATAGGAGGAAGTTATGAAGATAGGATTTATTGGTATGGGCAATATGGCACAGGCCATTGCTGCAGGATTCATATATAGCGACAAAATAGACGGAGCTGATGTATATGCATACGCGCCACATCAGGATAAGCTCAAGGCGAACGCTGGCAAGATTGGTTTTGTTCCAGCACCAACACCTAAGGCGCTTGTACAGAGTGTTGACGTTATTATAATCGCCTGCAAGCCATATCAGATTAAGGACGTTCTTACCGAGATTAAGGATGATATAGTGGGTAAGGCCATTGTATCAGTGGCAGCAGGATGGGTATATGATACCTTCGAGGCAGAAGTCGGAGACAGCGCACGTATACAGTGCATTATGCCTAATACACCAGCTATGGTAGGAGAGGGTGTACTTCTGTTTGAGAGAAAGAATTCGCTTAGAGATGATGAGAGAGCGGAGCTTATAGATCTGTTTGGTCAGCTTGGCCTGGTTGAGGAACTGCCTACAGAGCTTATGGGAATAGGTGGTGCTGTATCGGGATGCGGTCCGGCATTCATGGATCTTATAATGGAAGCTTATGCTGATGCGGCAGTTAAGTATGGTATCCCAAGAACTCTTGCATATAAGCTTGTCAGTCAGACAATGCTTGGAAGTGCCAAGCTTCAGCTTGAGAGTGGTTCACATCCGGCAGCACTTAAGGACGCAGTATGCTCACCAAATGGAACAACAATAAGAGGTGTATCGGCACTCGAGAGGGATGGACTCAGGTTCGCCTGCATCGATTCGATTGATGAGATTATGAATATTAAGAAGTGATTGTACCTGACCTGACTATGGATTATTATGTGCAATTCTTACTAATATTAGTGCAATAATACACAGAATTATCACAAACCAAGCCTTGACGCTTGGTTTGTTCTCTGTTAGCATAAAGTTTGTTTGTAAAATGGAGTAATAGGTGAGAAATGGGTACTTTTGAGAATAAAAGAGTTATTAAGCATAGTAGCAGAAGAAGGATGAACAAGAAGCTGCGTACGATTCAGGTGGGCTTTGAGATTGCCGGTCTGTGTCTTGTAGTGGTTGGTATAATCGCTCTTATTTACGCGCTTGCTTTTGCTAAGTATACAAGGATTAATATTTCAGACCAGACTAAGGTTAGTCTTAGCGGTTACGATGGACACGGTTCGATAGAGGCTGTTATTGAGCCAGTAGAGGGTTATGAAGGTTTCTTTACTACGGTTGGAGTTGCTTTCGACAAGACTGAAGACATTGCCAATGGAGATGTTATTAAGCTTACATACAGCTACGATAAGGAGATGGCGAAGGGACTTAAGCTTCGTGTTAAGAGTAAGTCAGAGAAGATTAAGGTAAGTGATCTTCCAGAAGGAACTCCACTTACAAAGGATCAGATATTTGACGGCATCGACGTTAAGTTTGAAGGCGTGTCACCACTTGTTACAGTTAGCATCGTGAATAATAGCGAGAATGAACTTATGGCTTCGGCACAGTACAGCATTGTTGGAGATAAGGAATTCTATAGAATTGGCGATTCAGTTACTGTTGAGGCTTCATTTGATCCAGAGACTCTTCGTACGAATGCCTTTGTGCTTGAGACAGGAACCAATACCATTACCAAGGATTTCGAGGTACAGGGTGTTGATGAGTATATTACAGATCCGGCTGATCTTCCACAGGAGCTCCTTGACGAGATGAAGCTTAAGGGAACAACATTGTTCGGTAGTTCGTCCGGGGATGCCAATGAGTTCGGACTTAGAATATTCTGTGATGCGGGCATTTTTTACGACACAGAGGGTGGACAGTATACCTTCAGCTGGAGGACACCAGTATATATTTCTTCATATTTCAGCTGCATAAGTGAAGATCATATGGGGGAGAATGGAACTCATGTCAATGACGTCAAGATTGCATATGACACTGCTGTGTCACAGGCAAGAGGTGAGACTGTACCAGCTGAGGCAGTAGTCTGCTTCAGGGATATAGTTAAGCATACAGACGGAACAATAGATGTAGACCTTGATGCAGGATATATTATATCAGCATCAAGAGACGATTCAGAGATCAAGAACATCGTCCGCAGTCAGGATGATGATCAGTATACAGCGGTGAAGTTGGAACAGTAGATTCTAGAGAGGGAGAGAATTATGAACACAATCAACTTTTGTATTTTTGCAGCAATAGTAGCATATCTGCTTATTATGCTTGCAATCGGATTCATTTTCAGCAAGGAAAACGGAGACTCAACAGACTTCTATCTTGGCGGTCGTAAGATGGGACCACTTGTAACAGCGATGTCTGCAGAAGCATCTGATATGTCATCATGGCTTCTTATGGGACTTCCTGGACTTGCGTATTTTTCAGGTATCTGTGAGCCATTCTGGACAGCACTTGGACTTGGTATTGGAACATACTTCAACTGGCTGCTTGTCTCAAGAAGACTTCGTAGATATTCAAGTAACCTTGGTGCATTTACAGTACCACAGTTCTTCTCAAAGAGATTCCATGATGAGAAGAATATCTTAAGCGCGATTGCAGCTGTAGTTATTATCATTTTCTTCGTTCCATATACAGCATCAGGATTTGCTGCATGTGGTAAGCTTTTCAACAGCTTATTTGGTGTTGATTATACAGTTGCGATGCTTGTATCAGCAGCAATTATTATATCTTATACAATCCTTGGTGGATTCAGAGCTGTATCAACAACAGACTTTATCCAGAGCTGTGTTATGACGCTTGCCCTTGCAGTTGTTCTTGGCTATGGACTTAGCGTAGCAGGTGGCTGGGGAGTTGTAATTGAGAATGCCAAGGCACTGCCAGGTCACATCAGCCTTACAATGGGCTATGATCCAGCAACTGGAACAGCAGTAAGTTATGGTGGAGTTATTGCAATCGTATCAACAATGGCATGGGGACTTGGATACTTCGGTATGCCTCATATTCTTCTTAGATTCATGGCAATTGAAGATGAGAAGAAGCTTACTTTATCAAGAAGAGTTGCTTCTGTATGGGTATTCGTAGCAATGGGTATTGCTATTATAATTGGTCTTGTTGGACTTGGAGTAACTAATGCCGGAGCACTTGAGTATCTTAGTGATGCATCTGCAGCAGAGACTGTTATGGTTCGCATGGCGGGTCTTATTGCAGAGCACGGTGTTGCAACAGCACTTCTTGCAGGTGTAATTCTTGCAGGTGTTCTTGCAGCAACAATGTCAACAGCTGATTCACAGCTTCTTGCAGCAGCTTCTTCTGTATCAGAGAATATTATCGGAGAGTTCCTTGGAAAGAAGCTTGATGAGAAGAAGGCTCTTCTCATTGCGAGAATTTCAATCATAATAATCAGTCTTTGTGGAGTATTCTTTGCGCTTAATCCTGATTCATCAGTATTTAGAATTGTATCATTTGCATGGGCTGGCTTCGGCGGCGCCTTTGGTGCACTTGTTCTTTGCGCACTGTTCTGGAAGAGAACTAACTTTGCAGGTGCTCTTGCAGGTATGGTTTCAGGTGGTGCAATGGTATTCATCTGGAAGTTCGCAGTTAAGCCACTTGGCGGAGTATTCTCAATCTATGAGTTACTTCCAGCGTTCATCGTATCACTTATCTTCATTATTGTAGTAAGTCTTCTTACTAAGGAGCCAGATAAGAGTATCATCGATGAGTTTGAGGCTGCTAAGATTAATTAACCTTTAAGGAGGATATTATGGCATTACAGGCTACATTACAGAGAAATATTATAGAAGATCATCTTGAGGATGAACTTGTAAGTCTTGCTAAGGAACTCTTTAGCAAGGAACTTAAGGACCTTAACGACAAGGAAGTATACATGTGCGTACTTGAACTTGTTAAGGGACTTACTAAGTCAACAACACAGATTGCAGGAAGTAAGAAGATATATTATATTTCGGCTGAGTTCCTGATTGGTCGTCTTCTTTCTAATAATCTTATTAATCTTGGAATGTATGACAAGGTTAAGGATGTGCTTGCAAAGTATGGTAAGGACATAAGTGCAATAGAAGAGGCAGAGCCAGAACCATCTCTTGGTAATGGTGGTCTTGGAAGACTTGCAGCATGCTTCCTTGATTCAATTGCAACTCTTGGAATGCCTGGTGATGGTATCGGACTTAATTACCATCTTGGACTTTTCAAGCAGGAGTTCAATGACAAGATTCAGTGCGCTAATAAGAATGAGTGGATTGAGAATCATAGCTGGCTTAACAAGACTGACTTAAGCTTTGAAGTAAAGTTTGGTGATGCTAAAGTTACATCAAGACTTTATGACATTGATGTTATTGGATATGATAACGGAGTTAATAAGCTTCATCTTTTTGATATCGAGAGTGTTGATGAGTCGATTGTTAAGAAGGGTATCGACTTCGACAAGGAAGATATAACTAAGAATCTTACACTTTTCCTCTATCCAGACGATTCGGATGAGGCAGGTAACCTGCTTAGAATATACCAGGAGTACTTCATGGTAAGTAATGCTGCTCAGCTTATTCTCTGGGAGATGAAGGAGCGTCATTATGATTTAAGACACATGGATGAGCATGCAGCAATCCAGATCAACGATACACATCCATCAATGGTTATTCCTGAGCTTATCAGAATCCTTGTTGACGACAAGGCATTTACAATGGATGAGGCTATTGAGGTAGTAAGCAAGACTTGTGCATATACTAATCATACAATCCTTGCAGAGGCACTTGAGAAGTGGCCAATGAAGTATCTTGAGAAGGTTGTGCCACAGCTCGTACCAATTATTAAGGAACTTGATAAGAGAGTTCGTGCGAAGTACGATGACGAGAGCGTATATATCATTGATGAGGATGAGAGAGTGCATATGGCACATATGGATATTCATTATGGATATTCAATCAATGGTGTAGCAGCTATACATACAGAGATTCTTAAGGATACAGAGCTTAATAACTTCTACAAGATATATCCTGAGAAGTTCAACAATAAGACTAATGGTATTACATTCCGTAGATGGCTTATGTCATGTAACAGAGATCTTGACAGACTTATCTCTGAGACAATTGGAACTGGCTATCGTAAGGATGCATTTGAACTTGAGAAGCTTCTTAAGTTCAAGGACGATGAGGATTTCTTAGAAGATCTTCAGACAATTAAGGATAGCAAAAAGAAGGAACTTGCTGAGTATATTAAGGAGCACGAAGGTGTTGATATTGATCCGGGTTCAATCTTTGATATTCAGATTAAGAGACTTCATGAGTACAAGCGTCAGCAGATGAATGCTCTTTATATCATTCACAAGTACTTAGAGATTAAGGGAGGTAAGAAGCCAAGCACACCAATTACATTCATATTTGGTGCCAAGGCAGCTCCTGCATATGTTATTGCACAGGATATAATTCATCTTTTACTCTGCCTTCAGGAGATTGTTGCTAATGATCCGGATGTAAGTCCATATATGAAGGTTGTAATGGTTGAGAACTACAATGTTAGCTATGCTGAGAAGCTTGTTCCTGCAGCTGATATCTCAGAGCAGATATCTCTTGCTTCCAAGGAGGCATCTGGAACTGGTAATATGAAGCTTATGCTTAACGGAGCAGTTACACTTGGTACAAGTGATGGTGCCAATGTCGAGATTCACGAGCTTGTAGGTGATGATAATATCTACATCTTCGGTGAGAAGTCAGATACTGTTATTAAGCATTACGAGAAGGCAGATTATGTATCAAAGGACTTCTACAAGAAGAGTGCTGTTATTAAGGAAGCCGTTGACTTTATTATAAGTGATCAGGTACTTAAGGTTGGACATAAGGAGAATCTTGAGAGACTTTACAAGGAACTTATCAATAAGGACTGGTTCATGACACTTCTTGATCTTGAGGATTATATTAAGGTCAAGGATCAGATGTTTGCAGATTATGAGGATCGTACAAAGTGGCAGAAGATGATGGTTGTCAATATTGCCAAGGCTGGATTCTTCTCTTCAGACAGAACTATCGCGGAGTATGACAGAGATATCTGGCATCTTGGAGATAAGGTTAAGGACTGATAAGTTTAACATAAGCATAATGAGGGGTGTGGTCGTATGGCCACATCCCCTTTTTCTTTATAATGACTAATTAGAGGTTTGAATGTATAATAGAGAGATGAACAGGAGAATGTATATATGCATCGACCTCAAGTCATTCTATGCATCTGTTGAGTGCGTAGAGAGGGGACTTGATCCTATGACTACGAGACTTGTCGTTGCAGACCCTACAAGAACTGAAAAGACCATCTGTCTTGCAATTACGCCTGCTATGAAGGCTCTTGGAATTCATAACAGGTGCAGGGTATTTGAGATTCCAGACGGCATAGATTATATAATGGCAACGCCGAGAATGCAGTTATATATCGATTATGCGGCCAGGATATATGGAATCTATCTCAGATATATATCTAAGGATGACATACATGTATATTCCATTGATGAGGCGTTCATGGATGTTACAGAGTACCTGGATATGTATGGGATGACTGCAAGGGAACTTGGTCAGAAGATTATTGGAGACATCTATAGTGAACTTGGAGTGCGTGCCACATGCGGCATTGGAACTAATATGTACCTTACCAAGATTGCGCTGGATATATCAGCCAAGCACTCACCGGATTTTATCGGTGAGCTTGATGAGGATTCGTATAAGAAGACACTATGGAGACATACGCCATTAACTGATTTCTGGCGTGTAGGGCACGGTACTGCCAGGAGACTGGCAAGTATGGGTATACTTACAATGGAAGATCTGGCGCATGCGCCAGAGGATGCGCTATACAAGATGTTCGGAATAGATGCAGAACTCCTGATAGACCATGCATGGGGGCGTGAGCCTGTTACCATGAAGGATATCAAGAATTACAAGTCTCAGACGAACTGCCTGTCAAGTGGACAGGTGCTTGCGCATGATTACGGATATGATGATGGCAGGCTTATTGTTAAGGAGATGATGGATCTCATGTGCCTTGATATGGTTGAGAAGGGGCTTGTAACCTCATCTGTTACGTTACATATAGGCTATTCTAACAGACTTGATATGACGCCAGCGCATGGCAGCGCAACACTATTGGATGCGACCAATGCAGATGTTGTGCTGATACCTGAGATAACGAGGCTCTATGACAGAATTGTTAATCCCAGATATGCAATACGAAGAGTAAGTATTACATGTAACAATGTGACCATGGAAGAGTACCATCAGTACAATCTCTTTACAGATACAGAGAATCTTATGAAGAATCGTAAGGTACAGGAAGCAGTCATTAATATTAAGGACAGATTTGGTAAGAACGCTGTACTCAAGGGGATGAATCTTGAGGAGAATGCTACGACTATGGAGCGCAATACACAGATTGGAGGGCACAGAAGTGGAACAGAATAAGAGAAAGCCCATGGATATTGCCGACAGAGCCAGGCAGTTCATGCCATTTGCTGCACTTAAGGGACTGCCTGAAGCATTGCGCAAGGTAGAGGAAGAAGTTGAGAGAGACGAACTTAACAGAATGCGCGGGGATGTTGACACAGAATATCTCGAGTACCTTAAGAATTCATAGATTGAGCAGATGGAGGTAATATGGCAGACGAGAAGAGATTTGCAATATTGATAGACGCCGACAATATTGCACCAAAGTATATTAACAGTATACTTAATGAGATATCCAATAAGGGTATCATTACTTATAAGCGTATATATTGTGACTGGACAGGTAATGGAGCATCTTCATGGAAGAAGGTCCTTCTCAAGAACTCCCTTACACCAGTTCAGCAGTACAGCTATACATATGGCAAGAATGCGACAGACTCGGCAATGATTATTGATGCAATGGATATATTGTATGGTGGCGAAGTTGATGGATTTGCATTATGCTCATCTGACAGCGATTTTACAAGACTTGCTGCCAGATTAAGAGAAGCTGGCAAGACAGTTATTGGCCTTGGTGAGTCCAAGACACCTAAGCCTTTCTGTGCAGCCTGCAATGAGTTCAAGTTCCTTGACAGAATTATTGATGATGATGATGACAAGGATGATAAGTCACCTGCTAAGAGTAAGGATAAGGGAACAGATGCCAAGTCGGGAAGTGGCAAGGACAGCAAGCCTAAGAAGGAAGACAAGGATTCAGAGACATCAATTACTCCTATTGAGAAGATAGCAGCATCGCTTAAGGACATTATCCTTGAGAACAGCAACGAGACCAATGTTATTGATATGGGAGAGTTAGGAAGCAGACTTCAGAAGAGATATCCTGACTTTGATACAAGAAACTATGGATATTCCAAGTTCTCAATCTTCCTTAAGAAGTTTGACTTCATATCTATGGAGCATATTGGTACATCAATCAATGTATCACTTAATGAGCCGGGAACAGAGGCTAATCTTGAGAACAGAATCATTGAGATGGTAGCATCTTATGGTGCCAAGGGAATCAATCTTGGTTCACTTAGTTCGGAGATTAAGAATGAGTTCCCTGATTTCAATCCAAAGGAGTATGGATATTCCAAGTTTGAACTGTATATCAGGAGTATTGATAGGCTTGATATACGTAATACAACCCCTCTCAATAAGAGAGTCTTCATTAAGTAAGAAAGAGACCTGTTTGGAGAAGTCCAAACAGGTCTTTCTATTCTGTAGGATTATTATCTTCATTAATCTCAAAAATGACCGAATCAAAGTACTTCCACGCATGTACCTGTTCTGCATCGCCACGGGCTGTCCAGGCAAAGAGGAGTGGATGAAACAGTCTGCTGCATATCCTGAATCCTAACTTATCGACATCATGATGTCTGTAGGCTATGAAGTCAGGTCTTGAGATTGCATTCACCAGAAGATGAGTCATGGCAATCCTGAATGCTGCTGACATTTTCTCTTTCTTCATATCACAACTCAACTGCCCACGAATAATCTCGGGATGATTGTCCTTAAACCACTTTACGAGAAAGGGGCTGAAAGACTCTATGCAGTACATGCCCTTGTAATCCCTGATAAGATTGTATGTGTCCTCGCAGATTGCGCTGTTGATATTGCCACTATGATTCTTAATCTCACATACAAGGGGGACATTTCCAAGCTCCTTAAGCACTTCCGAGAAAAGTGGAATTGTCTCAGAGGTGTTCTTAAGCCTGTAACTCTGCAATTCTTCAAGCGAACAGTCTCTGACCTTCTTATCAGTGCCACACATTCTATTGAGGTCAGGATCGTGGAAGACAACCAGCTTACCATCAAGAGTATACTGAACATCAAGTTCGACACCGTAGCCTGATGCGACCGCATTCCTGAATGCAGCCATTGAATTCTCTGGAATATTCTCATCATGCAGACCCCTGTGGGCTATCATCAGGCCCTTCCATGCGGAGTAGTCACGCTCTGGACCCGGGGCAATAAGTGATAATGGAAGCAGTATTAATATTACCAGTAATATAAGCAGAATAATAAGCAGTTTCATTGAATCCTATCCTTCCGGTCGTGACTAGTCATCTATATCAAGCATCTCAAGTCGACTCTTTGGGAGAACTGGCTTGCTGTCACCATGTCTTACCTGCATCATTGTGATTAGTGACAGGAAAGTAAAGAATGCACCATATGGGAAGAGCGTCCAGTATCCAACATACTGAAGAAGTATTCCGGAAAGAATTGGTGTGATAATCTGCGCTGCCATAGAGAAGGTATAGTAGTAGCCGGTATATCTGCCAATATCAGAATCCTTACACATCTCAACTACCATTGGAAGAGAGTTGACATTGATTGTCGCCCAGGCAACTCCGATTAGTGAGAATACAACAAGCAGAACAGGTGAGTATCCGTGGAGCAGTGTGTTGAGCACATAGCCTGTGAAGAAGCATAGTGTAAGCAGGATAACTCCGAATACAATACACTTCTTGCGACCAACTCTGGATGCAACCTCGCCAATTGGAATATATGAGATAATAGCAACGGCTGTAGCAACTGTCAGGCAGGTATTGGCTGATCCTAACGACATCCCCCAGGTAATTGTAGCAAACTTGGAGAACGCTGTAGTAACAGCATTATATCCCGCGTACCAAAGTGCAATGGACATCAGTATGAAGAACAGGCTTCGCTTAACATCAGATGGAAGATAACTCTTGCCTGTGGTATCATCTGTAACCTCCAGCTGTTCTTCTGGATGAGCTGCCTCGTATTCAATAACTTCTGCGGCGCATTTCGGCTCATTAATGAACAGGAAAAGGATACCGACTGAGGCTGCCATAATTATAGATATAATCATAAACACGCCAGAGTAATCATTGTGTTCCGGAATCTTGCTAAACATCAGAGTGGAGATGATAAGATATATTATTCCACCAAGAGCCCCCATGAGATTGATAATGGCATTACCCTTGCTTCTAAGTGGCTTAGGTGTTACATCCGGCATAAGAGCAACAGCAGGCGATCTATAGAGCGCCATTGATATTAACAGAAGTCCAAGTGTGATTATGAAGAATACCATCGTTCTTGAACTAGGATTATCGTAATACATATTGTCAAGCATCGGAATGAGTGTCATAAGAGCAACAGACAGGATAGTTCCGACAAGAATGTAAGGCATTCGACGGCCTATACGTGTGTTGGTCCTGTCGGACATTGCACCGAGCAATGGTAGCAGGAAAAGTGCAATCACATTGTCTAAGGCCATTATGACGCCTGCTATTGAATCAGGCATATCAAAAGTATTTTTAAGTATGAGAGGGATTATATTGTCATATAATTGCCAGAAAGCGCAAATTGACATGAATGCAAGACCGACCGTAAAGGTTCTCTTGTAATTAAGCTTCATAAAGGTTGTCTCCTTAACTTAAAGAATAGTTCTAATATTTCGCATCTACTATTATAATTCTTAGTTGCAAATAGGTCGAGCAAAAGTTATAATTATCGTTGGAATAATACGATATGAAGAAAAGAGGATAGAGATTTGGATGACAGTCTTAAGTTGGCTCGCCGTAAGCGCAGGGTTAAGCGTCTCAAGATAATGATAATTGTCACTTTCTTCCTGCTTATCACTATTCCTACAGCACTCAGCATATGGCTTGGATGCAGGCTTCATATCACTGAGAATCAGCTTAAAGAGATGACAGCACAGTATGAGGCTCAGATAGAACTGACAGCTCAGATGAAGGGCGAATTAGACTTACGCGATTCGTATATACCAATCATTGAGAGCAGCGAGGACAATATAACTGAGACAGAAGATGTCGTTGATGAACCGGAGCTTTATGTTCGTAAGGTTTATCTGACATTTGATGATGGTCCAAGTGCGTATACTGAGCAGATTCTTAATATACTTGATGAGTATGGTGTTAAGGCTACATTTTTCGTGACTGGAGAAGAGGCGGATACCAACCCTGAGAGATATCGGGCGATTGTAGACAGAGGTCATACAATAGGAGTTCATTCCTATAGCCATGTCTATAGCGATATATATAAGAGCAGAGAAGATTTTATAAGAGACTTTCAGAAGCTTCGGGACTATATTGAGAAGACGACGGGAATCGCTCCTACAATATACAGATTCCCTGGTGGAAGTAGTAATACAGTTAGTCGCGTGGATATGGGTGAACTGTGCGAGTATCTTACAGAGCAGGGTATCACATATTATGACTGGAATGTTTCCAGTGGTGATGCAACCAATCCGGCACTGTCAAGAGACAGGATAGTATCGAACTGTATTAACAATGTTGGAAAGTTTGATTCGGCAGTAATACTTTTCCATGATTCGGGCGCAAAGCGTTCCACAGTAGAGGCTCTGCCTCTTGTTATAGAGAAGATTCTGGCTATGGATGATACACAGATATTGCCGATTTCGGATGATACAGAAGTGATTCAACACAGAAGTGTTAATTAATAATGGAGGAAGAACAATGGGATTTTTTCAAGAACTGAAGGAAGATTTATCACAGGCAGTTAATGAGCTCGTTCCTGAGGAAGAGACTGTTGAAGTTAAGGCTGAGGAGACTGTAGATGAGGATGCACTCTTTGCCGCAGCTGAAGAGTCTTTAGGCATCGAACATGTAGAAGACGTTACAGATATGATTGCAGCTTCTGAAGAGATGGATAAGGCAGCAATGGACTACGTAGCGGCTCCAGTCATTCCACCTGTAAGTACAGTAGTTGTAGAAGAGCCTGTAGTATCTGATGATACCTTTGTAAGTGATGAGATTGCTACAATCACTAAGATGATGACAGTTAATGGTGACGTTGTTTCTAGCGGTTCGTTAGATCTCATTGGAGCTGTTAATGGTAACATCAGGGTTAATGGCAAGCTTAATGTTACAGGTAATATTGTTGGTAATTCTGAGGCGGCTGAGATATTTGCACAGGATGCCAGAATTACTGGAGATGTTACAAGCTCTGGAAGCGTTAAGGTTGGCCAGAATACAGTTATTCGTGGTAACATCTACGCAACAAGTGCTGTTATAGCAGGAGCTGTTAAGGGAGATATCGATGTTCATGGCCCTGTAATACTTGATGCTACAGCAATTGTAATGGGTAATATTAAGTCTAAGGCTGTACAGATTAACAATGGTGCGGCTGTAGAGGGTATGTGCTCACAGTGCTACGCAGATGTAAGCCCATCTAACTTCTTTAGAGACTAATATTAACAGGAGACTGCAATGAAGAGAATATTACTCAAGCTTAGCGGGGAAGCACTCGCAGGTGATAAGCATACAGGATTTGATGACGCTACAATAATAGGAGTAGCCAGGCAGGTTAAGCAGCTTGTTGATGATGGCATTCAGGTAGGCATCGTTATTGGTGGAGGTAATTTCTGGAGAGGAAGACAGAATGACACCGTTGATCGTACCAAGTCTGACCAGATAGGAATGCTTGCTACTATTATGAATGCGATTTATGTATCTGAGATGTTCAGAGGTGAGGGTATGATGACTAACATACTTACACCTTTTGAATGCGGTTCTTTTACCAAGCTCTTCTCCAAGGACAGAGCTAATAAGTACTTTGCAGCAGGTCATGTTGTATTCTTTGCGGGAGGAACAGGACATCCTTACTTCTCTACAGATACAGGAGTTATGCTAAGAGCAATTGAAGTTGAAGCAGATGTTATTCTTCTTGCCAAGGCTGTAGATGCAGTATATGATGATGATCCTCGTACCAATCCTAATGCGAAGAAGTATGACGAAGTAAGTATAGATGAAGTTATTGCCAAGAATCTTCAGGTGGTTGATATGACAGCATCCATAATGGCAAGAGATAATAAGATGCCAATGTGGGTATTTGGACTTAATGAAGAGAACAGTATCGTTAATGCGATGAATGGCAAGTTCAATGGAACCAAGGTATTAGTATAGAGATAACCGAACGTCAGGAGGAAGAGATGGACGCAAGATTAGAGACATATAATGAGAAGATGCAGAAGGCATATGACTTTCTTATTAGCGATTATCAGACAATCAGAGCTGGAAGAGCTAATCCACATGTATTAGATAAGGTTAAGGTTGATTACTACGGAACACCAACTCCTATTCAGCAGGTTGGTAACGTATCAGTTCCGGAGCCACGTATGATTCAGATAGCTCCTTGGGAGAAGACTCTTATCAAGGAGATTGAGAAGGCGATAATGACTTCTGATATTGGTATTACACCATCTAATGATGGCTCTGTAATCAGACTTGTATTCCCAGAGCTTACAGAGGAGCGTCGTAAGGAACTCTCTAAGGATGTTAAGAAGAAGGGTGAGGATGCCAAGGTTGCAATCCGTAACGTCAGAAGAGATGGTAACGACCAGCTTAAGAAGATGGGTAAGGACGAAGTTAGTGAGGACGAGATCAAGGATCTTGAGGATCAGCTTCAGAAGCTTACAGATAAGTTTATCAAGGATATTGATGAAGCTATTGACGCAAAGTCTAAGGAGATTATGACAGTCTAGTGATTAAGATGATAATGAGGGGCTTGCTTGGCAAGCCCCTTTATAATTAAGTTGGAGGACAGTATGGAGATACCACAGCACGTTGCGATAATATTAGATGGTAATGGCAGATGGGCAAAGGCCAAGGGACTTCCAAGGAATGCTGGACATGTCCAGGGAGCCAAGGTCGTTGAAGATATGTGTGAGATTACATGGAATATGGGGATTAAGTACTTTACAGTGTATGCTTTTTCCACAGAGAACTGGAACAGACCTGATGATGAAGTCAAGGCACTTATGAAGCTGCTGCGTAATTATATGGAAGGCGCCAAGAAGCGTGCCAACAAGAATAATATGCGCGTAAGGGTTATTGGTGATAAGACAAGGCTTGATGCAGATCTCCAGGAATCAATTGCCGATCTTGAAGAGGCAACAGCTGCTAATACTGGACTCAACTTCCAGATAGCAATCAATTATGGCGGACGTGATGAGATACGCAGAGCTGTTAAGGCGATTAGTGGAAAGGTTGCAGCAGGCGAGATTAGTGCTGATGATATTACAGAGGATATGATTAATTCATGTCTGGATACTGGAGAACTACCGGATCCTGATCTGCTGATCAGAACCTGCGGAGAACTCAGAGTATCGAACTTCCTGCTGTGGCAGATAGCTTATACGGAGTTCTACGCATGTGATGTTCCGTGGCCTGACTTTAACAGGGAAGAGCTTGTTAAGGCGATAGAGGCATATAATGGCCGTAACCGTAAGTATGGTGGGCTTAAGGAAGAATAGATTAACAGTCCAAGAGGGATAATATGAAGACTAGAGTAATTAGTGGAATAGCGGTAGCTGTCGTACTGATAGGTACAATGCTTGCCGGAGGATATGTTCTGGGAATAGCACTCCTTGCAGCATCGCTTATCGCATACTATGAATTATCGAAAGCATGTGGAATACATACAGACAGGATTAACGCACTTGAAGTTCCGGCATATATTGGGATAATTGCATTATATGTAATGATGATGACAGGCGTTGAAGCATCTATGCCTGTAGCTAATCATATACTTCTCGTACTGTTTATTCTTGCAGAACTGGGTGTATATGTATTTACATTTCCAAAGTATAAGGCTGATCAGGTGATGGCAGCAGTTTTCTGTGCACTTTATGCACCGATGATGCTTTCATTTGTCATGAAGATAAGAGGACTTGATGCAGGAATATATCTTGTAATCCTCGTATTATGCGCCAGCAGTGTGAGTGATGTGTTCGCATACTTTGTTGGTGTATCGGTTGGTAAGCATAAGCTTGCACCTGTACTTAGCCCAAAGAAGTCAGTTGAAGGTGCTGTGGGAGGTGTCGCAGGAGCGGTGCTTGTATCGGCTCTGTATGCATACCTTCTTACATTAATTAGTGTTGGAGACATGTCGTGGATATGGAAGTTTGCCATTGTGGGCGGCGCTGGAAGCGTGATTTCTCAGATAGGAGACCTCGCGGCATCTGCAATAAAGCGTAATCACGATATCAAGGACTATGGCAACCTGATTCCTGGACATGGCGGAATTATGGATAGAGTGGACAGTATAATTGTTACTGCTCCATTAATATATTATCTGTTACTGTTCCTGGGTTAGTAAGTACTTGTTGGTTTTGAGGGATGAGCTGACACTATACAGCAGAGGAATATTATGACAAAAAGAATTACGATTCTGGGTAGTACCGGTTCCATAGGTACTCAGACTTTAGAGATAGCAAGAGAATTTAAGGAAGAGATTCAGGTGGTTGCATTGGCTGCTAACAGTCAGGTCGACCTTATGGAGAGTCAGATTAGGGAGTTTTTGCCTAAGTACGCATGTATGTGCGATGAGAAGGCGGCTGCCGAACTTAAGGCAAGAGTTGCTGATACGGCCACAAAGGTGTTGTCGGGGATGGATGGACTTATTACTATATCCACTCTTGATGAGATTGATATTGTCGTTACGGCGATTGTGGGAATGATTGGAATCAGGCCGACAATTGCGGCTATAGAAGCCGGAAAGGATATTGCGCTGGCCAATAAGGAGACACTTGTTACAGCAGGGCATATTATTATGCCGTTAGCTGCTAAGCAGGGTGTGAAGATTCTTCCTGTAGACAGTGAGCATAGTGCTATCTTTCAGTCACTTCAGGGTCAGGCTGAGGGTAGAATAGATCAGATTCTGCTTACGGCATCAGGTGGTCCGTTCAGAGGCAGAAAGAGAGAAGAAATTGCTGATATGACAGTTGCAGATGCACTTAAGCATCCGAACTGGTCAATGGGAAGGAAGATTACGATTGACTCAGCGACGCTCTGCAATAAGGGACTTGAGGTTATTGAGGCAAAGTGGCTCTTTGATGTTCCAATTGACAGGATACATGTAATACTTCAGCCACAGTCGATAATCCATTCGGGCGTGCAGTTTGTAGATGGTGCTGTAGTAGCGCAGCTCGGAGTGCCGGACATGAAGCTTCCGATTCAGTATGCGTTATTCTATCCAGACAGAAGACCGATGACGGACAATAGGATTGACTTCGCAGCACTTGCCAGGATTACATTTGAGGAACCGGATTATGAGACATTTAAGGGGCTGACACTTGCTAAGAAGTCGTCAATGATTGGTGGAAGCATGCCTACAGTCTTCAATGCAGCCAATGAGAAAGCAGTTGCACTTTTTCTTGATGAGAAGATTAAGTTCCTTCAGATATATGAGCTGATTGAGGCCTGTATGGAGGCACATAAGGCGATTGAGAATCCTTGTGTTGATGAGATTCTTGGAGCCGAACAGGAGGCTTACGAGCATATTGCAGGTATCGTAGGCTGATTGGTATGAATGATATCCCGGATAATTATGGATGGCTCCGGGACGTTGGGAGATATGGAATGTTAGATAACCTTGTGACACTGCTACTATTTCTGTTTGTATTCTGTCTGATAGTAGTCAGTCATGAATTTGGCCATTATATAGTTGCCAAGATTAATGGTATACATGTAGCTGAATTCGGAATTGGAATGGGTCCGAAGCTGCTTCACTTTCACAAGAACGGGACGGATTACTGTATACGTCTCCTTCCGCTTGGAGGAGCCTGTATATATGATCTTGAGATGGATGAACTGGAAAAACCGGAAGCAGGTGTGATTAAGAAGAACGCCTCAGGAATTAATACAGTCAATAAGAACATCGAGGGCCAGGAGGAAGATGGCAGGAAGTCATCAGCAGATAAGCTGGGGGCTGATGCTTCGTTTCTTGATGAATATAAGGGAATTCCATTTAATAAGGCCAAGGTAGGCTCGAGAATTGCAACAATTATTGCAGGTCCGCTGTTTAACTTTGTGCTTGCTTATCTTCTTGCGCTTATCGTTGTATGGAATACTGGAACAACAAGTCCTGAGATTACTGGTGTGATGGAGGGCTATCCTGCAATGGAGGCAGGGATTCAGCCTGGAGATGTGATAACTAAGATGAATGGCAGCAGGGTATATCTTGCATCGGAGATATATCTTAATACATATATTAATAAGTCGGCTGACATGACTCTTACATATATTAGAGATGGCAAGAGGTATACAACAACTATTACACCTAAGTATAATGAAGAGACTGGCAGATACCTTGTAGGCTTCAATGGATATGGCGTGCACAGATTCTGTAAGGATGCGTCTGTTTTTAAGTGTGCTTACTATGAAGTGCGATATGGTGTTGTAGGAACCGTAAAGTCACTTCTCATGCTTGTTACCGGCAACGGCAGCAGGGATGATCTTGCCGGTCCTGTTGGAATGGCGCAGATTATCGATGAGACCAAGGACGCAGCTGCACCGTATGGAATGTGGGTTGTAATGCTTAATATGTTCAATATTGCGATGTTGCTAAGTGTCAATCTTGGAATTCTTAATATGCTTCCGCTTCCGGCCATTGATGGTGGAAGGTTTGTGTTTCTTGTAGTGGAAGCTGTACGTGGCAAGCCAGTACCACCCGAGAAGGAGAATATTGTTCACCTTGTGGGAGTTGCATTACTTGTCTTCCTGATGGTTTTTGTAATGTACAATGATATAATAAGACTGCTTTCATAAAGCCAGGGCAGATGATATATTCTGAAAAAAAATAAAAAAGTTTAAAAAAGTACTTGCATTTTTTCTAATGTCTTGATATTATTAACAAGTCGTCGCGATGAGTGAGACATTTGCATCGGTTCGACATTCAGATTATGGCTCGTTGGTCAAGCGGTTAAGACGCTGCCCTCTCACGGCAGAATCAGCGGTTCGATTCCGCTACGAGCTGCTAATATGAACCTCTAAAGTTTCGGCTTTAGAGGTTTTTTTTTGTTATGGCGACGAGGGGAGTGGCTGCCACGCTTGTGTGAACAGATATTGCAGCGAATGAAGTGAAATGGTTTACAAAATAGGCACTTTTGTAAGGCTAGAAAACTAAAATCACCAAAGGAGTTTATAAATTAGAAGAGACTGAGAAAAAATTGATATTTTATGTGCTTTTTGTGTGGGCGTGCACGATGGCGGAAAATAGCCATTTTTCAGCGTTTGGAGTTGATTTGGTACTGTATTTTTTACTAGACTTTTTTCTGGGAATATAGTATCATTTTTATTGTATGTGGGGGAGTCTAACTATATGAAAAAGTATGGTGAAGCGAATATGAAGAATAATAACGAGAATAGGAATAGAGCTCAACTGGGATTTTCACTGGTTGAGCTAATTATAGTTATTGCAATAATGGCAATACTACTTGGAGTAGTGGCTCCACAGTTTGTCTCAAGAATCAGTAAGAGCAGGAAGGATGCATGTGAGAGATCACGAGAGGGCATCGCAAGGATTGTTGAGAGATGTGTAATGGACAGTACATCTGGATATACACTCGATGATATTACAGTCAACAAGATTGTTAAGGGTGAGTATGCAGGATTATCTGATGAAGATAAGGCCAGGTATGTATGCCCTAAGGGTGGTACATATGAGGCATGGGTTCAGGATGAGTCTGATGTAGGAGCGACCAACTACGGCGTTATCTGTGTGAAGTGTGACGAGTGTGACACGGTTGTGAGCGTGGATACGCAGGAATTTGTAGATCCATACATCTCACCATCAGCTGATAAGCCCGTCCCAACTCCGGCACCAACATTATCACCAGAGGCGGATGAGTTCTTCACGGTAACATTTGACTGCAATGGACATGGATATGATCCTTCGCCACAGAAGGTTAAGAAGAATGACAGAATTGATCCAACAGCTATTGGTAGTATGATAGCCAAGGGATGGACATTTGTTGGATGGTACAAGGAGTCGGAAGGAATCAACGCTTTTGATCTCAATACACCTATAACAGCAGATATTAAGCTGTATGCCAAGTGGAAGGGTGTTAATGGCGGTCTTATATGGCCATACGCAGATGATGATACATGGTGGGATCCAAGCAAGTTCAATCACGATGATGAGGTCGTTGATTATCAGCTCGGTGGAACGACTAACAATATGTATATTGTTATCAACACGCCATCAGGTATATTCACCTCGAAGAACGGTGGTCAATTCGTCTTCGTAAGAAAGGACGGCACCAAGAAGATATACTTCTATGAAGCAATGACACCTGAGTATTATTCAGCGCTTAATCCGGGTTATCTTATTCAGTTAACAGGAACTGAGTACAACTACAATCTGAATGATTACAGACCGGGTGGTGCAGAGTATGTAGCTGGCAACAGACTGATTCTTCGTAATATCTCCAATGGAGATCTCGTAACATTCTATGATGATGATTATGAGTATACATATGTATGGTGGGAAGGCAGTTCGAACTCGGTAGTTATTGAGGGTGGTAAGATTGATGCCATACTGAAGTATGACCCGAATAATAAGCCAGATAACTTACAGCAGGTTAACCCACAGAAGAAGCGCAGATAGATAAGGGCAGGATGATGGAACTTAAGAGAAAGAAGAGACTCGGAGACCTCTTAGTAGATGGAGGTGCAATTACACAGGAACAGCTTATGGAAGGTCTTGCAAGGCAGAAAGAGACACACCTTAAGCTGGGAGCTACTCTTGTTGAAGCGGGAATAACAACAGAGGAGGCGATAGCAGCAGCTCTTTCCGATCAGCTGGGCTATAATATGATTGATCTGTCTGATATTGAGATAAGTGGACAGGTGCTTGATCTGGTACCAGAGAAGGTACTCAAGAAGTATAATGCGCTTCCTTTTATGATTCCAGAGGACAATCCTAACACACTTCGTGTGGCAATGAGTGATCCTATGGATATGGCAGCAATCGATGATATATCAATTGTTACCAATATGACGGTTGAGCCTGTCGTAGCCACACCTAAGGCTGTGTCTATGGCAATTGATAAGTTCTTTGGTCAGAGTGAGCTTGAGTCACAGCTTGATGAGTATACCAAGGGTAAGGAACAGGCAGAGATGGAAGAGACTGATGACATGTACAGTGAAGATGTCAACAACTCGCCTATCGTTCAGCTTGTTAAGTCAATGATTGAATCGGCTGTTAGAAAGAGGTCATCTGATATTCATATCGAGCCAATGGAGAAGCAGGTTCGTATCAGATATCGTATTGATGGCACTCTCTATCAGCAGAATACATATAGCACCAAGATTCTTCCGGCTCTCGTAGCCAGAATTAAGATTATTGGTGGAATGGATATTGCTGAGAAGCGTAAGCCTCAGGACGGTCGTATTACTCAGGTTGTAGACAGAATGGAGTATGATATCCGAGTTTCGGTGCTTCCTACTGTGTATGGCGAGAAGATAGTTATGCGACTTACTTCCAAGACTGCGCTTACTAAGGCTAAGAAGGATCTTGGTTTCTCGGATTCAGAGCTGAAGGTATTCGATCACATTCTTTCGAATCCACACGGAATACTCCTTGTTACAGGACATACAGCTTCCGGTAAGTCGACAACACTATATACGGCACTTTCAGAACTTAATAGTTCAGAAGTTAATATTATTACAGTAGAAGATCCTGTAGAGGCCAATATTGGCGGTATCAATCAGGTTCAGACCAACAATAAGGCCAATCTTACATTCGCATCTGCACTTAGATCAATCCTGCGACAGGATCCGGATATTATCATGATCGGTGAGATTCGAGACGGTGAGACTGCTGGAATAGCAGTTCAGGCGTCCATAACAGGACATCTTGTTGTATCAACACTGCATACTAACTCTGCTGCAAGTACGGTAACACGACTAGAAGATATGGGTATTGAACCTTATCTTATTGCAGATTCAACAGTTGGTATCATTGCACAGAGACTTGTTCGTAGACTTTGCCCAGCCTGCAAACAGGAGTATGAGCCGGATGAAGACGAGAGAGAGATTCTTGGACTGAGCGCTACAGAGCCAGTTAAGATATATAAGCCACACGGCTGCAGACTTTGTGATAACAATGGTTATAAGGGAAGAATCGGTGTATACGAGATTATGGAAGTAACACATGATCTCAAAAAGGTTATCGCAGGAGGCGGTAATGCCGATGATATTAAGGAACAGGCACTTAAGGAAGGAATGAGCACTCTTAGAATGAGTGCTACAAGGTATGTTCTTGAAGGAATAACTTCAGTACCTGAGATGAAGAAGGTATCATTCGATTCATAATGATGCATCTTGAAGATAGAGCCTAACAGATAGGGGGACAATTAATCATGGCAGATTTCGGTTATGAAGCCATAACAAAAGAAGGAAAAGTATTAAAAGGCAGCATATCTGCAGATAATGTAGATGTTGCAAGAAGTCAGCTTAAGGCAAAAGGATATATTGTTACAGATATTAAGGAGCAGAGTATTCTGAGCAAGGATATCAGCTTTAGCTTTGATAAGAAGCCATCGCCAAGAGATCTTGGTGTATTCTGTAGACAGTTCGTAGCAATGTCCAGAGCAGGTGTATCGATTCTTGAGTGTCTTTCGCTGCTTCGTGAGCAGACAGAGAATGCAACTTTGGCCAAGGCAATAAGAGAAGTTCAGGCTGAGGTTGAAAAGGGTGAGACGCTTGCAGCGGGACTTGGACAGCATCCAAAGGTATTCTCGGATCTGATGGTAACAACAGTTAATGCCGGTGAGCAGTCAGGTTCGCTTGATGTAGCGCTTGACAGAATGGCTGATCAGTACGAGAAGAGTGCCAAGACAGCCGCTCTTGTTAAGAAGGCTATGATCTATCCTATAGTTGTAGCACTTGTAGCTGTAGCTGTAGTTGTTGTAATGCTTGTTAAGGTTATTCCAAGCTATACAGATATGTTCGACAGTCTTGGAACAGAGCTTCCTGCAATTACCAAGGCAGTAGTTGCTGCTTCGGACTTTATAGTAGGGAAGTGGTTTATACTGGTTCCGGTGATTGTGGTAGTTGTATTAGGAATTCAGGCTTATCTTAAGACTCCGACCGGTAAGTATCTGAAGGCAGATATATCTCTTAAGGTTCCTGCAGTCAAGAATCTTGCAGTTAAGAGTGCATGTTCACAGCTTGCACGTACACTTGCAACACTTCTTTCGGCAGGTGTTCCGCTTGTAGAGGCTGTAGATATTGTCGGCGATACGATGCAGAATATGAGATTCTATGATGCAGTTAAGTATGCACGAGATGAGGTAATCAAGGGTGTGCCACTTTCACAGCCACTTGAGGATTCTGGACTGTTCCCACCTATGATGTATCATATGATAAGAATCGGTGAGGAAGCTGGTAATACAGAAGAGATGCTTAATAAGCTTGCTGATTATTATGATGATGAGGTTGAGATGGCTGTACAGTCACTGATGGCTGCAATGGAGCCAATGATTATCATTGTTCTTGCTGTAGTAGTAGGAACACTTATTGGAGCAGTTATGGCACCAATGCTTACAATGTACCAGTCATTAGACAGTATGTAACATGAATTAAGGCTCTGATGTAGGGGCAGAGCTTTAAGATATATTATTAATCATTAAAGAATGAAAAGGAGAATTTAACTATGAAGAAGTTAAACAACAAAGGTTTCTCTCTTGTAGAGTTAATCATCGTTATTGCTATTATGGCAGTACTTATCGGTGTTCTTGCACCACAGTTCATCAAGTATGTAGAGTCATCAAGAGAGTCTACAGACCTTCAGAACATCGCTGAGGTTAAGACAGCTGTTGAGACATACATCGCTGACAGCGAGGATGCTGGCGCTACAGAGATTACTGTAACACTTTCTAAGACACAGGCTACAGCTATGACAATTAAGGCTGGTTCAGCAGATGTTGATCTTAAGGAGTATGGTGTAGATCAGACAACACTTAAGACAAAGGCTAAGGATTGGTCAGGAGATATCGTTTGGGGATATAAGGACTACAAGTGGACAGCTGCAACAGCAACAACATCTGTAAAGGGTTCTGCATATAACTATGACGGATCAAAGGTAACAAAGACAAAGTAATTTGACCGAGGATTTATAATGGATTTAATAACTGTGGCAATCTACACTATTGCATTCCTCTACGGTATAGTGATAGGAAGCTTTCTGAATGTATGCATATTTCGCATACCTAAAAAAGAGAATATTGTTAAGATTAATTCTCATTGTATGAGCTGTGATCACAGATTGCACTGGTATGAACTTATACCATTATTCAGTTATCTGATCCAGGGTGGCAAGTGCCGCCATTGTAAAGCACATATTTCTGTTCAGTACCCTCTTATCGAGGGTCTGAACGGAATATTATATGTGTTAACATTTGTTATTAACGGGGTGAATGTAGATTCCCTACTCTACTGCCTGTTAATATCTGCATTAATCACACTTAGTGTGATAGATTGGAGAACTTATGAGATTCCAATCGGAATTAATATCTTTATACTGACACTGGGGCTGATCATGACGGGTGTTCATTACACCGAATGGTTAGACCATGTGATTGGCTTCTTTGCTGTCAGTGTATTTCTCTATATTATAATTCTTGCAACTAAGGGGAGAGGCTTCGGTGGCGGAGATCTCAAGCTTATGGCTGTTGTAGGACTTATGATTGGATGGAAGCTTGTAATATTATCCTTCCTGTTAGGATGTATATTGGGAGCAGTAATTCATGTAATCAGGATGCGTATATCCGGGGCTGACAGGGTTCTTGCCATGGGACCATATCTTTCACTTGGAATTCTTATATCAGTATTCTGGGGCAATCAGTTGATTACATGGTATCTTGGACTAATGGGTCTGTAGAATTATAGGTATTAGTTGGCAGTGGTACGCATATACAACCACTTCTCATTTGAGGAGTGGCTGCGTATGGGTATCACATAATTATGAGATAAAAGAGGGAGAATTAAAGCGTTATGGCTGAGAGAGTATTAAGCATTGAGATGGGATATTCGCTTACCAAGGTGTGTGAGGTAGAAAAGTCTGGTAAGAGTCCTAAGATCTTCAACAGCTTCGTTATTGCTACACCAGAAGGGGTACTTAGAGACGGTGCAGTAGAGATTAATGATGAGTTCATTAACCAGTTCTTACGTATGATGACTGTTAAGCGCATCAAGACACGTAGGGCAATTTTCACTATCTCTTCTAGCAAGATTGCTACAAGAGAGGCAGTAATTCCATATGTTAAGGAGAATAAGATTGCAGATATCGTGAGGGCTAATCTGAGCGAGTACTTCCCAATCGATACCAATCAGTATATGTTCTCACATTCAATACTGTCTGTAGAGAGAGAAGAGATTCAGGTAGGTCCTGTTGAGGAGGCCAAGGACGAAAAGGCTAACGAGCAGGGTGGAGACGATAATGATAAGAAGAAAGCAAAGGCTGCTAAGCCAGTAGTGGGCAAGCCAACTGGTTACAAGTTACTTGTTCTTGCAGCGCCAAAGCAGCTTATTCAGTCATATGAGAGACTTGCAAAGGCAATAGGCCTTGAGATTGATTCGATTGATTACAATGGTAATTCAATATATCAGGCAGCCAAGGAAGAATGTAAGGATGGAGTGCAGCTTATTATCAAGGTAGATGAGAGAAGTTCATTGCTCATGGTACTTGAGGATGGCGTAACAGCACTCAATCGTACGATTCCATATGGTATTGACGAAGCTCTTGCAACACTTGGTCAGTGTACGGAACTTGGTGATACCAAGACATATGAGAAGGCACTTGAGGTGGCAAGACGTAAGACAGTTATTCTTAGCTCATTTGATGAGGGTAGTTCAGCAGTTGTTGATATGGACAACGAGACCAAGGATGAACTGTTACGTAGCGAGAAGAAGGCTGTTACTGAGTCATTAAGACCACTTGTGGGTGGTATCATAAGAGTTATAGACTACTATAATGCCAATCATTCGCAGAGACCAATTGATAAGATGTTTGTGACAGGTATCGGAGCAGATTTCTCAGGTCTTTCTAACCTCCTTACACATGAGGCGGGACTTAAGATTAAGAACCTGACTCATCTTGCAGGAATTGACATTGAGAAGGTCTTCAAGGAAGTAACATATGGTGAATATGTAACATGTATTGGTGCAGCAATTGCTCCACTTACATTCTATCCGGATCATGAAGACAAGAACAAGAACGGTGGTGGAAGCGGTGCTCTTTCAGGAGTTGACCCAATGATAATTGGTCTTGTTGTTCTTATTGTAGGCTTACTTACAGCAATAGTACTGGTAGTGATGACTATTGTTCCTTATCTTAAGGAGAAGAAGCTGCACGATGGTTATGAGAAGACTATTGAAGAGTTACAGCCATCTTATGATATCTATCTTCAGTGTAAGGCAGAAGAGGCTAATGCAGCATATCTTCAGAAGATAGATGATACAACAGTTAATCGTAATGACGAACTTAAGGATTTTATAGCAACACTTGAGAGTGGAATGCCACAGAGCTTCTATCTTGATAACCTCAACGCCAATGAAGAGGGTATTACAATGGAAGCAACAGTATCTACCAAGGTTGAGGTTGCATATGTTCTTGATAAGCTTAAGGAGAATCCTTCCTTCGCAACAGTAGATATCACAGATGTTTCCGTTGATGAGAATGAAGTTGGTGAGATCGTATACAACTTCACGATTGAGATATTCTACGCACCACTTTTTGAAGATGAGGCAGCTGCCCCAGAAGAAGTTCCAGAAGAAGTAGTTGAAGCAGAGGAGGAAGAATAATGAATATGCAGTTTGGTAAGAAAGAGAAAGCCCTCCTTTTAGGACTTGTCGGTGTTGTTATAGCAGTACTTGTATGGTTCCTTGTTGCAAGTCCTTATAAGGACAAGACAGCAACTCTTAGAGCAGAGAATGAGGAACTTAAGCCTAAGGCTGAACTCTATGAGGCAGTTAATGCGCGAGTTGGTGAATATGAAGATCAGATTGTTACATATCAGATGACAAGAGATGAGATTTTATCACATTTCCCATCTAATATCGAGAGGGAGGATGAGCTTATGTTCTGGGCTAATGGTTCAGTTGCTCACCCACTTGATCTTGCATTTGCTGATATTTCGATGGAAGCCGAGCCAGATGTTGTAGCTGTAGTTAATGTTACTGATACTGGTGATGCTGAGATGACTACAGATGAGGATGGCAATGTTACATTCCAGGATGCAGATATTGATCAGATAACTGCAGACTATACACTGTATGGCGCACCACTTGCAATTAACTTTGGTTCAACATACAAGGGTCTTAAGGATATGCTTACCCTTATTGAGAGTCAGAATGATAAGAATCAGATTAAGGAATTAGATGTATCTTTTGATGAGTCTACAGGACTTCTCGATGGTACAATCGCAATATGGCTTTACTATATTCCAGATACAGGCAGAGAGTATGTACCTACATATATCCCAGCTGTACCTACAGGAGTAAGAGATGTATTCCATACAGTAGGAACAGATGTTAATGTTCCAGTAGAGCAGGTTGGTTCAGAAGCAGAAGCAGAAGATGATGAAGAGAGCGAAGACTAAGATAAAACTTAATAATTCAGGTTTTACATTGCTGGAGGTTCTTATCGCAGTAATAATTCTCGCTGTTGTATGCGTACCGATTTTTAGGGCAATAATCACATCAGCGGAGACTAATGCCAAGTCTAAGATTAAGATGCGTGCTACTAATACTGCTGAGAACCTTATGGAGGACTTCAAGACTCATGATATAGAAGAATTGGTTGAGTCTTATAGTAAGTCGGCAAGCAATACTGTTATTAAGCCAGGCGATTCCGTTGGTGGTGTGGCATCTAGTAAGTATATTTTTGATATTGCTGACAGCACATATTACAAGGAAAAGCTTCCGGATACTTACACGGTTAAGGTAGAGCTTGATCCGCTTAATTATCCTAATACCAATAGCCTGAATCTGGCAGACCTGTCTACAGTATCAAGCAAGAGTTCCGCTATTCTTTCGATGAATAAGGAATTTGATAAGCAGGTGTATGCACTCTTTGAAGAGAAGAATACAGAGATGGCTAAGGCAGATTCATCAGTACCTAACTGGGATATTCCAGACTTTGATAAGAAGCTTAGACGTGAGATCAGAGTTGATATAGAGAAGACTGGTACATTTAAGGATGAGGATGAAGTCGAGCAGGATGAGGTATCAGTAACAGTCAATATTACATACATTCTTGACGATAATAAGATTGTACCAGATTCATATGCCGAAGGTTATAAGGCGATGACTCGTAAGATATTCAATAATAAGACTTCCAAGATACCACTTAAGAATATCTATGTTCTGTATACACCAAGATATGAGGCAGCTGCTAACGAAGGCGATATTATTACTGTATTTAACAGAGATAATGTTAAGGCTAACCTCTATGTGGTTGCACAGGGTGCATCAGGAACGGAGTGGAAGGATTATAACAAGAATGGTAAAGGACTGATTCTCAACATATTTGAGAGTGTCTCAACACCAATTACCAATGATACGGAAGCAGCACTTACCCTGTTCACTAATCTGAACGAGGGGCCAGAGTACCTTAAGAGCGATGATAGCGAACAGCGACCTGTTACCTGTCATCTTAATCTGGCAAGACCTTCCTCTTACAAGGAGTTCAAGAGAGGTAAGAGTGTTACCAAGCATCCGTTTGGTGATGTTAAGATTGCACATGCGCTTGATTCAAGAGATGTCGATGGAAGACTTCTTGACGCATCGCGTGTGGGCGATAAGATATATGATATAAAGGTAGAAGTACGTGAAGGTGGGGCAACACTTCCAACAGTTGTGCTTACCGGAACGAAGACTAATTAGGATGTATTCACATGAGAAGGAATATTAAGAGATTATCAGACAAATTAATAAAGAATAACAGAGGTATGTCTCTTGTAACAGTAATTGTTGCAATTGCATTCGTATCAATTCTTGTAAGTGTTCTGTTAATGGTATCAGCAGTCAACTTTAGAATGCGTACTGTTAATACTTATGCGAAGGATTCCTTCTATTCAGCAGAGCAGGTTCTTGATGAGATTAATGTTGGACTTCAGAGAACTGTATCAGATGCGTTAAGTTCATCGTATACTTATGTACTTGAGAATTATGATACAAGTGAGATGTCTGCAGCTGACAAGAATAAGCTTGTTCGTGCACAGTATTATAAGTATATCTGGGATAAGATTGCTGTAGGTGGCTCATCGGGATCACACAATACTTATATTGCATATGATCAGTCTGATGATACTAAGGGATTATATGGATTTCTTAAGGAATCAACAAGATGGCATCCAGGTGCAACAGCTAATGATGAGTATGGTGCATTCTTAAGAAGTACATCTACATCTTCAGTAGGTACAAGCCATGTGTATTCAGGTAAGTTAGTTACATATGAGAAGGATGGAATTGTACTTGAGAATCTTACAGTATACTATAAGGATCTCAATGGATTTGTGTCATCAATTAAGACGGATATCAGGCTGGCATATCCTGAATTCTCTTTTTCTAATCCAGATATGCCGGAGGTATCTTCATACTGCTTTATCGCAGATGGCGGTTACGAGGAGAATGGCAAGCATACAACTGTAATTACAGGTAATACTTATGCGTCATATATGGCAAGTAAGGGAACTAAATACGAGTTTGCAGAAGTAAAGGATGAACCAGATACACATATCGTTGCTAATACAATTGATATGAACGGTGGAGGAATCAAGACAAATAAGAAGTCTACATTATGGGCTGCTGACCTTGTTGCCAAGAGTGCCGATGTAGAACTCGATGGATATACATTTGTGCTGGATGATATGAACCTCACTGGTAAGGGTACCAACGTTAAGGTATCCGGTACCTATAATGGATATGGTAATTCAACAGAGAAGTCAGCAGAGAGTTCGGCAATTCTTGTCAATGGAACTGATGTATCAATAGATATGTCAGAGATAGACAAGGTTGTTCTTGCTGGTCATGCTTATGTTGGTACCAAGAATAGCTCAATGAGACGTAATTCCAGTGGTGGAAGCAGCTCTGAGCAGGATAAGGATGGATATAACAATATCTATACAGGTGAATCGATTGCTGTTAAGAGTAACCAGCTTATGTATATGGTTCCTGCAGAATGTATAGGTGTTGATAAGTCAATAGGCGAGTCAAGATACAATAAGAATCCACTTACAGCTGTAGAGTATCAGGATATATATGGTAATGAAGATTTTACAGAAGTAGATACAAGCGTTCAGGTTAAGAAGCTTAATTCTGATCTTTCCGGATTTATCAAGATTGTAGGTGACAAGCCTGATATCGAGAAGGTATTTGTCAGAACAGCAGATGATACAGGAACATTAGTATACTATTATATGAAGTTTAAGGATGAGAATGCTGCTAACGAATATTTTGCCAGATATTATACATCCAATAAGGAGACAGCAGATAAGTATCTTAGCTTCTATCTTAAGGAGATGAAATTCCCTGAGACTGGTAATACGACACTCAGAGTTAAGCTTGCAGGTAATGTTATCAAGGGAAAGAAAGACTCTGAAGAGGGATATGGTATTGCTGGATATGTTGTAGAGGATATGTCTACTAAGCTTGAGGCAGATTATAAGGATTATCTCAAGCAGTTTGAGGGATACTGTAGTAAGCTTTCTGGCGACTTCGAGTCACTTGCGGAGAGCGGATGTACTATGAGACTTCATGATGAAGTAGGAACAGTTGCGGATACTAATAAGTTCAAGTATATGCCATATTCGGATGGTGCACTGTTTGATAATCTCATAGACGAAGAGAAGCTTAAGATAGTATGCGATGGTAGTGGTCAGGTATTCTTTACAGATGATAAGGGACATAAGGTTGTTCAGATGTATTATACAGCTAATCCAAGCGCAACAATAACTGCGGATGGAACATGTTCACTTGTAATTGCTAATTGTAATGTAGATGTGACTGGTACATCTTTCAAGGGTACAATTATTGCAAAGGGAAAGGTTACACAGACAACAGCAGGAGCGTTTAAGTTTACAGCAGACAGAGAGGCTGTTGAAGATGCAATGCTTCTTGAGAATGTTATAGATGAGATAGAATATAAGGTTGGATACGTATTCAAGGATAACGATGATCTTCTTATGTCAGCAGGATATGATCCTATGGCAGATGATGCTTCATTATCTAAGATTGTTACATACGAGAACTGGACTAAGGAATAAGAGAAGATGATTCGTAATAACAACAAAGGTATGTCGCTTGTCGAACTGATAGTAGTAATTGCTATTATGGTTGTAATGATTGGTATAGGAGGTTTCTCCCTGACAATGGTTACTGGAAGCCAGGCAAAGCAGGCTGCAAACAACATGAATGCACAACTTAATGATGTTAAAACCGGAGCAATGAGCAGATTTGATGAGTATATGATTATATCGTTTGTTGATGTTGATTCGTATGCTGATAAGAAGGCTGCAGCTCAGGACGGAGTTAATGAATCCGGATTTTTTGCTGATAAGCATATTGCAACAATAAGAGACAATGATGCAATCAGGGAAGATATTACCTCGGACACTGAGAAGGCAAGAATTGGAGCTGGTAAGGTCAAGATAACAGTTAATACCAGCGCCGGATCATATGTTGTGAATTCACCGCAGGTAGCCGGAGATGTCGATGCGGTGAGAATCGGATATGACAGAGCCACAGGTAAGCTGCTTAATGTATATGTTGGCAGCGTAAGTGATCTGGTTAGCGGTTCTGGAACCGATGCGGGAACTATTTCAGATATCACATTTGCAGTTGGAACTACAAGACAGTATAAGATTACTTTTGTTGCTAAGACAGGTAAGCATAAAGTAGCGAAGAATTAAGGGTAGTACCTCCAAGAGGACGAAGAGATTATGCGTAACAATAAGGGTTTTTCATTAATTGAATTAATTGTTGCTTTTGCAATATTTGCCATAGCTGGTGTGGCTGTGTGTTCATTTGTTGTATTTGGATCACAGAATTATACTACGGGTAATAAGGAAGTAAAGCTTCAGTATGAGCAGCAGATAACGGTTAATCAGATAAGGGACATCATATTAGAGACAAGTAAGGCCATATCATATGATGATACGTCCAAGACACTTCTTGTATTTAGCAAGGATTCGACTAATGATGCTAAGCCATATCTTGTTTCCAAGGTTGCTTACGACGCAGAGAAGAGTGAACTGTATCTTAACACAGAGAACTTTGAGAAGTTCGATGGAGCGACATCGGTTGCATTTTCTGATTCAGATGCCCTTTTGGCAGATAGTATTGCTGATTTTTCCGTTGATCTTGCCAAGATAGACAAGGGACAGGTAACACTTAATATTACATTTAAGGTTGATGAGAGAGAGATCGTGGCACATCCTGTTATTAAGTTGCGTAATGTAATTACAGACGTAACAGGTAAGCCTATTGATGATGTATATGAAGAAGATGACGATGTAATGGATGGCTTTGTTGCAAGCGTTACTATCCTTAGAGGCAGTAAGTCGTTTGCACAGGGTGAGACTGATACAATTGGTCTGGCTGGCACTAATACTGCAACAGCAACATATACTGCAAGAGTTAATAAGAAGTCATTCTATGAGGGTGATGTTGACCAGTCTGTTACATGGGATTTTGGTAATGAGACTCAGAGAAGCAAGTATGCAAGTTATATCAGTTTTTCCGGTGGTGTAGTAAGCGTCAACGTAACAGGTGCAGATACGACTATTCGCCAGAAGATTCATGCAGAGACATTCATTCTCAAGGCAACAAGTGTGGCTGACAATACAAAGTCTGCCAAGATTAAGGTTAAGATTGCTCCTGACGGAGTATATCCGGAGAGTATAACAACAACATACACAACATTCAGTGATGATGATAATGGACTCTTAGTATATAACTTTGCTCATGTAATAACATATACTGACAAGACTAAGGTAGATGGTGATAAGGTATTCGAGCTTATTGAATATAGTGTTTCTCCTAAGTCAGACATATCTGCTGGTTGTGGATTTGATGATAAGATTATGGATGGAAAGTTCCTCTGTAATAAGGCGATGGAGGGCAAGACATTCACCGTAACAACAACCGTTAAGCAGCATGGTAAGGATGGAATTATTAAGTCTGTAACCACGTTTACTGTGGGCAGAGTACCGGATAAGGCAGGAACTACCAAGATTAAGGTTAGTTATGATTCATCAGCTAACAGAAATGATTACTGTACAATGGCTGTAAGCTGGACTAAGGGAGCTCCTACTTATGGTTCGGGTAGTACTAAGACTAACTACTACTGTCGATTCAAGTTTGAGCTTGAACCGGGCGATTGTGATAAGTGGAGTAACAAGAAGAAGAATACCTTTAATGAGCTTATCTACATGAAGGAGTACAGTTGGAGTACAACTAAGAAGAGCGAGTATATGTCAGAGGTAGGTAATCAGACAGCAATGATCTATTGTGAGCCATACCTTGACTGGACAGAGACTTTCTCATACAAGGTTAAGATAACTCCATATATCTGCAAGACTAACTCTAGCAAGGATGAAGACTGGCAGGAGTATCATGCATCAGAGGGTGATGACCAGAGCGTATATAAGACTGTAGTAATTAAGCCTGTAACTGTTACATTTACACCAGCAGAGATTAATATAGTTAATAGCAATGGACGAAATGAGCCGTTCTCATGCTCGCTTGCAGCAGATGTTGGAATCAAGGTTCGTAAGCCAGGCAGATATAATGATAATCAGGAATACAAGGAGTATATTACTGGATATTCCAAGGCCTTTAAGCCAGAATTCGAGAATATACTTGTTAATGTTAATTACGTAAGATTCATGGCGGATGGTAATGGAATCGAGAATGTAGTTATCGATAATCCATGGGATAGAAAGAGTATTAGTGGTGTAAGACGATATGCTCCAGACTGGCAGAAGGTATTAAGACCATTCTACCTGTCAGGTTCTAATACTCCAATATATATCGATCCAGGTGACTTTAGTACAGAGATTCGTAACTATAACAATGTAGTGTATGCATCTCTTAAGATGTATGATCCTGGTGCATGGAAGAGTGGTTCGACACTTCCATCAAAGGTTGAATATGAGCCATATGTAACAGGTTACTATGATGAGAATGGATCAAAGCTCACCGATGATGTTGTTAAGGTAGAGTTTAAGTATAAGGTTGCAACTAAGACTATCAGGGACTATAACAACATAAAGATTGAGAGAAAGTATTATATTCCATACACATACCCATCAACTGCAGAACTTGAGAAAGAAGGAAAGAAGAACAGCGATGGTACATATGGAGCAGAGCACTACAAGACAATCTCAGATGTAGTTATTGCTAATAAGATGGTCTACGATTGGAATAATAAGGAAACTGTTGATTAATGATTACTTGGCGAGGTCAGCTGACTTCGCCAATGTATGTGTTGACTAAGTGTAATGAATGGAGGATATGGTATGTCACGCTTTCTAGACGTACTGAAGAAAAGAAAATTTATAGCTTCAGTTGCTGGAATAACTGCAACTGCTGTTGTTGGCGGTGCAGTGATTTTGAGTGCAATTCAGGCTGAAGCCAGAATGACACTGCCTGGAATACAGACAATAGTAGAGAGTGGAAGTAGCAACTCAGATCCTTTTGTAATACTTGAAGTTGTCAATGACAAGTCAGATGCTTCCTTTGGATATATCATTAGTGGTGAGGAACCACTTAATAATGATGCACAGTCTATCAAGGATATGCCTACTAAGAGTGAGCGTATTGCTACTCTTACAGCAACATATGGTGCAGATGATCCCAAGCTTAACAGTGGAACTGGTAGTGAGTTGAAGGGTAAGGCTTTTAATTATACTGACGCTTACGATGAAGCAGGAACAGATTCTTCGGTTGAGATTCGAGGAGAGTTTGTTGCAGATGATAATGGAACAGGATACTACAAGAAGAATGATGCCGGCGAAGGTTATGTTCTCTATAACGAGACTGTAGAGGGCTATATATCTATTGATGGAAGTACAGAGCATTATGATGCGATTTATGATGCTTTCGAACTGTACAGAAAGCAGTATCAGTTTGAGACTGAAGGTGAAGGTGGCTATTACTTTAACCTGACAAAATTAACAAGCGATGATCTTCCAATGGTAATCGATACTGATTCCAATGGTGATATCTATAACTGGCAGTATTTTGAGATATGGGAGATTACAGACGAGACACGCAGTGGAGTTCGCAGCGGTGATGTAATATTCGCCGGTAATAGTGATGACTGCGACTACTATGGAACTGTTGTAACGGATGATTCTGATCCTGACAACGTATTCCTCAAGGTTGTTAATCATGCAGATCTAGGTGAAGAGAAGACTGTGGACGATATGGCATCAGAAGGTGGATTCTTCGTTGGATACTGGAGCAGCAGAACTGGAGATGCGTCTCAGAATGTATATAAGATTACAGGTCTTACAGCTGAGGCTGGTGCACCTTACACAAGGAATATTGCCTTCAAGCAGATTGAAGGTGATCACTATGATTCAGTAATCTTACCAGTTGGTGGAACATACTACTATCTTGCAGATGCTGAGGCTGGAACAAGCTACGTATATACATCTGCCCATGATGGTGAGTACAACTTCGTAGCTGACTATTCCAAGGATGTATATCAGGAATTCTCATATAGTGGTGGTTTTGTTAACAATGAGTGGTTCAAGACAGAAGTACTGGATATTGGTGATGGCGCCAAGTCTTATGGTGAGTATTCTGATGAGATTAAGGAACAGCTTAAGAATGCAGTTATTGATGTTAAGACAGTAACGCTTTCTGAGATGGCACAGTATGTTGATACTGCAGATCTTATCTATATGGCAGGCGGATATACTGCAACTGATGGTGGCGGAGATCTCTATGATATTGATGCCGAGACAGCAAGAAAGATAACCAACAAGGTTATTAATAATAACTTCCCAATAATTATTGAATATTCTACATATTCGCAGTCAGATGCAACCAGTCAGCCTAATCTCTGTAAGATGGCACTTAAGCTTATGCAGTCTAATCTCAAGGGTGTAGACTCAGCGGATGAATGGAGCAGATTGGTTATTGGTGATGAGAATAGCGGACTACTGTCAGGACTTCAGTTTGGCAAGATTACAGGAAGCAAGGCCGTTGATCCATCATCAACAGATATCAGTTATGTTCGTGGAACAATATTCATCAATGATGATCTTGTATGTGACAAGGTTGTAGGTGATGACTTCATGACTGAGTACTCTGGTGATAAGGGCGCCGAGGGAGGTCCTTTCCAGGAGATGATTGATGAGAATGAAGAGCAGAGAATCTATATCAGACAGCAGATAGAGACTTCTGGTGGAGAGGATACATATAACTATAAGCTTAATAAGGCTACAAGTATCAGACATATTCTTAATTCACGTAATGTGAATGTTGGAACTAAGTCTTCACTTAATATTCTTGATATTGAGCCATATGACTGTACGATATATGGCTGGGATGACGTTAATTATAAGCCTAGTGATAATGGATATCGTACGCTTAAGAAGGTTAATAATGAGTACAGCAATGGTCTTAATAATGAAGATGCAATTACTGTAGATAATATTGATGATTATTCTGATTATTTTGATAAGTCATGGTTTGTACATAGTGTTGCAACTCAGTTCGATAATGCAGAGGCCCTCGGTAAGGTCAATGTATCAATGATGGGAACTGCTGAGTTTATCGGT
>JAZUGT010000067.1:0-50065 GCA_045641365.1 Lachnospiraceae bacterium
GAAGTGTTTTCAACATCCACTGATTATCTTATTGGAAATACAGAAAAAAAAGAGCCTGATAGATTAATTATAGAAAAAGATAAAAATCCTTCTCTTTTTTTACTAGCCGAATCATGTAAAGAACTAGATGAATCTCAATTAAAACGCATTCTTGCATATGCAAGCAAATTTTCAATACCCGAATTTGATAACCATAAATGAATACTGTTATCAAATTGTTATCATTTTATTGTTATCACAACATAAAAAGTGCAGTATGAATAATTATCCCATACTGCACTTATTTGTTCATATTTATTTAATTTGGCTTATATTGTCCTTGCAAGCCACTAGATACTACTCAAACTCAATCGTTCCAGGAGGCTTGCTTGTAAGATCATAGAAGACTCTGTTGTCGCCCTTAACCTCGTTGATAATTCGACTCATAACAGTCTGAAGAACTTCGAATGGAATCTGTGCTGCTTCTGCTGTCATAAAGTCAACAGTTCGTACCGCTCTTACAGCTACTGCGTAATCATAAGTACGCTCATCACCCATAACACCTACACTACGCATGTTAGTAAGGGCTGCAAAGTACTGGTTAGGCATCCAGTCTGGATCACATCCATTGGCTTCCTTGTACTCCTTGGCTGCCTTCTCAACTTCGCTTCTGTATATCCAGTCAGCATCCTGAACAATTCGAACCTTGTCCTCTGTAACCGCCCCGATAATTCTGATTCCAAGACCTGGGCCTGGGAATGGCTGACGATATACAAGATACTCTGGAAGGCCAAGTTCAAGACCTACCTTACGAACCTCATCCTTGAAGAGATTACGAAGTGGCTCAATAATATCCTTGAAGTCAACGAAGTCAGGCAGTCCACCAACATTATGATGCGACTTAATAACTGCTGACTCACCACCAAGTCCACTCTCAACAACGTCTGGATATATAGTTCCCTGTGCAAGGAAGTCTACAGCGCCAATCTTCTTAGCTTCTTCCTCAAACACACGGATGAACTCCTCGCCAATTATCTTACGCTTCTTCTCTGGCTCTGTGACATCTGCAAGGTTTGCATAATATCTGTCCTGCGCATTAACTCTGATAAAGTTGATATCAAACGAACCATCCTTACCAAATACGCTCTCTACTTCATCGCCCTCGTTCTTACGAAGAAGACCGTGATCTACGAAAACGCATGTGAGCTGAGGACCAATCGCCTTGGCAAGAAGAGCTGCAAGTACAGAGGAATCAACTCCTCCAGAAAGTGCAAGCAGTACCTTACCGTCCTTGACCTTCGCCCTAACCTCTTCAATGGCATTCACAACGAATGAATCCATTCTCCAGGTTCCTGCACAACCACATACGCCACGTACAAAATTATATATCATCTGTGTTCCATTAACAGTATGTAATACCTCTGGATGGAACTGTATTGCATATAACTTCTTCTCAACATTCTGAGTTGCAGCAATCGGACAGTCTGCAGTATGTGCAACTATCTCAAATCCAGGTGCCGCCTTCTCAATACGGTCGAAGTGACTCATCCAGCATACTGAATCTGATGGAAGCCCCTTGAAAAGAACTCCGCTTTCAGAATAGTGGATATCTGTCTTACCATACTCGCCTACCTCAGGGGTAACAACAAGTCCTCCAAGCTTGTGCATCATAAGCTGAGCGCCGTAGCACAATCCAAGTACTGGTATTCCAAGTTCAAATAACTCCTTCTGATATGATGGAGAATCTTCTTCATAGCAGCTGTTAGGACCGCCTGTAAGGATAATACCCTTAGGATTCATGGCCTTAATCTGCTCGATATCTATCTTGTAAGAATATATCTCACAATATACATTACACTCTCTGACTCTTCTGGCAACGAGCTGATTGTACTGGCCACCAAAGTCAATTACAATAATCTTCTCTTCGTTCATTGTCTCTACTCCACTGTCACTGATTTAGCAAGATTACGAGGCTTATCAACATCAAGTCCCTTCGCACAGCTTACATAGTATCCAAGAAGCTGAAGCGGAATAACAGAAAGACTTGCACTGAAATGCTCATCTATTGATGGAACATATATTGTAAAGTCAACGTTGTCCTCTGTAGCATACTTACCGTAAGAAGTAACGCCACACAGATAAGCTCCTCTTGACTTACACTCAACCATATTCGAGATTGTCTTCTCGTACAGATCATCCTGAGTAAGGATACCAATAAGAAGAATATCCTTCTCAATAAGGGAAATTGTACCGTGCTTAAGCTCACCGGCAGCATAAGCTTCTGAATGAATATAGCTAATCTCCTTAAGCTTAAGACTTCCCTCAAGACTCACTGAATAGTCAATTCCTCTTCCGATGAAGAATATATCATGAGAGTTGGCATACTTAGCTGCAAACCACTGAATTCTCTCCTTATCGTCAAGAATCTTCTCAATCTTCTCAGGAATAGACTTAATCTCATTAATGTAATACTCAAGATTCTTATCAAGAGTATTCTTAACCTCTGCTAACTTAAGCGCTACCATATACATAGCAATAAGCTGTGAGCTGTATGCCTTAGTTGTAGCAACTGCAATCTCCGGACCGGCAACTGTATAGAATACATAGTCTGCCTCTCTTGCAAGTGAGCTTCCTTCCACATTGACAATTGCCAGAGTCTTAAGTCCTGCTGTCTTGGCAAGTCTGAGTGCTTCAAGTGTATCAGCAGTCTCACCTGACTGACTGATTGCAATAAGAAGTCCATTCTTGTCCATAAGTGGATTCCTGTATCTGTACTCAGATGCAAGCTCTACTCTTACAGGAACCTTAGCAAGACCTTCGATTACATACTGCGATGTCATTCCAACATGCCATGCAGAACCACATGCAACGATTGTCACACTTGTAATATCCTTAAGTGCTTCATCTGTAAGACCGATCTCTGTAAAGTCGATAGCGACATCAGCACCATCACCCTTAACAACTGTATTGAGTGTATCAATGATTGCCTTAGGCTGCTCATGAATCTCTTTCATCATGAAATGCTCATATCCACCCTTTTCAGCGGCTTCCGCATCCCACTTGATCTCTGTCATCTCCTTGCTTATCTCATCACCGTTAAGGTCATAGAAGTTGACCTTACCAGCTGTAAGCTTGGCCATCTCAAGATTACCTACATAATAGATATCTCTTGTATACTTAAGAACCGCTGGTACATCAGAAGCCATAAAGGTCTCTCCACCATTAGTTCCTACAATCATAGGACTTTCCTTTCTTGCTACCCAGATCTCACCTGGATGATCCTTGAACATGATAGCAAGCGCATATGAACCACGAACTCTTACCATTGTCTTGGCAATGGCATCAACTGGTGTACCAAGATACTTCTTGTAGTAGTAATCAATAAGCTTGGTTACTACCTCTGTATCAGTCTGGCTATAGAAAGAATAGCCATTGTGCACCAACTTCTCCTTAAGTTCCTGATAATTCTCAATGATACCATTGTGTACTGCAGTAACATTGTTATCATCTGACTTATGTGGATGAGCATTAGTCTCACTTGGCTCACCATGTGTTGCCCATCTTGTATGACCAATTCCGCATACACCAGTAAGGCTTGCACCATCATTGGTCTTCTCAGAAAGATTCTTGAGTCTTCCCTTCGCCTTAACTATTACTGGCTCATCATCCCCGTCACGAACGGCCAGTCCTGCAGAATCATATCCACGATATTCAAGCTTTGACAGTCCATCCAACAGAATTGGGGCTGCCTGATTATCACCTATATATCCCACTATTCCACACATATTTCCTCCAAACTCCGCGCTTGATACCTCCGCGCAGACGACGCAATATACACTTATTATATCTGTTTCCAGACAGAAAATAAAGACTAAATATCTGCCCGCCATATGCCAAAAATTTACAAATCAAAGATTCATAATATAGTGATACAATTAATGTATTAAAAAACAAAGGAGATTACATGAGATTACTTACCCAACTTAGAACAAAGCCAGGGATAACAACTCCTATAAAGGATATCCTGTCAGGTATAATTGTGGCACTTGTATCTATTCCAATATCCATGGGGTACGCAAGCATTGCCGGACTTCCTGTTATCTATGGACTGTATGGATCACTGCTTCCGATTCTTGCATATGGTCTGCTTACGACATCCCCTCAGTTTGTTGTAGGTGTTGATGCCATGCCAGCTGTTATGGTAGGCACTCTGCTAGCTGAATTTGGCATTATTGCAGAGAGTGACGAGGCTCTTCAGATTGTTCCGCTAATATCATTTCTCGTTGCCTTATGGTTTATAATATTCTATCTTGTAAAAGCAGGTCGAATTGTTAAGTACATCTCTACTCCCGTAATGGGCGGCTTTATCTCCGGAGTTGGAATCACAATTATTCTTATGCAGATACCCAAGCTTTTTGGCGGATCTCCAGGTACAGGCGAGTTGTTCTTTCTGCTTGGCAATATATATGGCCAGCTTCCCAAGTTCAATATCGTTTCTTTTTGCCTTGCAATCGCAACTATGGCAATAATCCTTATATCAAAGCGCCTTATTCCAAAGATTCCTATGACGGCAGTGATGCTGTTTGCCGGTGCCGGAATTCAGGCTGTATTCCATCTTGAACAGTATGGTGTTGTGATGCTTCCATCTGTTGATGCCGGACTTCCAGTACTTAAGCTTCCTCATCTGGAGCTAATCGCCACTCATCCCGAGGACATTATTGTCGAATCGCTTTCAATAGCGGCAGTAATAATGGCTCAGACGCTTCTTGCCACTGGCAAGTATGCTTCCAAGTACGGATACAGTGTAGATAACAATAAGGAACTGCTTGCATACTCTGCCATGAATATTGCAGGTTCTGCCGTTGGCTGTTGTCCAATTAATGGCTCCGTATCACGTAGTGGAATCGCAGATTCCTTCGGAACCCGATCACAGCTTATGTCAGTCTCTGCAGCATTATCCATGCTTATAGTGATTCTCTTTGGCACGCCACTCCTTGGACTTCTTCCTGTTCCCATACTTACTGCCATTGTCATGACAGCTCTTCTTGGAATAATTGAGCGTGAACTTTCAAGACGACTCTGGGCGAGTAGCCGCAATGAGTGGTTTGTGTTCTTCTTCGCACTTATGGCTGTGCTTCTTCTTGGAACGGTATATGGCGTAATCGTCGGCTGTCTTCTGTCCTTTGGCGAGGTTGCTGTCAGAGCCGTTGCGCCACCAACTAGCTTTGTTGGACGAATCCAGGGACAGGGCAACTTCTATTCGCTTAAGCGTAACAGCAATGCTTATCCTATCAAGAATACTGTTATCTACCGCTTTAGTGGCAACCTGTTCTTTGCCAATATTGATAGATTTGAGAATGATATAAGAGCTGCAATCAGACCTGATACACACACGGTTATCGTCGATGCAAGAGGCATTGGAAGTATAGACATTACCGCCGTTGACAGAATTGTTGCTATAGAGAAGGATCTTAGGGAAAAAGGACTTAGATTCTATATTACAGAGCACGAGGGTTCCCTCAATGACAATCTTCGCGCCTTTGGAGGTATATCCCTTCTCGAGAATGGAGCAATAAGACGAACTATAACCCTTGCGCTAAGAGATGCAGGTGTGTATAAGCCTTATGAGCTGGATTATGGATATGACCGCATTCAGATGCCTTCAACTGATATTGCTTCTACTGAATCCACCTATGATGTGACACCTGTAGGCGCAGACTCTGGCTCAGCTATTGAAGATGATGAACGACTTGCTGAATTTGAATGGCTCTTCGGTTCAGATGCCGAATCCCATCTTGAACAGCTCGCCGCACAGACGGCTAAGGAATTATCCTCTGAAGCATCTGGTGATATTGCGAACAGTCACATACCCGTTCTTGAAAGCCACGGTGCAAGTACATCCTGGGGTACGCTTGGTCTTTTCGACGAACAGTACTTCTGGGATCTTCTTGAGATGCACCTGGAGAAGCGCGTAGAAAAAGGACAGCTATCCGAAAAGGATGCTGCCCTTATTGAAAAACGTATTGAAAACAGACGCCATAGCGGTGAAAGCCGCTTAGCTGAACTCAATCCACATGCTATTGAAAGACTTAATGCACACAGAGAAGAATTCCTTCGCCAGCTTAAAGAGAAGAATCCTGATGACTATGCACAGCTTGTTAAGCTCAGAGAATCACTTCGTCAGGATTAATTCCTCTGGGATACACTTCTTAAGTATATCTGCAATCTTATCAAGATCAATTGGCTTGGACGTAAAGTCGCTTATTCCCGATGCATAGAAGAGTTCCCTTGTCTCTTCTGAGTCGTCTCCCGATAATGCAATAATAGGTACAGTCTCAAAGTAGGTCTTCAATTCCATATCAGTAACTCTGTGCGACTCACCTCTGATACGTCTTGTGGCTTCCATTCCATCCATGTATGGCATAAGATAATCCATAAATACTGCGTGATATCTGTTCTGTGCAATCATGTCCAGGGCCATCTCTCCGGATGTTGCCGTATCTATCTGCATTCCAAGAACACTTATCAGTTCCTTCTCCATCATAAGATTAAGCTCGGTATCATCCACAATAAGAATGTGGGCCTCAGGAGCTGTATAAGGTGCTACAAATACTGCTTCCTCATCAACCTTGTTCTTGTCCTCTTCAGGTGCAAGCTGCTGAGTTATTGTAAAGTAGAACTCTGTTCCCTTACCATATTCACTACTTACACTGAGCTGTCCACCCATCATTGATATGAAATCCTTTGAGATGGAAAGACCAAGTCCTGTTCCTTCTTTATGATGATTTCTCTCAGTGTCAACCTGAGTAAATGCCTGACCAAGCTTATCAAGATCATCAGACTTTATACCCTGACCAGTATCCTCTACTGAAAAGTATAATGCTACCTGTCTTGCTACACTGCTTACAAGCCTTACAGTAAGTCTGACATATCCTTCATCTGTAAACTTAACAGAATTGTTCATAAGATTAATCAGTATCTGACGTATACGAAGCGCATCACCATATAAGACTTCAGGAATTGCCTCATCATAGTCAACCAGAATCTCAATATTCTTATCAGCAGCTCTCGTCTCAATCAAAAGCTTAATATCTTCAACAATTGGTCGTAGCTTATAGACCTCATCTATGAGTTCCATTCTGCCAGCCTCAATCTTGGACTGATCCAGAATGTCATTAACAATCATTACAAGTGAATCCCCGGAAGTCTTGATATTCCTGAGATACTTAATCTGCTGCTCAGTCAGATTCTCGTCATTACGAAGCATAATCTCTGTCATTCCAACAACGGAACTCATCGGAGTTCTAATCTCATGGGTAACAATCGACAGAAATGCTGACTTGGATGCATTGGCCGCCTCTGCTATATCCTTCTGCTCCTGAAGATTACGCATGTATTCATATCTCGACGTTATATCTGTAATCATATACAGATGACCGTTAACTGACTTCTTTCTGAAAAGTGGCTGATATCTTGCTTCATATATTCTGCCACCTATCTCTATCGGATTATTATCACTGGCTCTGCTCTTTACTTCTTCTATTATCTCTTCCCTGTTATTCACAAAGTCTGGATATATCCTGTTGATTGCACTATTGCTATAGATAAACTTTCCATCAACGCCAAGTGCAATGATACCGTCATTAATTGTATCGACGACATAATCTCTTACCAGTGTAAGTGTATCCATAAGACCATCGTTGAACACTGCAAAGAACAGGAATATACTTGCGACCGCATATCCGGCACATGTCGTATCATATCCCTGAGTAACCTTAAGCATATATAGAATAAGTCCAACTGCCATAGATGTTATGGCACCACCCATATTAAGATACAGGCGACGCATCTCTGCATTGCGGGTCTGCATGAATCTGTAGATAAGTACAACTATTCCAGCAATAATATATACGCACATGAGTGCCATATACATATTATAGAACCATGTATGGCCTCGCTCTGCATGTGGAAACAGCCCTTCGTAAGAAAAATATCTATTGGGCGAATAATACAGATTATGCCTGTCAGAAGTAAGTACCATACCAAGCACTGTAATGTGTAATGTTATCAATGTATAGTACAGCCATTGCTTGATCCTTATATTGCACACTTCGAATGTAAGCATAAGAAATGTTAAAGGAATCCAGACCTTACCCAGATAACAGAACTTGGTTGTAATATCAGCCTCATGCATGCTATTAATATCCATCATAAACAGATATGCCGCATTATTAATAAGTGTCGCCACACAGAACAGGAACAGATTACTATGCCCCTTGGCCTTCCAATGCAGATACACATATACACATTCAAAGAGCAGTACAAATATACTCAGATACTGAATCGTTAAGACAAATAGATACATATCTTCCCCCACAAACTTCAAATCCTCTTTAACTTATCATTATATTGTAACGCAAAAATAGGAGAAAAGCACTATAAAAACTGTTTTTATGATGATGCCATCATAATTTAAGTCAAATTTGTTGGCCTTATTACTTATTTTTTATTTACAATTGCGGCAAAATAAGTTATATTATTTATAAGCCTACTCAACCGATATGTTAATAGGTTTATAAGGAGGTATATACATGATTTCAACAAAGGGACGATACGCAGTAAGACTAATGCTTGATCTCGCAGAGCAGAACTCAAGTACACCTGTTCCACTGGATGCGATTGCAACAAGACAGGACATCTCGAAGAAATATCTCGAGAGTATTGTTAAGGTTCTGGTTGAAGGCAAGTTAGTTAAGGGAACAAGTGGCAAAGGTGGAGGATATCTTCTCACACGTAAGCCTGAAGAATACACTATCCTTGAGATACTCTCCCTGTCAGAGGGTTCACTTGCTACAGTTGCCTGCCTTGAAGAAGGTTCAGAGCAGTGTCCGAGACTGGACAGTTGTAAGACCATAGGTATGTGGAAGGGATATAATGATCTTATTCGCAATTATTTTAGTAATATCACGATCAAGGATTTGTTATAGTTGAGATTACGATATTAAGTCCTTGGATAACATTATAGAATATGCTTTGCATAATAGCTGACTTAGTAGAAAACGCCTTGATATCATGTCCCATACCACAAGTTATGGTACGGAACATGATATCAGGGCGTTCATTCTTTCACAATAATCAGTTACTTTGCCTTACTATCTCCATGTACTCTGTGACAGCCTCTCGCCTTCCCTCTATCTTACATGAATCAACATATGACTGCATCTTATCAAGTGCCTCTTCTGTCTTATATCCGTATCTACCCTGAATATAAGCCCGATATGCATTGGCATAGTCCCAATAATCATCAAATTCTTCTTCGTAATCCTTGTCAAAATACAGAGTACTGTATATATGGTCTGGACCATACATCTTCTCATCCAGTTCCAGAGCACTCTTCCTGCCTGATATTGAACTGTGTCTAAAGTCTCTTGCCACAGATCTGTATGCCACAATACATACAAGCATACTGATAAAGAACAGTACAGTGAAAACTACGAGCATTATTATGTACTTAATCTTCTTATCTGCCATAGTACTCTACCATCCTTTCCTTCGATACAACATCATAATCATCCCTGCCATCCAGCGAATAATCTGTAGATGTAACCACAGTCTTAAGCTGCTCTATCTCCTCATCCGTAAGTCTGTATAACTGTCTGAGATACTGCGCTATCTCCTCCTCAAGTTCAGCCTTAACTTCGCAATCCGGAGATGAATAGAATATACTAAGAGATATTACAAACGTATCAGTTAATGAGCGATAATTATCTCCTGCATCCATCGTCTCCATCGTGTTTCTGACTTCAGCAAGGACCAGTGTATAATTATATATTGCCCACAATTCGTCATGATACTCAGGATAGTTCTCAAAGTATTCTGATGTAGGATCAGTTGTTGCTGCAAGTACATAAGCACGGATATAATCCTTATTCTTCATATACTCATCAAGCTTCTTCCTGTTCTTCTCATATCTTGCACCTGTAACCTGATATCTTGACTTAGATGAGTAACGGTAACTATATGTACCAACATATAATCCAAACAAAAGAATTATAGCAAGAAATGCAAGTCCAACACCGTATGTTAATCGCTTAAGAACCTTGGTATCACCAGTCTCAAGCATCTCATCTCTGCTCTTTTCATATTCCTTGTCATACTGCTGCAGTTCCTTGGCAAGCTCTAATGCATGCTCGTTGATTGCATTACAATATGGACATCTAAGCTGATCACTTGCAAAATCAGCACCACATTTTATACACTGCATCTTCTACTCCTCTACTCCCTTAAGTATCATTGTCTCTCTCTGATACTCCTTAACAAGTCCATCCTCGACGTCACCAACTGACTCATATATTGAGTCATACATATCCTGCTGGCGCAACATATAATCTTCCTTGATTGTACTGTATATCTCATTCACCCTGTCCATATTACCAGCGGCATAAGCTTCATCAAACTCATCCGGGTAACAGCTAAGAAACCACGCCGTTCTATATGTAAAGTAATAAGGGCTCTCAAGTGCATTCTCGCAGTCAAGGATAACTATCTCATAAAGCTTATCCCAGTCCTTGGCCTTATAGCACTTCTCCATCTTCTTCGTATACTTATTACCAGTACTTGTAGTCACATATGTTGTTGTCGCATGCTCTAACTGGAATACAAAGAAAAGTGCAGTTCCAGCAAAAAGCACGAAAAGTGTAGTTAGCACTGTTATTGCAACAAGCTTCGGCATACTTGCCACTTTCTTCTGTGCCTGCTTGACCTGTTCTATCTTCTCTTCATTCTTCTGAACACTTAGATCATATATCTCATATCCACAATAGGGACACTTATTGTTGCCCTCGTTGGGAGTAACGCTGCTGCAGTCTCCACCACATACCGGACACACCTTAATCTTTGCAATCTCACTCATATATCTGTCCAGATCTCTATCACTATCTTTTAATAGAAGATCCCCTTCCTTTCAACTCTAATTAAAGCTTAAGTCTGTCACGCAGATTTTTCTTGGCTGACTCAAGTTCTTCAATAACTGTATCACACCACTTATCAAAATCTGGATCCTCTATCTGACACTCTGGATGACTCATAACATAATCAAGTGTTCTGTAGATACCCTCTCTTGCACTTATAGATGGACAATAATCTGGAACTGCCCTTTTTAACTTGGTATTATCGAAGACAACTGTGTTAGACTTGTCTCCAATAAGACTTCCTGTAAGATCATAATCACTTACCTCAGCTAACATACTACTTGCTACATAGTAAGGATTGAGCTTTACATCAAAATAATCCGCGATTATCTCATGAATCTGATTCCAGGTGAGTGACTCATCATTAGTAATCTGAAATGCCTCTCCAATTGCATGAGGGTTGCCCATCAGACCTGTAAATCCCTTAGCAAAGTCCTCGTTAAAAGTAATAGTCCAGAGACTTGTACCATCTCCCTGGATAATCACCGGCTTTCCTTCCTTGATTCGCTTAACTACCTGATAACTTCCGTTATTGCCGTGCACACCAAGTGGGACAGATTTTAATCCATATGTATGACTGGGTCTTATAATTGTAACAGGGAAACCATCCTCGCGGAATCTTGCCATCAGATATTCTTCACATGCAATCTTGTCGCGCGAATACTGCCAATATGGATTCGCAAGAGTTGTTGCCTCACTAATACGGTAATCGCGCACAGGCTTACTGTATGCGGATGCTGAACTGATATACATGTACTGCTTTGTTCTTCCAGCAAACAATCTATAGTCGCGCTTCACATGCTCTACTGTAAATCCAATAAAATCACATACCACATCGAACTTCATATCTCCTAAGAGGCTGTTAACAGTGTCCTCGTCATTGATATCACACTTAAGCCAGTTGATTCCTTCGCCAAATTCGTCGCGATTATTACCTCTGTTAAGAAGATAAAGCTCGCACCCTCCAGCAACTAATCTGTTCGTTATTGCAGTACTTATAGTACCTGTTCCACCAATAAATAAAACTCTCATACAGGCTCCTTTCATCACAGTGCCAAGTAACATCTATTTCTAATATACCCAACCACGTGGCTTTACGCAAGATTCTTATATCCTGTCATAGCCTTAATGAACGCTTCTATCATCCTGATACCTGTTCTGTAATACAGGTGAGGGAAACCTGCTAAGCTCCTGTTGTCTGAGTGTATGCACTCATAAGTAGTATCCTTGCCAGGCTTTCTGGCAATACAGCTTCTTCCATTATCAGTACTATCATAGTAATGGAACTCATGCCCTCTGACATCATCGACAAGTGAAGCCAGACTTCCATCATCACCATTACCATTAATCTCTATATATCCAAATCGTATAAGCTTATCCTTATACTTAACATCCCCATCAATGATGCCCAACATCCTGTAGCTATCCCCATGTGCATTACATATACTTCTATGCAGATACATGAAGCCACCACATTCTGCAAGATATGGCATGCCACCTGCAATCTTTGTTCTGATATCATTAAGCATATCTGTATTATGACTTAATTCTTCAAGATACAGTTGCGGATAGCCTCCGCCAAGCAGTATTCCGCTTACTCCTTCCGGGAGGCAGTGATCGTGAATTGGGGAGAAGAACTGTATCTCTACTCCCTTCTCACGTAATACTTTGAAGTTATCCTCATAATAGAAGCAAAACGCTTCGTCATACGCCACTGCAATGCGCAGATTACCCTGCGACGCCCTTATACTCCGATTCTTTCGATAGGCTAATGCCGGAGCTTTTGCCAGTATATCATCAAGTACAGATATGTTAAGACTCTCCTCAAGCACATCTGCAACCCTGTTAATCTGTTCCCTGATATCATCAATCTCATGCGGAAGCTTAAGGCCAAGATGACGGCTTTCAATGCTCACTTCCTTAATCACAGGTACGTATCCTGCAAGCCTTGCATCATATCCATCCTGAATAATGGCCGCTTCAATAAGAGGCTTCACCATGTCATATGTTCTATGTGAAATTCTGTTAAGAATAATTCCTTTAATCAGCCTGTTCTCATCATCTGCGAGTATTCCTTTAATCACAGATACTATGGTCCGCGCTGACCCCTTGGCATCAACAACAAGCAATACCGGTGTACTGGTACGCCCTGCAATATCAATCGATGAGCCTTCTATACTGTCAACACTCAGCCCATCATATATCCCCATAACACCTTCAATCAAAACGACCTCTGCGTCTGAATCCCCTATAGTCTGACGCAGAGTATTGTCATCCATAAAGAAAGTATCAATATTGGCAGATTCTATCCCAAGTACTTTCTTATGAAACATGGGGTCTATATAATCCGGCCCGCACTTAAGAGCTCTTGGATGCCGTCCCATCCTGTCAAACAGCCTAAGCAGACCGCAGGTTATAATCGTCTTGCCACTTCCACTGCCTGTAGCTGCAATTAATACTCTGGGAACATTAACTGTATAAAGTTCTTCTTCATTATCTCTACAATTCATCATTAATTACAAACGAAAAAATCATAACCGGATTAGTCGCTGAAAGCATATTGTAGTTTCCAACACTTCTCACATCACTAACTGCTAACTGTACTATCTCTGTCTGTTCAAAGTCCATCTCCTTAATAAGGCTGTTAACCTCTGCTATCGTCTCCAAGCTGACTGCGTTGATTACCACGCGAATGCGCTTACCAGCTGACTTAAGATATTCGAAAATGTTCTTCATTTTGCCCTGACTGCCTCCGATGAACACGGCGTCAGGTGCTTCAAGAGCAGCAAGGCACTCTGGTGCCATACCTTCTATAACATCTATATTACTTACTCCAAGACTGGCAGCATTCTTCCTTATAAGTTCCACAGAATCAGGCTTATATTCAATGCTATATACCCGCAGCGACTTATCAAGACTGGCAATCGTGATTCCAACAGAACCTGTACCACCGCCGATGTCATATACAACATCACCTTCTCTTAGTCCAAGTCTAATAATACTTTCATTGCGGACACATTCCTTGGTCATTGGAACACTTGACCTTATGAATTCAGAATCCTTCCTCATCGGAATAAGTCTGCGTCCTACTACCGATGAATTGCGGATGAATGCTACACACAGCCCCTCCATACAACAGTCCCTGGCTTCCTGGATAGTCATGCTGCGAATCATCTCATCTTCATATGACAGATTACTTCCCACCGTAATTGTCCCCGCTATCCCTGCTCTCACCAGTGCTTCTGCAATGACGGCTATGTCACCACCTCCTGAGAGCAATACGTACGTCTTCTCCTTACTTCTTACAGTTCTGACTAGCGCCGCAATATCCTCTGGCGTGTTCTTGCCATGGATACTGCAAAGGCTCGCGTCCTCATAGCTTTCTCCAATTACTGCAGCCATATATGACACTGAACTGATTCCGGGAATGGTCTTAATATTCACCTTATATCCCTTATCGTCAGCCCACTTCCTAAGTTCGTCCCTTACCCTGCCTGCACCACTGTTATAGCCCGTGTCACCGGAAAAAATGATGGAAACCTGGCTGTATCGATTATCCTCAAGACTCTTTATTATATCTTCCGACCTGTAGTAGGCATATCTGTTATCACAGTCAATACCTTCAATCATCCGTGAGGCCCCATATACTGCCTCAGCTCTGGCAATTGCCGCCCTGGCATCACATGTCATATTGTCCGGACTACCCATTCCACGCCCAACAAGACTTACACTAATCTCCCTTGCCACGGTCTCGCCAGTTATCTTCTCATATGCTTCTGTATATGTGACTCCCTCTTCTATAACCGGTCTGCTAATTATATGTAACTGCACGCCACAATTACTGGCGGCAGTGACCTTCTCCATAAATCCTCCCGCACGACCACTTGACTTGGTAACAAGATGGGAAATATTGTACTGCTTAAGTATTGCCTCGTTAGTCGCAGTTGCGAATGGCCCATGCATAGCAATAATGTGAGTTGGTTCGATACCTGCCTGCTCGCATAATCCAAGACTCTCGGCCGATGGCAGAACACGTACATATATCCTTTCAATTAATGACGCGTCTGTCATTTCCAACACTTCGAGTTCCTTGCTCCCAGTTGTAAGCAGGATATTCCCCTCACATGTAGTCAGTCTGTCAATGCACTTCTTAAGACTGTCGTAGTACAACGGCTTCGCATATTCCGCGCTCTCTTCTGCTCTTATTACGCGTATATATATAAGACCGCTGGCTACGGCTGCTTCCTTAATATTCTTCGTAACTTCAGTTGCATATGGATGCGTAGCATCAACTATCGTAGTTAACCCATCTGAAACCATTCCTGCCATCATCTCTGACATCCCGGCTGCGTCCATGCGACCACATCTTATATCTGCATAATCATTCTTATGCATTACCTCCTCACCATATTCTGAGGCAACGCATACTACGTGATTCACCTCTCTTAATGAGAGCATCTCCGACAGCATTCTTCCTTCTGTTGTACCTGAAAAAATAATAACCTTAATCATATTTCGCCCTATGCTATACACTGTAACCCCTAGGAGTAATCAGCCTTGTGCCAATCTGCCTTGTCCTGGAATTACCAATAAAGACTGTAGTAAACATATCAAGAGTCTTATCTCTTAGACTCTTAAGTGAACATATCTCATGCTCAGTTCCGTCTCGACCTATATTCCTCACATAACCGCATACTGTATTAGGCGACAGATTATCAAGAAGGATATCGCATGCCTTCATAATATAATCAGCTCTCTTGTGGCTGGATGGATTGTAGAGCACTATACAGAAGTCTCCCTCAGCTGCTACCCTGAGCCTTCTCTCTATCAGTTCCCATGGCGTTAGAAGATCACTTAATGAGATAACACAGAAGTCATGATTAATCGGTGCCCCAAGTATGGAAGCACCACTTAAGGCTGCAGTTATTCCTGCCACAACTTCAATCTCTATATCCGCGTTCCCGCTGCTATAGGCTATCTCATAAAGTGGTGATGCCATCCCATATACTCCACTGTCGCCACTGCATATTAGCGACACCGTCCTGCCACTCTCTGCAAGATTGACGCACTGCTTACAGCGTTCAATCTCGCCTCTCATACCCGTAGCAATAAGCTCTTTATCAGGATACCTGTCCTTAACAAGCTCAATGTAGGTTGTATAGCCTACAATGCAGTCACTTTCATCCAGAGCTCTTACAGCCTCTGCTGTCATGTATTTTTCTTCACCCGGGCCAATGCCCACAACAAATATCTTGCCCATATCATAACCTCTTAGAAAATGCTGAATCTGCTTCTTATAGCGACTGCTACCGTAACCCCATCCCCCATGGTCTTCGGCACAATCATTCTGGCACCCATTCCGGCAGCTAGCATACATGCTCTTTCACACACATTATCTACTCCAACTGTCGATGCAACGAAGTCTGATGAACTGAATTCACCCTTAACCTGACTCAGCATCCCGGCAGTAAATGCAATAACTGGTATTCTGTATCGTCTGGACAGTTCCTGCAGTCCCGGTTCGTCTTCCTTGATATCTATAGTCGCAATTGCATGAACGTCAGATAACTCTATATTCGCTTCGCACAGCACTTCATATAATCTTGCATAGAGTTCATCTGCACTCTTACCACGCTTAAATCCCATTCCGACAATATATGGTCTTGGCGATAATACTATTTCACTTTTAGCTGTAACAGCCTCATCAGTAATCAGAACATCCACATCCTGGACTGGTGGGTAATCCTTAACTGACAATGTAATCACTTTCCCATCCAGTGCCTTACCTGAGACTCGCTTAATCCCATCCCTGTTAATAATCTTAAGATTCTTCTCCTTCGCATACATGTCAATGGCAAAGGTATCACTATTATCTGTTGCTGTCGTTATAACGCACTCTGCGCTCAGGATATCGGCAAGTAACGCCGCAATCTCATTGGCCCCGCCAATATGTCCTGACAGCACCGGTATAACATATCTTCCAATATCATCAGCGACAATTACTGGTGAGTCAGTAAGCTTATCACTTAATACAGGTGCTATTGCCCTAATCGCAATTCCCATCGCACCAATAAAGAGAATAACCTCGCCTCTGTCAAAGCCTTCCTGTACCCAGCCAGTAAGACTTCCATTAACTGTCATAAAGCCACAGTCTGCCGACTCTGACTTCTTAATATATGCCGTTAATGATATACCTGGCATCCCCTGTATGCCATCTCTAATTGACTCAATTACACTAATACCGTTCTGTGTAAAACAGACCGCTCTTATACTTATCATATCTATTCCTTAGTCTGTGCACATCCTGTGACTAATCATCGTCCTTTATTCCTTAGCCTGCCTGTACTCTGTTGTAAAGCCGGCATCATACAGCTTTGATTTCTGGTAATCAGTGTGATTAATCGCATCGCCCACCAGTACAATCGCTGTCTTTCTAATACCATGCTCATCTGCAACTCTGGCAAGTGTCCCAACTGTACACACATACTTCTGTTCCTGAGGCCACGTAGCCTTATATACAAGTGCCGCAGGCGTATCCGAAGACAATCCTCCACTTATTAGTCTGTCTGACAGTTCATCAAGCATTCCTGTACTAAGATATATAGCCATTGAGCTTCCATGCGCTGCAAGACTCTCTATGCTCTCTGCTTTTGGAACGCTGGTTCTTCCTTCCATCCTTGTAATAATAAGTGTCTGACTTACATCAGGAAGTGTATATTCAATACAAAGTGAAGCCGCTGCTCCAAAGCAGGCGCTCACTCCCGGAACAACCTGATACTCAATCCCCAGCTTCTCCAGTTCATCCATCTGTTCTCTGATTGCACCGTATATACTTGGTTCTCCAGTATGAAGTCTTACAACCTTTCTATCCTGACTAACAGCCTTAGCAATGACATCAATTACTTCCTCAAGTGTCATAGTTGCACTGTTATAGATATCAGGATTATTCACTGCGAACTCAAGGATATCGGGGTTAACAAGACTTCCTGCATATATAATTACATCTGCTTCTTCTAAAAGCTTCATCCCTCTTACGGTAATAAGATCCACCGCTCCGGGACCCGCTCCAACAAAACTAACCTTACTCATACTTCCTCACTCATCGCCTCGGCAATCAGACTCTCTGCACCAGATGTACAGCCAGTCTTACCATGTTTTTCCGTATACATTATGCATTCGACCCTAAGCCCTTCTCCTGCTCTCCTGTTAAGATAGTAATCTATGCGTTCCATGAGATAATCTCCAACTGAATCTGTCAATCCGACGGCTTCAACATAGTCATACGCTTCTTCCGTAGTAAGTGAGCCAAGAATGCCATTAATGACACTGCTGTCAGCGCCGGCCTTCATAGCTGCAACTGACATAAGTTCCATTCGACAGTCGGCTTCCTTAGAATGCGTATTCATTATTCCGCCCGATATCTTAATAAGCTTGCCCATATGACCAACAAGGAGCATTCGACTGAACCCAAGTTCTCTGACCATATCAATGGTGTCACCTATATAATTGGAACACTTAACAGCCTGTTCAAGGTCATATCCGTATTCCCGTCTCATATATTCAAGTCCATAATTACCCGGGGCAACCACTGCTATCATATGCCCCTCTGCCTTCTTCTGGTTGAGTGAGACACGTATTGTATCAAGAATCGCCCTGGTACTCATAGGCTCGACTATTCCTGATGTGCCGATAATTGAGATTCCGCCTTCTATTCCAAGCTTAGGATTGAAGGTCTTAGCTGCCAGCCTCTCACCATCTGGAACAAAGATGACAACCCGAATATCATCCTGACAGCCATACATATTCTTAACTGCTTCAACCTCTGAAGTAATCATCTTACGCGGAACGGAGTTAATTGCAGCATTGCCTACTGGCTGATCAAGCCCCGGTCTTGTCACTCTTCCAACACCTGTTCCACCTTCAATGATGACTCCATGACCATGACCATTACCACTGACAACCGACACAGTTGCATATATGAGCGTACCTGATGTTATATCCGGATCATCTCCGGAATACTTCCTGACTGCACAGGATACATAATCACCATTCCTGTTAATATCTTCGAGTTCAGTCTCATATGATAAGCCTGCCGGTGTTACTATGCTTATGTCCTCTATATATGTATTGCCTAGAAGCATTATTGCTGCAGCCTTTGCTGCTGCTGTAGCACAGCTTCCAGTTGTATACCCGTTTTTCATTATTCTTCCTCATCACGAAGCATATATAAGACTGCGTTGATAATCGATGCTGCCACGTTGCTTCCACCCTTGCGACCTCTGTTAATGATATGCGGTATATCAGTCTCAAGTATAAGTTCCTTGGCAGCTTCAACATTGACGAATCCAACCGGTACACCCACTACAAATGCAGGTCTGTAGATTCCCTTATCCTGTGCCTCCCTGATGGTAACGAGTGCTGTGGGCGCATTACCAACTACGAAGATAACCGGTCCATCAAGCCTCATTGCTTTTTCCATGCTTACGGATGCCCTTGTAAGACTCCTTCGCCTGGCCTCACTGGCCACCTCTTCATCAGCCATATAACACTCAATTGCGCATCCGTGTCTGGCAAGCTCCCGCTTATTAATCCCTGACAGTCCCATATTCGTGTCAGTAACAATCGTTGCTCCTATGTGAATCAGCCCCTTAAGCACCTCCACAGCATTATCGGAAAAAGTGAGTGTACTCGCATAATCGAAATCTGCCGTTGTATGAATGGCTCTCATAATCACAAGTCTGCTGTCACCTGGCAGTTCAATTCCTCTGTCCTGTAATTCACCTGCAATTATCTCGAAGCTTCTTCGCTCTATATCACCTGGCAATACATATTCAAGTTCCATATATCTCACCTATCACCTTAAGAAGTCTCTCATTAGAATCATGATCCTTAACCGCCAGCCTGAACATCCCCCCTGGCATACCTTCAAAGTTACTGCAGTCTCTTATCAGAATCCGCTTATTAAGAAGCCTGTCATATAATCTGTCATCACCCTCAACAAGAAAGAAGCACGTATCTGACACATGAACCTTAAGTCCATGCGACTCAAGTCCACGCTTAAGATAATCTCTCTCCTTCACAATATATCTGTATACTCTGCCGATATACTCTTCGCTCATCATACGCTCACAGGCAACTGCTGATCGCCTTGCAAATTCCGATATGTTCCACTCGGGAAGCTGACGAGTAAGCTCCACACGGTTATCTCTGTTGCTAAGAATATATCCCGCCCTGACCCCGGGTATTGCAAACAGCTTGGTATACGATCTTATAATATATAGCCCTCTGTATTCATTAAGAAGGCCTCCAATATCTCTGCTATAGCTGTCCGTCACCGCCTGGGACATGTAGTAGAAGCTCTCATCAAGTATTACTTTCGTGCCTGTGTCCCTGGCCTTATCAAGTATTCTTTCAAGAAGCTTACTATTAATCAGTCTTCCTGTCGGATTATTGGGATTATTGATAAAAATCAGGTCAACTGAGTCGTCAATCATATCAGGCAGATCATCATCAATGGTAAGATCAGCCCCTGCCATATACTGAACTACCTCCTCACAGTTAACGGACTCAAGCACATGTCTGTAACCGTAGAATGATGGCTCAATTAGTATCGCCTTATGTGGTGATACCGCCCTTACGGCAGCCATAATTGCCTCTGATGCTCCGGATGTCATAACCACTTCATCCCTGCTAACATTATTATTACCGGCAATCAGGTCACGAAGATACGTACTGTCCATATCAGGATAATTGCCTATATTCTCAAGTGCGTCTACAACTGCAATCCTGACCTCATATGGAATCCCGCCAGGACTCAGATTAACTGAATAGTCAATATCAACTCTGTTGTTGTAAATATCTCCCCCATGTCCATTCATAGCAATATCATGCCTCCAACTATTCCAATGATAACCACAGTGACTAACAGACATAATACCTCTGACATATACATAAGCCATGCTGCATCTGCGATATGTCCGCTACACACCCTGACCTTCTCATCCCCCATTGTTGGCTTCTTAACAAGCCTGCCGAAGTAATATGCATCACCAGCCAGTCTTATGCCAAGTATCCCGGCACATGCACTCTCCGTCTGTGCCGAATTGGGACTCTTATGATTATATCTGTCTCTTCTCCATATTCTGTATCCATCTGAAGCACTGTATCGACTGCTGAATAATCCAATAATCCAGCCTGCCGCAATCATAAGCAGTGCGCTGATTCTTGATGGAACAAAGTTGACAATGTCATCCAGTCTCGCTGCGAAGAATCCAAAGTTCTCGTATCTGTCGTTATGATATCCAATCATAGAATCCATTGTATTAATCGCCTTATATGTCATCCCCAGTACAGGTCCACCAATTATCAGATACATAAGCGGAGCAATCACGCCATCAGAAGTATTCTCGGCAACTGTTTCCACCGCTGCCCGGGCAATTCCTTCCTCATCAAGAGAATCTGTATCTCTCCCTACAATCATTGATACAGCGTTCCTTGCGCCCTCCACATCACCTGCTTCAAGGCACACCGCAACCTTACTACTCTCGCTTCTAAGACTCTTAGCTGCAAGTATATACGCGGTAAAAACAGCCTCGACTAACACTCCTGTGATATCACTCAGTATGTATCCCATGGTAACAACTACACCCATAAGAATTAGCACACTGCATATAACAGTCACACACAGAAGAAGACCTGATAACCGCTCTCTTCTTTGATTACTCAATGGCTTATAACTTGCTGGCATCAGTGACTTATCCAGATGACCTATCAGAGTTCCAATCGCTCTTATTGGATGCGGAAGCCAGTATGGGTCGCCAATAATCCAGTCAGTAATCACACCAATTATTAATGCTATGATATGTAGAAATATATATCTTGCAATCATGCTATCCTCGTATTAACATTCCAATCACAATTCCATATGTAGTTAGACATTCGCATACTGTTACGAAGTAACCTGCCGTGTCGCCCGTCACACCGCCAAATGTCCTGTACGACCACTTACGGTAGAACAGAGTCCATCCTGCCAGCATAACCAGCCCTGTTAATGTAATAATCCAGTTAAGCCATGCCATAATTGCAATTACGGCAATTAGTTCCACAATAAGGCCAACTTTCACACTGGCTGGCGTTCCATCCGTCTCACCATGCAGCATCCCCGATGTTCTGGCTTTCTTAAAGTACAGGGACGTAATGCCGCTAACGCACCTGCTGATTACAAAAAATCCCCCATAGATCCAGACAGCATCTGAGTCACCATAGGCTATCAGTAACCCAAGAGCTATTGCATACGTCATCAGATACTTGATTAGCCCAATCACAGCGAAAGCTCCGATATGCGGATCCTTAAGAATCTCCAGTTTTTTACTCATATCCCCATAGGAACTGACCGCATCCGTAACATCCATAAATCCGTCGAGATGAAAGCCACCCGTCACAATAAGTGGTACCATACCTAATATCATAAGTGTTACCACAAACGGAGTACTGAATCTGCAGGCAATGTAATATAAGCCGACAGATATCCCGCCTATAATGGCACCAACCCAGGGGAAGAACATAAGACTGTACTTTAAGTCCGCCTCCTTCCATTCGAAGTATGGCACCGGTATTCTTGAATACAATGAAAATGAAATTGCTATTCTCCTAAGTATCTTCATCCTACTATCTCAATTCTGTCGCAAATCCGCTTAAGTCTGTCGTTAACTATATCTGTAAGCTGGATATACCTCTTTGTATCATCATCTGCTTCATCTGGCTCATCAAAGTGATTGCTTACTATAATAAGGTTGCTCACGCTATCGTTAAGTCTATGCACATCATCGACAATTCTGTCAGCAAGTTCATCTACGGACAAGCCCTTCCTCTCAGGATTCTCATACATCTCATTGCCCGTAAGATTGGACATACATTCTAAGAGAACGGTCTTGTCTTCGCAGTTATGAAGCTTATCAGCAATCTCATCAACTCTGTATGCCTTCTCTATTGTGATAAACCCTTTCCCTTCACGTCTAAGTCTGTGCTTAATGATTCTCTCTCTTCCCTCGTCATCATAGGCTATCATTGTTGCCAGATATATTCTGTCTTCTGGTGATGACAGCTGCAATACCAGTTCTTCGGCAATCTCAGACTTTCCACTTGATGGTGTTCCAAGAACAAGTATAATCATCCCTTGTACCTCTCATACTGCTCTATAGAAGTTGCTTCAAAGCTGGTTCCGCCAGTATATAGCGACATGGTCATATCAAGAAGCGGATACAGCATAACCGCACCAGTTCCTTCTCCAAGAGCCATATCGCCCTTAATGAATGGATTAAGCTTAAGAATATCAAGAACTCTCTTAACGCCCTTCTCTCTTCCTTCATGAGATGCAAGCGCATACTCTGATGTACCCGGAACTATATATGAGGCTGCCAGGAGTGCGACAGCACTTATTAACCCATCTACAATCACTGGTATATGATAGATTGCTCCTCCTATGAACACGCCTGCAAGTGCTGCTATATCCAGTCCACCAAGCTTTTGCAATATTTCAAGTGCTCTGCCTGGTGTTACTTCCTCGGTGGTGCTCAAGTTGTGAAGCCTAAGAGCCGACTCAATTACGGCGATTTTTCTACGGAGTCTGATATCATCAAGGCCAGCTCCTCTTCCTGTCAGTTCCTCAGGACTTATGCCTGTAATAGCAGCAAGCATTGCAGTACTTGTAGTCGTATTGCCTATACCCATCTCTCCTGTAGAGATAATCTCATATCCATCACTTACTGCCTGCTTAACAGCATCTATTCCGACGCTGACTGCTTCCAGGCATTCATTCATGGTCATTGCAGCTTCTGTAGTAATATTTCCTGTTCCGCGTCTTATTCGCCTGGTTAAGATACCCGGAATAATCTCAGTTGTATCAATGCCTACATCATATACTCTGTACTCAGGAGCCGCCTGTCCACACAGTGCAGCTGTCATTATTCCAACGGAACTGCATCCTTCTCCCATAAGCTTTGTAACCGACAGAGTTACAGACTTGTCAGTCTGACTCACTCCTTCAGCTGTTACTCCATTGTCAGCGCACATGATGATATGCAGCTTTCTGCTAATAGAGAAGTCGGCGTTACCCTTTATGGCCGCAATATGGGCAATTGCTCTCTCGAAGTCGCCAAGGCCGTCTATTGGCTTTGCTACTAAGTCCCATCTGCGATTAGCCTCCTTATAGACTTCTTCATCAGGTCTGGTTATCTTAAGTTCTAATAATTCACGTTCTGTCATAGATTCCCAACATTGCATACACAGCGTCCATGTCCATATGCTTTCTAACAGTATCTGCAAGCAGATTATACTGTGTCTCCTTGAATTCCATATAATCAAGTACGCCTGATGTATCTACAGTTACTCCCTTTCTTAAGGCTAATGCATCAACAATTCCACGTGCGACTTCCCTGTTATCGAATACACCATGAATATATGTTCCATATATATTGTTTCTACAGCAGCCCGTATTATCATCTGTGAATTCCATAGCACTGCCATCAGTAATGTCAGTCTCTCCCATATGAATCTCATAGCCTGATACAGCCATTTCTGACAGTTCTGTCATAATCCCGGAGCTGTTAGCTATTTTTCCTTTATACTGTCTACGCTTTTTATCCCTGGCAAGCACTGTTTTAATTGGAAGAAGCGCCAGTCCCTCTTCCGTTCCAGCCTGCTCCACTCCGTATCTGTCATCAACTGACTCACCAAGCATCTGATATCCACCACATATTCCCCAGATAACCACGCCCTGGTCTGCCAGTTCCTTAATGCATCTGTCAAGCCCCTGCTCCTTAATCCATCTTAAGTCTCCAGTTGTATTCTTGGTTCCGGGTAGGATAAGCATATCCGGACTTCCAACTTCATCTGCACGGCTTACATATCTGACAGATACCTCCTTAAGCTGCTCAAATACATTCATATCGGTAAAGTTCGATATATGTGGCAGTCTGATTACAGCTATATCTATCATCCCCATACTTCTCACTGTCAGCCTGTCAGACAGTGAATCTTCATCCTCAACACGTATATTCATATATGGAACAACTCCGGTTACAGGTATTCCTTCTCTCTTCGTAAGCATCTCAATCCCGGAATCAAGCAACGAACTGTCCCCGCGAAACTTATTGATTATCAGTCCCTTTATCCTGGCTTTCTCATTAGGGGTAAGCAGTTCAACAGTCCCGACAAGCTGGGCAAAAACACCGCCTCTGTCAATATCACCTGCAAGAAGAACTGGGACATCAAGGATATCAGCAAGTCCCATATTGACTATGTCATTCTCCTTAAGATTGATCTCTGCCGGTGATCCGGCACCTTCGATTACGATGATATCCGCATCCTCAGACAATTTCTCATAGGCTGCAGTAATATCAGGTACAAGACTTTTCTTATACTCAAAGTAGTCTCTTGCCTTCATATTGCCAACCACTTCACCATTCACAATAACCTGCGAACCTACATCATCCGTAGGCTTAAGAAGTATTGGGTTCATATATACGCTTGGCTTAACTCTGGCACATTCTGCCTGCATCACCTGCGCTCTCCCCATCTCAAGCCCATCCTCTGTTATATATGAATTGAGTGCCATATTCTGAGACTTAAATGGGGCCACTCTGTAACCATCCTGGCTGAATATTCTGCATAATGCCGCTACAAGCAGACTCTTACCTGCTCCCGACATTGTGCCCTGAATCATTATTGCTTTAGCGCGCTTTATATCCGCCCCGGATTCGTCTTTCTGCTCACTCATATGTGCAGTGTCATCATCTTTACATCTATTTTTCTCGCCCTGTGTTGATCCTTCCAGCTCGTTGTTAGCTGACATATCCGACAGATTCCACCAGGTTCCTCCTTTTTTAAGAAATGCAAGTTCTTCGTCACTGATTCCATATAGAGCACACACAGACTCCTGGTTAATCATCTTCGACGGGGATCCATAACAGGTATTGCCATCTGCATCTATTGTCATTATGAAGTCCGATGTCTTAAGAGCAAGATCCGGCTCATGAAGAGACATCACGACTGCAATATTCTTCTTAGCTGCCAGATTACGTATCTTGATTAGCAGTTCGAGCTTATACTTGATATCAAGATATGAAGTTGGTTCGTCAAGAATCAGTACATCGGGCTCCTGGCATATCGCCTTGGCAAGCATCACTCTCTGTCTCTGTCCATCGCTTATCTTATCAACCGGCCTGTCGGCAAGTTCTGATACATCTGCAAGCTTCATTGCTTCCTCAACAACTGCCTTATCAGTATCGCTAAGGATCCCCAGTCTTCCTGTATATGGATACCTTCCAAGCGAAATGATTTCTCTGCAGGACATAAGCTCTGGCTGAACACGCTGCGTCATTACCATTGACATATGTGTCGCCAGCTTCTTCTCATCAATATCATCCGTATTGCTGCCACAGATGATTACATTTCCCGACAGCTTCTTAAGCTCACCTGTAATTGTCCTGAGTATCGTGGACTTTCCACTACCATTAGGTCCAAGCAGTGTGAGAATCTTTCCAGCCTCTACGCTTATCTCAATATTATTAATCAGAATCTTTCTGCCATATCCAACCGCAAGGGAACTGGTAGAAATACTAGTAGTTTGCTCCATAATTAATCCTCGAAAGAACGGTTAGCGGTCATCTTACCTCACTATGCTTACTTAGCATCATCCATATAACTACAGGTACAAGTAACACTGCTGTCACTGAACTGATACTAAGCTCAGTTGGTGCAAATAATGTCCTTGCAATTCCATCACAGAAAAGTGTTACTACTGCGCCTAGCACAAAGCATCCCGGTATAAGTACAAGTGGCCTTGTTGTCCTCACAGAACGCTTAACCAGATGTGGAACGGCTATTCCAACGAATGAGATAGGCCCAGCGAACGCGGTGACACATGCTGCCAGAAGACTCGAAAGAAGAATAAGTTCTATACGAAGCAGCTTTATATTGACGCCGACATTAGCCGCATAACTCTCGCCTAATCGATACGCACTGATTGGCTTAGCTATACACAAAGTTGCTATAAGGCATATAACAACAATAATTGACATTACTTTTACATCCATCCACTTGATACCTGAAAAGCTTCCAAGTGACCAGTTGTGAAGATTCACAATATTACTGTCATCTGCAAATGTAATACACAGATCTGTTATAGCTGAACATATATAGCCAATCATTATTCCACATACGACAAGAATAGACATTGACTTAACTCTTGTAGACAGCAGTAATACAAGCCCCATTGCAATAAGCGATCCGACAAATGCTGACGCAATTAAGGCCAGCGAACTAATACTTCTCCCCTTAGTCAGGAGCATTATCATTGTAAGCGCTACCGAAAGCTTGGCACCTGATGACACACCAAGTACATACGGTCCTGCAATTGGATTACCGAAGAATGTCTGAAGCAGATATCCTGCAAGCGCAAGCGCCCCTCCAAGAAGCAATGCAGCGGATATTCGCGGCAGTCTTATCTCCATAATAATCTTATAAGATGTGTCACTAGTGTCAGCAGCATGTCCCCTAAGTATGTCCAGGAGTTCTCCCATGGACACATCTATGCTTCCACTGGTGATATTCCATATAATAATTGCAAGCACCATAAGTATTACGATGCCAAACCATGTGATATATCTCTTCATCACTACTTAAGCCTCTTAAGATACCTGAGTGAACTGTCATTACCTGTAAGCACACTGTGCAGGTCACATGTAAAGTCTGTCACGCCAGTACTCTTCTGAAAAAAGTCTTCACTTGTACAGTAGACATTTCCACTCTTAACAGCCGTAAAATCGGTGAAAACATCGTCTATATCTATAAGTTCTGATATGGAGCCAATTTCACCCATAATTGTACTGTTATAAACAATTACATCCGCATCCTTTGCATTAAGATAGAACTCCTCCATCTGCATATTCATTGTTGAAAGCGCATTCTCCTCTTCAGGAATCACATTTTTAAGCACATACTCACCACCTGCCAGGTCAATCATCCTTGCAATATAATCGTTCGGCTTACGTACATTCACACTTCCATTGGTGGTCACATAGAAAAATGCAACACTTTTACCTGTATCAGCCTCTTCAAGAATCGATTCAACTGAGGATAACTGCATATCATAGAAGGTGTCAGCAACATCCTCTCTGTCATACAGGACGCCATACAGTTTGATCCATTCAAGTCTTCCAAGCGGATGCTCCTCATAGCTTGAACGCTCCACAAGTACCGGAATTCCAAGTGCCTCAAGCTTCTCCTTGACCTCCGGCGTATGGAAAATCATTGTATTCTCGATTGCGAGATTACAGTCCTTGCTTAATATTAGTTCATAATCAGGTGCCGAATACTTTCCTGCATATGATATCTTCCCATCATGCATAAGATCTGCTGCCTCTTCAATTGCCCAGTCCTCTTCCTTAGTTCCAGACAGGCATATACTATCAAGACAGTCGCACTCACGTAGAAGATCCATAACTGAGGTAGATACAAGGTATGTCTTATCAAGTGGCTTCTTAAGAACAACGACATCATCGCCTATTCCTTCCGGTACGGTGCCACCCACATCTACAACCAGGTATCTGTCACCATCCTTGATATCTATAAGCGTACAGCCATTATACTTTGTCATTGCAAACTGGTTAGCATACTTAAGTTCAACCGCTTCACCTGTAAGTTCTTCGAGTGAACACCTGGTTAATTCTCCAAATGTAAGTACATATTCAATCTCATGTGGTCTGCTCATGGCAACCGTGTCACCAGTGACAGTAAGTGGACTGCTTATATCACTTATAGGAATCGTGAATGTGGAATATCCACCTGGATTCTCATTAAGATACTTATTATCATCAACTATCATATAGTCGTAGTTTTCGCTGCTCCACACAAGCGTTGCGTAGATTGATCCGTTCTTAATCGTGATATCTACAGGTGAATTAATATATGCCTTCCCTGTTCCGCCTTCCATCGTAAGTTCACACTTATAACTTCCGTCTTCAATAGAAGTAACCTCCTGCGTACCACAGGAGGTTACAATTATACTGCAAAGCAGTACCACTACTATTAAATATGTGCTTCTAAAAGTATCCTTTAATAGTCTTCTCATTCTTATTACCATTGTCAGTCAATTTGCGTCTGCATACTGTCTGACTTTTTCGTTAATCTTACTTTACATCAGATACAACAACCTTGTGATCATACCACTTCTGCTTTGTACCAATTAATGCAAGATCGAACTCCTTACCAATTACGCTTACAGGCACATCAAAGGCAAATACCTCTTCTTCTGTTCCATCATCATACTTAACTGTCTCTGTTGTAGGCTCGATGAGCTTAGCGCCATCCTTTGCTGCATCAGCTGCAAGACCAGGATAAAGATTAACAATATTCTTAGATGGCATAACGATATGAAGTGTCATCTCACCATTCTTAACTGTAAGTGTTCCCATTCCATTGCATGCATCATTAACATGGAACATTGAACTGTCTGTATCAAACTTAGCCTGATACTCGCCATCTGCAAGTTCTGTATCTGCCGAATCTGCGCCAGTTCCTGCAACTGTCATATTAGCTGTTGCAGTTGCTGTATGGGCAACATAGATATTCTGAACTGCTTCAATTCCACCAAGACCTGCTATCTGACAATCAATCTTATCAAAAGCGCCTGATGCCTCGAACATACTCTTCCATGAGTCCTCGTCATCGCCTGCCATATCATTGTTGGCATGATCTCCTGCGACAACCATAAGTGGGCGAAGAACAACTGTCTTAAAGCCAGCCTCTTTTACCGCATCAATTACATTCTCGCAGGCAGTCTCCTCAGGCTCACCCTCAACTGTACCGATGAACACATTGTCATATCCAAGCTCGCTCATCTGAGTAGCCATCTGACTATAGCTCACCTTAGCTGTGTGGCTTGTTCCATGACCCATGAATACAAAAGCGACACTATCGTCAGCTGCTGCCTTGGCTGAATCATATCCAGCTGTCTTGACTGCCTCTGCTGTGATCGCCTCAGCAACTGCCTTCTTGTCATCATTAACTACCGTTGCATCTGCACCAACCTCACCAAGAAGTGGCTCTGCAACTGTTACTGTCTCAAACTTGTCTGTATATCCGGCGAGTGCCTCGCAAAGTTCATCATACTCTGCACCATGCATAAGATGTGTTGGCTGAACTACAAGATTCTTCACACCGTTTGCAACCGCTCTGTCAAGTGCCTGCTCGACATTGTCAATCTTCTCATCATCCCTAGCCTGAACATGATTGATAATAATCTGTGCTGTAAATGCTCTTCTTACTGCCCAGTCTGGATTGGCTGCTGCGATAGCCTTCTCAATTCCACCAATATCTGTAGCACGACTGTCATTGAATGATGTACCAAAGCTTACAACCAGGATCTCATTATCGCCTATATCATCGCCATTAAGCGCATCATCCTTAGATGCATCGCCTGTGTCTCTTCCAAAGTAATCAGGATCAGCCTCTTCACCCTCGACTAACTCCTTCTGTGCATCTGTAAGTGCATCCCATGCTGCCTTAGCTGCTGCGCACTGTGCATCAGTCTCATCAGTTCTTGTCTGAACATAGATTGCGTCAATAAGTGCAGCAACCTCATCGGCCCTGGCCTGATCATCTACGACTTCTTCTGCGTTGGCATCGTCTGATGCTGAATCATCAGCTGCTGTCTCAACCACTTCATCTGCTGGTGCCTCAGCTACATCAGTGCTTCCACAGCCAGATACAAGAACGGCTGTCATTACAGTCGCTAACATAATACTTACAATTCTCTTCTTCATAATATTCCTACATCCTCCTTTGGTGTCTTCCACATAGACAGTACTACTCAGTCCGAATGCAGGAATCACTGATTGTCGGCCATATATAGCTCTTAAGTCAGGCGACTGCGACTTCATTACGCCATAAAAAGACATTCTGTCGCATCTTTATAACGCCTCTACATTGCCTTCAAAACGCCATAAAAAAAGCCATTCTAAAAATAGAATGACCACAAAAATAAACTGACTTAAAACACTCAGTTAAACAGTACAATCAATTACTCGTGATCTGGACATCGTCCTGTACCAATAGGCGGCAGGTCTCCTGGCTCATAGATCATCATATATATGTCTACCTTCCCAAGTAATCTCAGTGGCTTCTAACGAAACGACATATATACTCCCTATTCACAGTGACGAGATCGCACAGGTCTTACACCTGTTTCCCTTTTAACCATCGCGCAGCTTGTGTGTCTAATCCTGGCTCACAGCTTTCTCGCTCCGGCACCGTCTACCTTCTATATGAAACTTATGTGATTATAGCATAAATAGCCCTTCTTTTCAACGAAGAATGCTACTATGTTCCTTATTATTGCTTGCTGATATCATTCACCATTACCAGCGGGATCCTATCCCTTCATGATGGGGAAGGTTAGAGTTCCTTATTATTGCTTGCTGATATCATTCACCATTACCAGCGTGATTCTATTCCCTTCATGATGGTGAAGGTTAGAGTTCCTTATTTTTGCTTTGCTGATATCATTCACCATTACCAGCGGGATCCTATCCCTTCATGATGGTGAAGGTTAAAGTTCCTCGATATCCTTTACTGGTGGCTTAAGCCCGTCTATAACAATTCCATTCTTCTGGGCATAATCCCAAAGTGCTGCATGTATTGCCTCCTCAGCAAGAAGCGAGCAGTGTACCTTCACTGGTGGAAGTCCATCAAGTGCTTCCATAACAGCCTTGTTAGTTACCTTAAGTGCCTCTTCAACAGTCTTTCCAATCACAAGCTCTGTTGCCATACTGCTTGTAGCTACTGCGGCTCCACAGCCAAAGGTCTTAAATCGTGCGTCCTTAATGATTCCATCCTGTATATCAAGATACATCCTCATAATATCCCCACACTTTGCATTCCCCACAGTACCAACGCCTGCGGCATCCTCAATCTCCCCAACATTTCTTGGATTAGTGAAGTGATCCATTACCTTATCGCTATATTCTAAAACCTGACTCATTTATTTTTCCTCTTCTATGTATAATTATTGTTGCTTCGATATGCTAGTTGCTGCTTCTGTTACAAATTGCTGCTTCCACATACTGGTTGCCGCTTCAATATGCCAGCCGCTGCTTCGACATACCAGTTGTTGCTTCGATATGCTAGTTGCTGCTCTTCACAAAGTCCTCATATAACGGTGACATACTTCTCAGTCTCTCAACAATCTGCCTGAGTGCGTCTACTGTCACATCTATCTCTTCTCTTGTATTATCAGCAGAAAGTGAAAGCCTCAGTGAACCATGTGCTATCTCATGAGGAAGGCCAATTGCAAGAAGAACATGCGATGGGTCGAGCGAACCTGATGTACACGCTGAACCGCTAGAGCCACATATTCCCTTCTGATCGAGCATAATAAGAAGCGACTCGCCTTCGATAAATCTGAAGCTGAAGTTAACATTGCCTGGAAGTCTTCGCACTCGGTCACCATTAAGCTTGCAATATGGAATCTCACTTTCGATTCTTCCTATCAGGTAATCTCTAAGCTCTGACACATATGTCGCCGCACTATCAATTTCCTTATTGGCAATCTCTGTTGCTGCTGCAAATCCAACAATACCAGGGGTATTGTGCGTCCCAGCTCTCTTTCCACGTTCCTGAGCTCCTCCATGAATAAGCGGACTAATCTTAACAGTATCCTTAAGATACATTATTCCAACACCCTTTGGTCCACCGAACTTATGGCCGCTTGCACTAAGTATATCGATGTTCATATCAGCCACATTAATAGGCACATGACCATATGCCTGAACGGCATCGGTATGTAATACCACACCTCGACTGTGCGCAATCCTTCCAATCTCAGCTATTGGCTCTATCGTACCGATCTCATTGTTTGCAAACATCACGGATATGAGTATCGTGTCTTCTCTAATTGCCGCTTCGAGCTCGTCAAGTCTGACTATTCCGTTCTCATCTACATCAAGATATGTGACTTCAAATCCCTGCGTCTCGAGAAACTCACACGTATTAAGTACCGCATGATGCTCAATTTTTGTTGTAATGATATGCCTGCCCTTATCCTGCAAAGCATATGCGACTCCCTTGATTGCCCAGTTATCTGATTCACTTCCGCCTGCTGTAAAGTAAATCTCGCTCCTTTTTGCGCCAATGAAGTCTGCAACTGTCTGCCTTGCTTCATCCACTGCCTTAGTCGCCTTGCCAGCAAACCTGTATATACTTGATGCGTTGCCATATAGTTCGCTCCAAAATGGCTGCATCTTACTTATTACTTCTTCCTTAGTCTGCGTCGTTGCCGCATTATCAAGATATATTATGTCTTCCATAGTATGCCTCCTTATGAAAATAATTTTATGCCCATTTACCTACTATGTCAATAGGTTTATAAATATGTAATAATATAACCCTGCGGCCTTCATATTAACGACAACCACAGGGCTATAGGGGATATACTTATTCTTTTTTCGAGGTGACGCGGGGACACTCCTCGTGACAAAAGGACCGTCCCCAAAACGTCCGTGACAAAAGGACCGTCCCCAAGACAAAGGGACACTCCTCGTGACAAAAGGACCGTCCCCAACGTCCCTACTTGAAGAATTCCACTTGACTTCTTAATCCTTCAGCAAGTTCCTTCAGTTCCTGGCTTCGTACACTTATATCACTCACAGACTGTGATATCGAATTAATACTTGCTGTCGACTCTTCAGTACTTGCTGCGCTTTCCTCTGATATAGCAGACAGATCAGCCACGTTGGAACTGATTGATGCCTTAACTTCTACTAACATATCAACCTTTTCAGCGATATTCTTAATCGCCTCAAGTGAATCCTCTACCTGACTTGAAAGTTCCGCAAACTTCTCATTGGTATCATTAATGCACTCATGCTGGTTGGAGATTATATCCTTTATTCCCTGCGCATACTCTACACTTCTGTCAGATATTTCTGTAATGCTCTTAACTATCTCCTGTATCTTATTAGCAGAATCTGATGACTGGATGGCAAGACTGCTAATCTCACTTGCAACAACTGCAAATCCACTTCCTGCCTCTCCAGCTCTCGCCGCCTCTATGCTCGCATTGAGGGATAACAGATTGGTCTGGTTCGCGATATTAAGAATCAATACAACAGCCTGCTTGATATCCTTAACTTTTTCGTTAGTCTCTGCAATGATTTCCGCAATCTCATTAGCACTTTCTGCGCTTTTCTGCGATTCTGACATTACTGTTACCATATGTTCCTTGGCCTCATCATTAGCCTTTTGAATCTCATTGGATGCATTAGTAAGATTCAGCACCTCATCTGATATGTCATCACAGCACTGCGACATTGTATTAACTTCACTCGCAAGATCAGAGCAACTCTCTGCAATGCCCATGCTTCCATGAGCCAGCTCATCGACAGCGAGGTTGACCTGTTCGCAACTTGTCGCACTCATACTTGCCATCTCTGCCACCGAAGTTGCCTCTTCATTCACTTTACCGGATTCAAACTTAACATCACCTATTATTCTGGTCAGATTATCCTGCAAGGTCTTTGTCGCAAGTATAAGGTGATCTATCTCGTATATCTTGGACCTAATGTTCGTATCCGCATCCAATCTTCCTTCAGATGTGACAAACATAGCTTCTGAGACTTTTGTTAATGGACTCGCTACAATTCTTGATAAGATAATTGCTGCAACGGCGAATACTACAAATAGAACAAGCACTATAATTACCGCAATTACCATAATGTCATTGCATCCAGAAAGAACATCAGATTCATCTGCAGTAAGTACAGCGATATAATTCTCATTAACACCTACATAATAGGCAGCATACTTTAATACGTCCTTATATACATATTCGACACACTCAGGTGCTGGATGCTCGCCTGCCTCCATCTTCTCAATAAGGGACTTAACCACCTCATTCTCAACTGGTGAGCCTATCTTCTCTTCGTTAGGATGATATATCATTATTCCATCCTTATCTACAAAGTACGAATATGCCGAATCAAACTGAAGACTTGAAGTATCTGTATACATCTCAGCAATGTTTTTGACAAAGCTTCCTGCTCCAACATAGCCAATTGGCTTATCACCATCATAAATTGGTGCATATAGCGAGATAATCAGTTCACCTGATGCTGGAGACGTAATAATACCTGTATCATATATATCCCCTGCGTTAAGCATCTTATTGTGAAGGTCATCAAGTGCATCCCCTTCACGCATAACCCTTCCAATGACTGGTTCCGCTGGATGTGTCAATACCTTCGAATTCCAGTCTGCAATATATATGCCTTCCCATCCTGTTAAAGAATTAAAGAATTCGACTGTATAATCCTGCGCTGCCTTGGCAAGCGCTGGATCATTAGGATTCTTCAGATACTCGGCGACTATTGGTGCCTTACTGAATCCGACAATAGTCTCCTCTGATGTCGTAAAGTAATGATCAAACCCTGTTCCCGATCCCTCGATAAGTGCGAGCATCGAATTACTGGTTGCACTCTTTACTTCTGAACTACTCCTGTTAACAAGCAGAACACTTATAACAAGTCCCGCAACAAACAGTGGTAGCAAAGAAAAAATCATAAGCATCTTGCTCATATCAAATTTCATCTTTGTTTTTTTCATGTTCATATCTCCCATTCCATCAATCATTATTGATTCTCTTCAGTAATTATAGTATTGTTGTAATGATATTTGAAATGTATATGTTGTGAAGAGATATATAATATATGTATATCTTGTAGGAGGACATTATATGAATATAAGTTATGAGTACTATAAGACTTTCTATTATGTGGCAAAATACAAGAATCTGACTATTGCTGCCAGAGAACTTAATAACAATCAGCCTAACATATCAAGGACGATTAAGTTACTGGAACAAAACCTCGGTTGCAAACTTATAATTAGAAAGAGTCGCGGAATAGACCTCACTCCTGAGGGCACTAATCTATTTTTCTATGTAAAAAATGCTGTTGAACAGCTAAGCACTGCCGAATCAGAACTAACCAATCTTTCGTCGTTAAAGTCTGGAACTGTTACCATTGGCGTTAGCGAAACTGCAACATATATGATACTGCTTCCTGCCCTTAGCGCTTTTAAAGCCAGCTACCCTGACATCAAGGTAATGCTTCATAGTCACAACACTGCTACTGCCGTGGATCTGGCCAAGCAGGGACTTGTTGACTTCTCAATTACAACGGTAATTGACGAAGTAGATGCCCCTATTAAGGCTACCCCCATACTCAACTACTCCGATCGACTTATAGGTGGACCCAGTTATAAGAATACATCTGGTCCTCTTTCCCTTAGGGAGATAAGTGAATTGCCCCTCATCTGCCTGTCAAAGAGCAGTTCTACCTATCGCTTTTATAAGACATTATTTGATAAAAATAGCCTTCCTTTCGATCCAATCTACGAAGTGGAAACAACAGGCCAGCTCTGTCCTATGTTAATATATGATCTTGGAGTTGCCTTTGTTCCTGAGATATACGTAAGAAACTCTCTACAGATGGGACTGGTTCATGAAATACCATTATGTGAAGAACTTCCAAAAAGAGAAATATGCATCATAGAAAATAAATCTCGTTTCCCGAATCCTGCAGCTGAAAAGCTCAAAGAGTTCTGTATGCTTCCACGAGAGTATTTTTCATTTTAAATCAGATAAAAAACAAAAGTTCAAGGAGCTCAATATAATTCCACGAGAATATTTCTCATTTTAAATCAGATAAAAAAACAAAAGTTCAAGGAGCTCAATATAATTCCACGAGAATATTTTTCATTTTAAATCAGATAAAAAACCTGTAGTCATCGTAGCACGATATGCTCACATTGCAATGACCACAGGTTTTTTAGTTTTAACTTTAGTCTAATTATATTCTTAACATCTTCGTGACGCGGGGACACTCCTCGTGACACTGGGACACTCCTCGTGACAAAAGAACCGTCCCCAAGACAAAGGGACACTCCTCGTGACAAAAGGACCGTCCCCATAGTATGCCTATTTTATGCCACGCTTCATTCTGTCGTGGAATTCAGCTGTGGCTGCAAACATTACATCACCGCTTGAGTTAAGTGCTGTCTCGACAGAGTCCTGAATAACTCCAATGATAAATCCAACAGCAACTGCCTGCATCGCTACGTCATTACCTATTCCGAAGAGAGAACATGCCATTGGGATGAGAAGTAACGAACCGCCGGCAACACCTGATGCACCGCATGCAGCAAGTGTAGACAGTACACTAAGGATAATTGCTGTGACCAGATCAACCTGTATGCCCATCGTGTGACATACAGCAAGTGTCATTACATTGATGGTAATCGCTGCACCGTCCATGTTGATTGTTGCGCCAAGTGGAATCGATACAGAATAGAAGTCTTCATCAAGTCCCAGTTTTTTACAAAGTTCCATATTGACAGGAATATTAGCTGCTGAGCTTCTTGTGAAGAATGCTGTAAGGCCACTCTCCTTCAGGCATCTGAATACAAGCGGATATGGATTCTTCCTAAGGAAGATTGCCGCAAGTAATGGATCAACAATCAGCGCCACGACTAACATGCATCCTACTAAGAGCGCTACAATCTTTCCATATGTTGTGAATATCTCGAGTCCGCTCTCGTTAACCGAGTCGAATACGAGTCCAAGTATACCGAATGGTGCGAACTGGATGACCCATCTTACTGTTGTCGAGATTGCTTCGGCAAAATCTGACACCGACTCAATTGTCTGCTTGCCCGCAACCTTCTTAAGGGCTAAGCCAATCACAACTGCCCAGAAAAGAACTCCCATATAATTAGCAAGTGAAAGTGATGAAATCGGATTGGTTACCATATTGGTAAGCAGATTGCTTAATACCTCTGATATTCCGGCTGGCGGAGTATTCTCGGCAGCTGTTGTAAGTACCATCTCAACAGGGAATAAAAAGCTTCCTACTACTGCAACAATTGCAGCAAGTAGCGTACTAAGCATATAAAGAATAATTACTGTTCTGAATCTTGAACCAATGCCACCCTTTGCGTTAGATATAGCACTAATTACAAGGAAAAACACTAAAACTGGCGCTATTGCCTTAAGTGCCCCTACGAATACACTTCCGAGAATGCTTATCGCAGCCAGCTGTGGACATGTAAGTCCAAGTATTGCGCCTATTACAAGTCCTATTGCAATTCTAAGCACCAGACTTGATTCCACATAGATATTAAATAGTTTCTTCATATTTCCTCCTACTAGAATTCAAATGTTTTCAGGAACTTCTGCAATCTGTCTGTTCTTGGATTAACAAGAATATCATCAGGTGCACCCTCTTCCACGATTCGACCGCCATCGATGAATATTATTCGATCAGCCACGGCCTTCGCAAAAGCCATCTCATGTGTGACAATAATCATTGTCCTGCCTTCCTTGGCAAGGCCAAGTACTACATCAAGAACCTCTCTTACCATCTCAGGATCAAGCGCTGCTGTTATCTCGTCTAACAACAGAACATCCGGATGCATAATTAACGCTCTTACAATTGCTACTCTCTGCTTCTGTCCACCTGAAAGCTGTCTTGGATAACTATCCTTCTTACTCTTAAGTCCAACTCTCTCAAGAAGTTCAAGTGCTTCGCTCGTTGCATCCGCCTTGCTACGCTTCTTAACCTTCATAGGTGCAAGAATTATATTCTGAAGAATAGTCTTATGAGGGAACAGGTCATAGCTCTGGAATACCATTCCAACCTCACCTCCAAGGGTGATTCGTCCGTCATCAATCTGCTCAAGGCCATTAAGACATCTTAGAAATGTACTTTTGCCGCAACCGGATGGTCCGACCAGTACTACCACTTCGCCCTTATTAACTTTAAGACTGATATCATCAAGTATCACAAGCTCGTCAAAGCTCTTATGAAGATTCTCTACTGCAAGTATCTCGCTCATATTAATTCTCCCACTTAAGTTCCAGATATTTAGACAGACAGCTGATTGGCCAGCATGCTAAGAAGTACAGAAGGAATATTGTTGCAAATATACCAAATGCAGCATTAGGCGAGCTCTTTCTGTTCGCCTCAATAATCTGCTGTCCTACCTTAAGTACCTCAACTATTCCTATCATCATCACAAGGCTGGTCGTCTTAATCATACGTGTAATCAGGTTGATAGATAACGGCAACAGTCTTCTGATTGTCTGCGGAATTATTACATACAGATATGTCTGCAGTCTGCTTAATCCCAATGCCTTACTGCTTTCATACTGAATCACCGGGATGCTAATCAGTGAACCTCTTACAAGGTCTGCCATCTCTGCACATCCCCAGAAGGTAAATACTATTATCGCTGATGCCTCCGCTGACAGGTTAAGTCCCAGCGCCTTGGTTGCACCAAAGTAAACGATGAATAAAAGTACCATCTGCGGCATAATACGCACAATTTCCAGATATACCCTGGATATAATATTAATCGCCTTATTATTAAGCGACATTAGCATTCCAAGAATTATTCCAAGCACTATGCTAAGCGCCACTGATATAAGGCTTATATAGAGTGCAACCTTAAGTCCCTCTAAAAGCCTGAGCATATTCGAGCCCTTAAGTAACACATCGAATCCAAAGTTCGTAAATACTCCGCCCATATCCTACTAATCTCCAAACATTCCAAATCTTGCCTTTTTCTCCAGATAATCTCCTAAAAGAGAGACTGGAAGAATCATAATCACATAGAAAATCACTAACAATAGCAGACACTCCGTTGTCCTGTAATACAAGCCAATCAGATCCTTTGCAGTAAACATGAGGTCCATTAGACTTATTGCAGAAAACACACTTGTCTCCTTAAGCAGGAATATAACATTGGATACAAGTGATGTAATACTAAGTGTGAAAGCCTGTGGTAGTATTATCGAAGTGAATATCTGCCACTTACTAAGCTTAAGTGAGACGGCGCCTTCAATCTGAGTAACCGGCACGGCCTCAAGTCCGCTTCTTATACTTTCCGCCATATAACTTCCACCAAGAAGACCAAGGCCTAAGGCGCCACAGGTCTCAGCAGATATCTGTATTCCAAGCTTAGGAAGTCCAAAGTATACAAAGAAAAGCTGTACTAACAGTGGAGTGTTCCTGAAAAGCTCAACATAGACTTTGACTATGGTCTTAACTACCGGTATCTTAAAGTACATGGCAAACGCCGACAGAATACCTATTCCAAAGGATAACGCTATGCCTATCCACCCTATTCGAATTGTTAGGAAAAATGCCTCCGCGTATAGCGGCAGGTACGAACGAATTGCTTCAAAATCCATATGCTTACCTAATGCTTAACATGATCAAAATGCGCTACAATCCTGCTTCCAAGATTCTGTATAAGTTGGAAAATCACAATAAGTAACAGAACTGTCACAATCATAATTCCGGCCTGCCATCTGTAGTATCCATATCTGACAGCTATATCTCCAAGACCGCCACCACCTACGGTTCCTGACATTGCAGAATATCCAAGAAGAATTCCTGTTGTGATAACTGCACCTGTAAGAAGTGAAGTTCTGGCCTCCACTAAGAGTACCTTGGTCACTATCTGAAAATTGCTCGCTCCCATTGCTCTGGCTGCCTCAATAACTCCGGCATTAACTTCATTAAGCGAAGCCTCTACAACTCTGGCAATATAAGGTGCTGCACATACAACAAGTGGTACAATTGTAGCTGTCGAACCATAGCTCTGACCTACAACAAATCTTGTAAAAGGAATTAACAGAATAAGAAGAATAAGAAATGGTACACTTCTTATAATGTTACACACAAAGTCTAGTATAGCATATATTACTTTATTTGGCTTAAGTCCTTTTTCTCTTGTTACATTCAGCACAATTCCCATTGGAAGTCCAACGACATAACCAATAAGTGTTGACACAAGTGTCATATATAGTGTATCTCTGATACCTTCAAGAAGCATCTGTATAACTTTCTCATCCCACATAGTCGTTCACCTCCGTTACTACAAGTCCTGCCTCAATGAAGTAAGCAATTATCTCATCCTGCTTCTCCTTATCTTCAGGCAATCCGAGAATCATCTCACCCACTGCTCTTCCATTAACATTCCTTGTATCTGCCTTAAGTATATTGATTGGCACACCTACGGTAAGAATCGCATTGGATATAACTGGCTCAAACGCCGAATTCTTGGTGAATACGATTCTGACTGTCTTCGTCTCCTTAATCTCATCTGTAGGCTTATAGCTTATCTTACTTCCAGATATCAGTTCTCTTGCTGCATCAGTAGATGGCGACTCGAAGATCTGCTCGACAAGTCCTTCCTCTACAAGCTTACCATTATCTATAATCGCAACCTTTTTACAGATATCAGTCACAACTGACATCTGATGCGTAATTATCAATATGGTTATTCCCAACTTCTCATTGATATCCTTAAGCAGCTTAAGAATTGAATCAGTCGTCTGAGGGTCAAGCGCACTTGTTGCCTCGTCACACAGAAGAATCTTAGGATTGGTTGCGAGGGCTCTGGCAATAGCAACTCTCTGCTTCTGCCCTCCCGACAGCTGCGATGGATATGCCTTGGCCTTCTCCTCTAGCTTAACAACTGCTAACAGTTCCTTAGCCTTCTTAACAGCTTCCTTCCTCTTCACTCCTGCAATCTCAAGTGGAAAACAGATGTTGTCTATGACATTCTTCTGCTCCAACAGGTTGAAGCTCTGGAAAATCATACCAATCTCACTTCTCTTCTTACGAAGTTCCTTGTCGCTAAGCTCTGCAAGATCAACACCATTAATAAGTACCTGTCCCTCTGTTGGCTTCTCGAGATAGTTAACAGATCTAACAAGTGTACTCTTGCCTGCACCAGACATTCCTATTATTCCATATATCTCTCCTGACTCTACGGTTAAGTTGATATCCTCAAGCGCAACAACCGTGTCCCTGTTAAGTTCAAACTTTTTGGTCAAATGCCTAATCTCAATCTCACTCATACGATCTCTCCATAAGTATTTTTTAAGGAGGACCATAAGTCCTCCTTACAATTAACTATTATATACTATTTTATAAACTATGCACTAATTCTCGAAGAAAATTACTGCTCCATCATAAGTCTTCTCAATGAACTCCTTGATTGCATCAGATCTGAGTACTGCTACAAGTGCCTGTATCTTCTGTGATGTCTCATTTCCCTCATATACGGCAATGATATTAACATAAGTCTTAGCTGCTACTGAATCACTTGCTTCATAAGCAATTGAATCTCTTCCAACTGAGTATCCAGCCTCAAGTGCGTAATTTCCATTAAGTACTACAAATGCAACCTCATCTACTACTCTTGCAACCTGTGCTGCCTCAAGCTCTACGAACTTGATGTTGTGTGGGTTCTCAACGATGTCATTAACTGTTGCTGTCAATCCAGCGTCATCCTTAAGTGTAAGTAAGCCGTTATCCTGAAGAAGAAGTAATGCTCTTGCTTCGTTAGTTGTATCGTTAGGAATTGCAATCTCATCACCATCTGCTATCTCAGCTAAGTCTGCCTTCTTACCAGGATAGATTCCGAATGGCTCATAGTGAATACCACCTGCATTAACAAGGTGTGTACCCTGCTCCTCATTGAAGCTGTTAAGGTATGGAACATGCTCTACATAGTTGGCATCAAACTCGCCTGACTCTACAACAAGGTTAGGCTGAACGTAATCTTCAAACTCTACAATATCAAGTGTATAACCATATCCCTCAAGAATCTTTGCTGCTTCACCAAGAATCTCTGCATGTGGAACTGTTGATGCTGCAATCTTAATTACCTCTCCATTACCCTGTGGGATATCAAGATCTCCTGCTGATGCTGTACCTTCTGTTGCAGCTCCTGCTACAGCACCGCCTTCAACAACAAGTGTGTCTTCATAATCTGCACCATAAGTGTCAATAAGTGTTGCTTCATAATCTGCATGGAAGAAATTCTCATTACCAAGCGACTTAATCTCATCATTAATCCAGTCAAGAAGTGAGCTGTTGCCCTTGCTTACAGCTGGAGCAATTGTATCCTGGCTTCCAAGTGATGGAATACCTACTACATAGCCCGGATTCTCAATTGCGTATGCAATAACCTCTGTATTGTCATTGGCCCATGCAACACCTGTACCATTCTCAAATGATGTCTTAGCTGTTGCATATGTATCAAACTTCTGAAGCTTGATATCTGGGTAATTCTTCTCAAGATAAGTCTCAGCTGTTGTTCCTGAGATAACAATTACCTGATCATCTGCACCGATCTGATCAAGGCTCTCAATCACGTTGCTCTCTGGTGATACAACACCAAGTGCTACATTCATGTATGGAAGAGCGAAATCAACCTTCTCGGCTCTCTCTTCAGTTACTGTGAAGTTAGCAAGTACGATATCAACCTTACCTGTCTCGAGGTACTCAACTCTGCTTGCTGCTTCTGTTGATACATAATTAATATTTACTCCAAGGTCCTTACCAATTCTCTCAGCGAAGTATACATCATAACCCTGATACTCTCCATTCTCATCTACATATCCGAATGGGTTCTTATCAGAAAATACTCCGATATTAACTGTACCGCTTGCCTTGATCTCATCAAGTGTTCTGTAAATCTTGTTACCATCTGCTGCCGCATCACCTGCAGCTGCCTTTCCGCAGCCTGTTAATGCAAGTACTCCAATACTCGCTGCTGCAACTACTGTTAAAATCTTCTTCACCAATCTGTTTTTCATAATTTTTTCCTCTTTTCCTGTAAATGTATTGTTATTGTGATTAGTTGTTCATACATCCCGGCAATAAAAAAGCCCGAGAATCAATCTCCCAGGCAATGGCTCACTCTAATCTGAACTAACAAATTATTGCGTATCGATGCATGGCAAATGAGCCATACACCCTGCCATATTGTCTGCCTGGGAGAATAGCATTCGACACATACACATACACATACAATCTTTTGCTGTCTTCTTAACGGAACTCATATTGTCATGTCTCCTTTCGTTTTGATACGTGTATGTTACACCTATCAACCCGGTATGTCAATAGGTAATTTAATTTTTTTTCATTTTCCTAAAATCGTGCTTACAAAGGGACACTCCTCGTGACAAAAGAACCGTCCCCAAGACAAAGGGACACTCCTCGTTGCAAAAGGACCGTCCCCATAGTAGGCTATTCACTAAAACGCAATGTTCCAATCACAATTGCACCTGATATTGCAACCATCATAATGCCTGCAGTCAGAGATATATCCATCTCACTAATCACTTTTGGGAACCAGGTTGATGATGAGAAGTTAATAATAAAGTGAATTATCATACCTGGTAACAGAGAGTCGTACCTCTCTACAAGGATACCGAGTGCAAGACCAATAATAAAGGCATATACTCCCTGAACCCAGTTCATATGCATTATTCCAAACAACAGTGACTGAAGGATATTCGCGTACCAGAACCTGCCAAGCACCTTCTTACCAAAGTGCAGACATACACCTCTGCACATAAGTTCCTCGCCTATTGGAGCCAGACACACTGCTGCAATTATGGCAAATGGACTCTTACCCATGCCTGTACTGTTCGCGGATTCCACGTAGTTCTCAACAACAGATGGAACCACACCATTTTCAATTACTACAACGCCATTTGCAAGCACCAGAAGACCTAAGCCACATATCAGACATACACCTGTTACCACAGCCCATTTCTTCTGAAAACTATTCTTAATATGGATAATATTACTTCTATCAATTCCTCTGCGTATAAAATACATCCACAGTCCCGCGATAGTAGTAATAAGCGAATGCATCACCAGTAGTGCAAGCGGATTAAGCATAGGCTCAATTCTGTGATAATAATCGGCAAGTTCCTTAACTTCCCATGTATGGATATCAATTCCTCTAAAATCCCATCTGATAATGGTATTCATCAGTAACATAGATGTGAAAAGCTGAACAACCATAAAAACAGCAAATGGCGATATTGCAAGGAAGAAATATCCGATCCTCTGAGATTCCCTCAGAGGTCTTCCCTCTTCATCATATATCATCTGCCACTGTTCGTTGCTGTCATCCGACTTTTTCTTCATCCATGGCAGTCTGTCTGCAAGGCTCTTTCCATTATAGAATACCTGATCCTTATATATCTTGCCTGCGAATATAGCTGTAAGAATAACCCATACCAGCTGCACAAGCACATAGATTATAGCCATGTTAGGCTTAATTGTTCCAAGCAGAATCTCACCTGGAAGCATAAATGCCGACGACACAGGCACTATTCTTACAACCACCTTTATCCACTCCTGTCCACTCACGGTCGGAAGTGCATAGGCAGCAAGGAAGCCAATTACAAGGAAGATATTATAGAACATCATCACTGAGCCAAGTTCTTCAGTCTTGCTTGCAAAGCTTGCAATTGCGCCTGACAACATGCAATAGAACAGAAATGCCAGACATACTGCCAGTATGGTCATCACTACTGCTACAGTCGAAAAGGCACTACCCATCTCCTCAGTTGCTATCTCATTTATCATAGTAAGGACAGGATTCTCATAATTCGTGTAGACGGAGTTCCGTGCCACATTGTCTCCAAGAACAAATCCCAGTAGAAGCGTCGCTACACATACTGCCATCTGAAAAATTGCAATTCCAGCTGTTGCAAGGATCTTACCAAAGATTAGTCCATATGGTCTTGTCATAACAAGAAGAGACTCCATCAGCTTCGATGACTTCTCCACGCACACAATCTGTCCCATACTCTGTCCGTAGATGATTACCATGAAGTAGATTGCCATCATAAGTATAAGTGGAGCCATCGACTTAAACATCATCGAGTCTTCGTCCTTAGTCTCTTCACCGGCAATACTATACTCAGTCTTAATTCCGCTAACCACATATGTGACCATATCACTGTCAATCTCTGACTTATCAATCATGCCTTCATACAGAACTGTCTTGATACCCTTGGCAAGATTCTCCCCTTCATCCTTGGTAATCTCGCTTTCATATGGAAGATACACCTGAATCTTATAGGTTTTCTTTTCCTTTGATACACTGGCAATAACACTTTCAGGCTCATTATTCATCAGTTTCAGACCAAGTTCACTGACTTCTAAGTCCGTTACCTCAAATGTCACCTTAGGAAACTTCTCCCTGTCAAGCTGCTTTGAATCATTCCAGTTAATATTATCGATACCACTATTGTCAATAAGATAGACTTTTTCAACAGGCGACGTTGTATCATTATCTAACTGATTCTTCGCATTTAATACGTTGAATGCAAAGCCTCCTGCAAACAGCACAATTGCAAGAATCAACGTCACTATTCCATATTTCTTGTTAAACTCCTGGCTGAATGTGAAAAGGAGAACATCCTTCCATCCTGAAAACATTCTATTCTTCATCTTTGCTCTCCCCCTTTTCAACATATTTCTTCTTTGAGGAAGCAAGCTCAAGTATATCCTTAATCTTCAGCGTCTTTCCATTATAAAAAATCATTGCCTCATACACATTGGAAGTCAGCATTGCCACTAAGATAATCGCAGCAATCATCGCAATTATACTTGCACATATAAGCGCCCAGTTCATGTTACCAAGAATCATACTTCCCGGCACAAGAAATGGTGATGAAATCGGACATATACTTAGTATCTTATTAAGCATTGGATTCGCAGCACCAGAGAACTGCAGCACGCATAATCCCATATCAGCATAACAGCCAATTATTAACATCAGCTGAAATCCCACCATTACCTCCTGCATCTCTTCTAACTTACTTACAGACGCACCAAGTAACCCTGCGATAAGTCCATAGAATATTATTCCAAGTACTACAAATACTATCGCAAGGATTATAAATTCCATCTTTATTCCATAAATCATCTTAACAGAAGCAGCTATTGTCTCGTCTGCTACAGTTACATTACTCTCCGCTGACTCAACTACTCCAAACAGGTACTTCGCCAGACGTGGGACAAGCATATTGCTGATAATAGGTGATATAACATAGCAAAATCCAACTGCAATCATCTGAAGTGTTGAGGTTACAATTGTCGCTAATATTTTTCCTACTATTAGTGCCAGTGGACGTACATTTAATGTGAGATACTCAATAACTCTGCTTGACTTCTCCGTAACTATCGATAATGCAATCTGATTACCGCCAATGTTAATTAACATTAGGCACACCATAAGCATGAACAACATAATGAAGTAATCCTCAAATGATATGCTGTCCTTTTCTTTGTCTATTATCTCGCCCGTTTCAGAAAGAGTCTTCACTTCCCTGATAATCTCCGCCTGAATCATATCACTCTGCTCTTCTGTGACATTTACGGCCTTCAGTCTGGCTTCTTCATAGAAATCACAGAATTCATTGGCGAACTCCAACTTCGCAATTTCAGACATACCAAGCTTCTTACCCTGGACAAAAAGAGCATGATAAAGTTCTTCCTCACTATCAAAGGTCAGCCTGATTAACATGGTCGTATCATCTGCTTCCTTCATCTTCGACTCATATTCATCAATCGTCATAGTCGGATTGGAATTAACCTTAACAGCCTTATACTTTTTACTTGTAAATACATCTGTATACTCTATATCCAGCCCTGTCTCATCGAAGATTACAACTTCACTAATCCCCGACTTATTATCCTTTAACTCTCCATACTGGCTAATTAATGATGACCCCGTCGAATATAAGAGCGCAATTATGGAAAAAACGACAAGAAAGATTCCATATGCTTTCTGCTTTACTGCCTGTGCAAATGTAAAAGAAAACACCTCACGCCAGCCTGTAAAATCACTCTTTTTCATCGCTACCTCCCACCTTTTCAATAAAGATTTCGTGTAATGATGGCTCTCTAAGCTCGAATCTGATAACCTGCTTATCGGCCTTGATAAGTGACTCTAAAAACTCTTTAGCCTGCGCTTCAGACTGCACCTTGAGCTGCGTCACTTCCGGTGTTACTGAGATGACTTCCAGCTTATGTTTTTCAATTATTTCATCAAAAGGATTATCGCACTTAACCAGAAGATTAACGCGTCCATATCCCTTCTTTATCTCATTAAGATTGCCCTGCAATACCACTTTACCTCTGTTAAGTATTGTAATATCTTCGCAGAACTCTTCAATTGTAGCCATCTGATGTGATGACATAATTACATACTTTCCCTGGTCAATTATCTCCTTGATAATACCCTTGAACAGATCGGTATTAACCGGATCAAGACCGCTAAGTGGCTCATCAAGCACTATAAGCTCTGGATCTGAGAGAAGCGCAGCCATAAGCTGAATCTTCTGCTGATTACCCTTGGATAACTGATCGGCTGTCTTGTCCTTCTCAATCTTCTTTCCCTTTTTAACAGGATAGAGGTATTCCTCTACCTGAAGCTTTTTAGCCCAGTAAAGAATTCTGTCCCTGGCCACATCCTTAGGCACTTTCTTAAGTCTGGCAAAATACATTAACTGATCCATAAGCTTATACTTTGGATAAAGTCCTCTCTCTTCTGCCAGATATCCAATATTGGTCTCCAATGCATTCAGTGGCTCGCCATTCCAGAGAACTTCGCCCCCATCCCTGGATAACATACCAAGAATCATTCTAATAGATGTCGTCTTTCCAGCACCGTTAGTTCCAAGCAGTGCGTATACTCCTGGTTCTTTAAGAGAAAATGACAGATGATCAACAACTGTCTTCTCTCCATATTTTTTCTGCAGATCCTTTATCTCAAGTGACATCAAATATACCTCCCTTTTCTCCCTGATGCATAATAAAATCTTATCCCGTAACTACAGACTGCTACTCGTTCCTTATAATAGCGAAGGCACAAGGCATTCTTCCTTCAACAATCACATATTCACTCACATTAACATCATACTTTACAAAGAATTCCTTATAGGATTCAAGGTCGAACTGACGCTTGAAATCCACACCCATCTTCTCCAGTACTTTAGCAGCAAACATAGAATTCTTCTTAGCTTTATTAATATATGTTGGTATAATAATTCGACCACCATTTCTACAGACACGCTTCATCTCAGACAGCGCCTTATCTGGCTCATCCAGTAGGTGGATTACATTGGCGGCGACAACAACATCAAATGTATCATCTTCAAATGGTAACTCTAATATACTCACCTTCTTAATCTCGGTATTCGTATATTTAGCCACCTTCTTTTTAGTCTGCTTAAGCATTCCATCAGAATAGTCAGTAGCTGTTAAGCTCTTACACTTTTCAGCCATTGGAACTGTTAATAAGCCAGTTCCACATGCACACTCTAACACTGTATCCTCTGAATCCACATGATTCTTAATCTCCTTGGCTATTCCCTTAAAACACTTTCCGTTATATGCTGTCTCAAACAGGTCATAAAATGGTGACAACTTATCCCAAATCATATCCTTCACATTCCTCCCATTATTAGTAACAATATAGACCTACTTACTATACCATAATATGCATTAACTCGCGACCTCGATAGCAAAAGGGCTGAATGCTAATATTAGCATTCAGCCCCTTGCTTTAACTTGTTTCTTTTGGCGATATCTCATTTACAATGACAGGATGCCGATCCTGAACAAGGACATCCAATACATTTTTTACCTTTCTTTTTCTCTTTCCAAATATAGAAAGAGGCAGTTCCAACAGTTACTATCAAAATTACACTAATAATAATGTCGATCATACTTATCCTCCCAGATGAGTTATGCTTTATTCAGTGCATAATTAGTATCAAGCTGCTTGTTTGACTTTACGATAAGTCCTGCGATAATCGCTGCAAAGACAAGTACAGCAATAAGTCCACCTACGAATCCTGCACCAAGACTTCCTGTTGTAATAAGTGTTCCAACCTGATATACAAGGAAACCTACTGTAAATCCTGTTGCCAGCTGTAAGCATATAGCACCGGCTAACCACTTCCCGCTCTTAAGTTCTGAGTTAAGAGCACCAATGGCTGCAAAGCAAGGCGGCGTATAAAGGTTAAACATAAGGTAAGCAAGTGCTGCCACCTTTGTAAGTCCCATAACCATTGCTACTTCATTTCCTCCAGCAACAAGTTCAAGTTCTTCTGTATCAATAAAGTTAGTAATTGCATAACATACTGCAAGTGTTCCTACTACATTTTCCTT
>JAZUGT010000068.1:0-3634 GCA_045641365.1 Lachnospiraceae bacterium
ATAATATGCACTTAGAGTATGGCATTGGTCATTCAGATGATATTGACCATTTAGGAAACAGACGTATTCGTGCGGTAGGTGAATTGTTACAGAATCAGTACAGAATTGGTCTTTCAAGATTGGAAAGAGTTGTTCGTGAAAGAATGACAACACATGATACTGAAGAAGTTTCACCACAGGTTTTGATCAATATTAAACCTGTACAGGCTGCTGTAAAAGAATTCTTTGGTTCTTCACAGTTGTCACAGTTTATGGATCAGAACAATCCTCTTGGTGAGCTTACTCATAAGAGACGTCTTTCTGCACTTGGACCTGGTGGTCTTTCAAGAGATCGTGCCGGATTCGAGGTTCGAGACGTTCATTATTCACATTATGGTCGTATGTGTCCTATTGAGACACCTGAAGGACCTAACATCGGTCTTATCAACTCTCTTGCTTCATATGCAAGAATTAATGAGTATGGTTTTGTTGAGGCACCATACCGTAAGATTGACAAGTCAGATGCAGAGAACCCTCGTGTAACAGATGAGGTTATCTACATGACTGCCGATGAGGAAGATAATTATCATGTAGCACAGGCTAATGAGCAGTTAGATGAGAAGGGACAGTTTGTTCGTAACTCTGTATCTGGTAGATATAGAGAAGAGACACAGGAGTATCCTAAGACAATGTTCGATTATATGGACGTGTCTCCTAAGATGGTATTCTCTGTGGCTACAGCACTTATTCCTTTCCTTGAGAACGACGATGCTAACCGTGCCCTCATGGGTTCCAACATGCAGCGTCAGGCAGTTCCACTTCTTATTACAGAGGCACCTGCTGTAGGTACTGGTATGGAAGTTAAGGCTGCAGTTGACTCAGGTGTATGTATTGTTGCCAAGAAGGCAGGTACAGTTGATTATGTTGCATCTAACGAGATTAGAATAACAGCTGATGATGGCGAGAAGATGGTATATAAGGTGGCTAAGTTCACACGTAGTAACCAGTCTAACTGCTATAATCAGAAGCCAATAGTATTCAAGGGTGATCATGTTGAGGCGGGTCAGGTTATCGCTGATGGTGCTTCTACTAATGGCGGTGAGCTTGCCCTTGGTAAGAATCCACTTATTGGATTCATGACATGGGAAGGTTACAATTACGAGGATGCTGTTCTTATCAGCGAGAGACTCGTACAGGATGATGTATATACTTCTGTTCATATTGAAGAGTATGAGGCAGAGGCAAGAGATACAAAGCTCGGACCAGAAGAGATTACAAGAGATGTACCAGGTGTTGGTGAAGATGCTCTTAAGGATCTCGATGACAGAGGAATTATTAGAATCGGTGCAGAGGTTCGTGCTGGTGATATTCTCGTAGGTAAGGTTACACCTAAGGGTGAGACTGAACTTACAGCTGAAGAGAAGCTCCTTAGAGCAATCTTTGGTGAGAAGGCAAGAGAGGTTAGAGATACATCCCTTAAGGTTCCACATGGTGAGTACGGTATCGTTGTAGATGCTAAGGTGTTCACTCGTGAGAATGGTGATGAGTTATCACCAGGTGTTAACCAGGCGGTAAGAATCTATATTGCTCAGAAGCGTAAGATTTCTGTTGGTGATAAGATGGCTGGTCGTCATGGTAATAAGGGTGTCGTTTCAAGAGTACTTCCAGTTGAAGATATGCCATATCTTCCTAACGGACGTCCGCTTGATATCGTACTTAACCCACTCGGCGTTCCTTCGCGTATGAATATCGGACAGGTACTTGAGATTCACTTAAGTCTTGCTGCTAAGGCTCTTGGCTTTAATGTAGCAACACCAGTCTTCGATGGTGCCAACGAGACAGATATTATGGATACTCTTGATCTGGCTAACGACTATGTTAACTTAAGCTGGGAAGAGTTCGAGAAGAAGCACAAGAAAGAACTGCTTCCAGATGTAATGCAGTATCTTTCTGATAATAGAGATCACAGAGCATTATGGAAGGGTGTACCAATCTCAAGAGATGGTAAGGTAAGACTTCGTGATGGTAGAACTGGTGAGTATTTTGACAGCCCAGTTACAATTGGTCACATGCATTACCTCAAGCTCCATCACCTTGTTGATGATAAGATCCATGCTCGTTCAACTGGTCCTTACTCACTCGTAACTCAGCAGCCACTCGGTGGAAAGGCTCAGTTCGGTGGACAGAGATTCGGAGAGATGGAGGTATGGGCACTTGAGGCATACGGTGCATCATATACTCTTCAGGAGATCTTAACAGTTAAGTCTGATGATGTTATTGGACGTGTTAAGACATACGAAGCAATCATTAAGGGTGATAACATACCTGAGGCAGGTATACCAGAATCCTTCAAGGTTATGCTTAAGGAGTTACAGTCACTTGGTCTGGATGTACGTGTACTTCGTGAAGACCAGACAGAGGTTGAAATCATGGAGTCTGTTGATTATACAGATACTGATTACCGCTTCGCAATGGGTGATGATAACAGATTCAACCGTGAGGATGAATCATTTAGTGCACATGGATATCAGAAGCAGGAGTTCAATGAGGACGGAGAGCTTACTGAAGCATCAGATGATATCTATGTAGACGATATGTCTGAGGAATTTGAAGAAGCACTGGATGAATAATCCGACTACTATGTAGACTAGATTTAAGCAAAGGAGCGCTAAGATGTCAGCAACAAAACAAGAAGGATATCAACCAATGACATTTGATGCCATTAAGATAGGTTTAGCTTCACCTGAGAAAATCAGAGAGTGGTCACACGGTGAAGTAACAAAGCCAGAGACAATCAATTATAGAACTCTTAAGCCAGAGCGCGATGGTCTTTTCTGTGAGAGAATCTTTGGACCAAGCAAGGACTGGGAGTGTCATTGTGGAAAGTATAAGAAGATTCGCTATAAGGGCGTAATCTGTGACAGATGTGGTGTTCAGGTTACAAAGGCTAACGTCCGTAGAGAGCGTATGGGTCACATTGAGCTCGCTGCACCTGTATCACATATCTGGTATTTCAAGGGAATACCTAGCAGAATGGGTCTTATTCTTGATATTTCGCCAAGAAATCTTGAGAAGGTACTCTATTTTGCATCATATATTGTGCTTGATCCTATGGATTCAGGTCTTGCATACAAGCAGATTCTTTCAGAGAAGGAATACTCAGATGCGAGAGAAGAGGACAAGAAGTTCAGAGTAGGAATGGGCGCAGAGGCTATCAAGGAGTTGCTTGAGGCAATTGATCTTGATGCTGAAAGTGAAGAACTTAAGGCTGGTCTTATTGATTCAACAGGCCAGAAGAGAGCAAAGATTATTAAGAGACTTGAAGTAGTTGAAGCTTTCAGAGAGTCTGGTAACAAGCCATCATGGATGGTTATGGATGCAATTCCAGTAATCCCACCAGATTTAAGACCAATGGTTCAGCTTGATGGTGGCAGATTTGCTACATCTGATCTTAATGATCTTTATAGAAGAATTATCAATCGTAACAACCGTCTCCAGAGACTTCTTGATCTCGGAGCACCTGATATCATCGTTCGTAATGAGAAGAGAATGCTTCAGGAGGCTGTTGATGCACTTATTGATAACGGAAGACGTGGTCGTCCTGTAACAGGACCTGGTAACAGAGCACTTAAGTCTCTTTCAGACATGCTTAAGG
>JAZUGT010000069.1:0-17560 GCA_045641365.1 Lachnospiraceae bacterium
GATAAGGGTGTTGATGTAATTGTCATTATTCCTATCGATGATCTGGCACTTGGAGATGTAATTGCCAAAGCAAAAAAGGCCGGAATAAAAGTTATTGCATATGACAGACTTATAAGAAATGCCAATGTGGATCTTTACATATCAATAGATAATGAAGAGGTCGGCAAATTAATGGGTGAATACATTATCAAATCAATAGGAACATCTGGAACTATTATTCAGATTAAGGGATCACCAACTGACAACAATGTCAGCATGGTTCAGACCGGATTTGAGAGAGCGCTGTCAAAGACCAACATTGTTATAGACTATGCGGAGTATTCTGATAACTGGATTGCAGAGAATGGATTCACTGTGACCAGCAAATATTTAGAATCAGGTAAGACACCAGATGCTATAATGTGCGGTAATGATAATATTGCAGCCAATGCTATCAAGTGCCTTATTGAGAACAGGCTTGGTGGTCAGGTGTGTGTAGTAGGACAGGATGCAGACCTTGAAGCATGTCAGAGAATTGTTGAAGGCATGCAGTATATGACAGTATATAAACCAGTTGAAAAACTTGCCAAGCAGGCAGCACAACGAGCAGTTGAGATGGCTGTTGATGAACCTATTGATATAGAAGAGACTATCAATGATGGTACCTACGATGTTCCATATGAGAAGCTGATGCCAATTGCAGTTACCAAAGAAAATATGGATGAAATAATAACGGGCAAGTATCATCAGCGTAGTGAAATTTACCTTAATGTTAAGGAATAAAGTAGATAAATAGTATAGAAGATATGAGACTAGGACGATTTTGTTGTGCATAGGACAAAATCGTGCTAATTTTGTTATGAATAATGATTCATTTAGTAAAAAAATGAAGAAATTAACAAGTTAGTGCTATTTTTTTTGTGTTAGAGTAGTACTTGTAAACGGGTGAGTAAGTCATCCAGGTAATTTTATAGGGAGGACAAGAAAAATGTCAAAGAAGTTTTTAGGTATTTTACTTGCTACAGCAATGGTTGCTAGTACTCTCGTAGGTTGTGGATCAGCAGCTACAGACACAGCTACAGCAGATACAGCAACAACAGATGCAGCAACAACTGATGATGCAGCTCCAGCAGATGATGCAGCAGCTCCAGTAGCAGCTGGAACAAAGGTTGGTGTATCAATGCCAACAAAGGATCTCCAGAGATGGAATCAGGACGGTGCTAATATGCAGGCAGAGCTTGAGGCAGCTGGTTACGAAGTAGATCTTCAGTACGCTTCAAACGATGTTCAGACACAGGTTTCACAGATCGAGAATATGATCGCTTCAGGCGCTAACGTACTCGTTATCGCAGCTATCGAGGGTTCTTCACTTGGTGAGGCTCTTGACATGGCTAAGGAAGCTGGTATTCCAGTTATCGCATACGATCGTCTTCTTATGAACTCAGATGCAGTTTCTTACTATGCAACATTTGATAACTACATGGTAGGTACAAAGCAGGGTGAGTACGTAAAGGATACTCTTGATCTTGACAATGCAGAGGGACCATTCAACATTGAGTTCACAGCTGGTGACCCAGGTGATAACAATGCTGGTTACTTCTTCAACGGTGCATACGACGTACTTGCTCCATACATTGAGTCTGGTAAGCTTAACGTTGTATCTGGTCAGAAGACATTCGATGAGGTTGCTACACCTACATGGGCTACAGAAGTTGCTCAGTCTAGAGCAGAGAACATCATCGCTTCTAACTACGCTGATGGTACTGTAATTGATGTATGGCTTTGCTCAAATGACTCAACAGCTATGGGTGTTGAGAACGCTTTAGCAGCTAACTACACAGGCGCATACCCAATCATCACAGGTCAGGATTGTGATAAGGAGAACGTAAAGAACATGATCGCTGGTAAGCAGTCTATGTCAATCTTCAAGGATACACGTACACTTGCTTCACAGGTTGTTAAGATGGTAGGTCAGATTCTTACAGGCGCTACAGTTGATGTTAACGATACACAGACATATGACAATGGTACAGGAGTTATTCCTTCATACCTTTGCGAGCCTGTATTCGCTGATGTTAACAACTACAAGGAGCTCTTAATTGACTCTGGTTACTACACAGAGGCAGATCTTCAGTAGTTAATACTTGAGATTTAAGATCTAATGAAATAATAGGCGGGTTTAACTACCCGCCTATTTTATTCAGATAATCAAATGATAATTGGATTGGAGGGGATTCGTTTGGCTAAGATTTTGCTTGAGATGAAGAACATCACCAAAACATTTCCCGGTGTAAAGGCCTTGGATAACGTTAATCTTAAGGTTGAGGAAGGCGAGATTCACGCACTGGTAGGTGAGAATGGTGCCGGTAAGTCTACACTTATGAATGTACTTAGCGGTGTGTACCCATATGGTACTTATGAAGGTGATATTGTTTACGATGGAGAGGTATGCCAGTTCCAGAATATTAAGGATTCTGAGAAGAAGGGTATCGTTATCATCCATCAGGAGTTGGCACTGGTTCCACAGATGTCAATTGGTGAGAATATGTTCCTTGGTAATGAGAGGGGCAAGAAGAACGCTATTAATTGGAATGAGACATACAGTGAAGCAGACAAGTACCTTAAGATGGTAGGCTTGTCAGAGTCTTCAAGAGTATTGATTAAGGATATTGGTACTGGTAAGCAGCAGTTGGTAGAGATTGCCAAGGCTCTTGCTAAGCAGGCTAAGCTTTTGATTCTTGATGAGCCAACATCATCTCTTAATGAGACAGATTCAAGAGCACTTCTTGATCTTATGCTTGAGTTCAAGAAGCAGGGTATGACAATGATTATTATCACACATAAGCTTAATGAGGTTGTTTATGTTGCAGATAAGATCACAGTCGTAAGAGATGGTTCTACTATTGAGACAATGGATAAGAACACAACTCAGATTGATGAGGACAGAATCATCAAGGGAATGGTAGGTAGAGAGATTACAGACAGATTCCCAAAGCGTCATGATGTTAAGATTGGTGACGTTAATATGGAGGTTAAGGATTGGACAGTTCATCATCCACTCTACACTGAGAGAAAGGTTGTTGATAATGTTAATCTTAACGTAAAGAAGGGCGAGGTAGTTGGTATCTATGGACTTATGGGTGCTGGACGTACTGAGCTTGCGATGAGTATCTTTGGCCAGTCATATGGTACAGGAATCTCAGGAACACTTTTACTTAATGGTCAGGTGGCAGTTCTTAAGAATCCTAGAGAGGCTATTGATGCTAAGCTCGCATATGTAACAGAGGACAGAAAGGGCAACGGACTTGTTCTTACTAACTCAATTAAGGTTAATACTTCACTTGCTAATATGCAGGGTGTAAGTAACAATTCAGTTATTGATGTTGATAAGGAATATGCTGTTGCAGTTGAATATAAAGAAAAGCTTAAGACAAAGACTCCTACAGTTGAACAGAATGTAGGTAATCTGTCTGGTGGTAACCAGCAGAAGGTTCTTTTAGCAAAATGGATGTTCACAGATCCAGATGTTCTTATACTTGATGAGCCTACAAGAGGTATCGACGTAGGTGCTAAGTATGAGATCTACTGTATTATTAACGATCTTGTAGCTGCTGGTAAGTCAGTAGTTATGATTTCATCAGAACTTCCAGAGGTTATCGGTATGAGTGACAGAATCTACATCATGAACGAAGGAAAGTTTGTTGGTGAGATGAAATCTTCCGATGCAACTCAGGAGAATATTATGGCTTGTATTTTACAGTCAGGAAGGGGCGAATAAGGATGAAGAGTATTAAGATTTCAGATATTTTGAAAAAATACACTATGGTTTTTGCCCTTGTACTTGTAGTAGTAATTTTCTACATAAGTACTGACGGCAAGATACTTCTCGCACAGAACCTTAACAACCTGATTTCACAGAATGCATACGTATTCGTATTAGCAGCAGGTATGCTCTTGTGTATTCTTACAGGTGGTAACATTGACCTTGCCTGTGGTTCGGTTGTGTGTTTCGTAGGTGGTATTGGTGCAGTAATGATGGACCACAAGATGAATATGTGGGCCGCAGTTGCAGTAATGCTTATTGGTGGTGCATTAGTTGGTGCTTGGCAGGGATTCTGGATTGCATATATCAAGGTTCCTCCATTTATTGCAACTCTTGCTGGTATGTATGCTTTCCGTGGATTGTCCAACGTTGTACTGCAGGGTTATGCAGTAGGTATTGGTGATGAGACATTCCTTAAGTTATTTGGTGGTGGAGCTGATTGTTATGTTCCGGACTTCATTGGTGGAGGATCAGGTCTCAATATAACATGTTTCGCTCTTGGAATTCTTATTGCAGTGATTTTCTCTGGTATGACTATTAAGAACAGAATTTCTGCAATGACTAAGGGATACGATGTAGCTCCATTATACTCAGAGTTAATCAAGGTAGTAGTTATTGATGCTGTAGTAATCTGGTTATTCTACAAGCTCGCTAATTACAAGGGTATTCCAACAGCACTTATCTGGATTGCACTTGTACTTGTCGCTTATGCTTACATTACAACAAAGACTACAATGGGTCGTTATCTGTATGCAGTAGGTGGTAATGAGAAGGCTACAAAGCTTTCTGGTATTGATCCTAGAAAGGTATACTTCTTTGCATATCTTAACATGGGACTTATGTCAGGTCTTGGCGGTATACTTACAATCGCAAGAGCAACTCAGGCTCAGCCAACATTTGGTCAGGGCTATGAGATGGACGCTATCGCAGCCTGCTTCATCGGTGGTGCATCTGCATACGGTGGTGAAGGTGGCGTATTTGGTGTAATCATCGGTGCCGTACTTATGGGTGTAATCAACCAGGGTATGAGTATCATGGGTATGGAAGCTAACTATCAGAAGGTTGTAAAGGGTATCGTTCTCTTAGTAGCTATCATCTTTGACGTAACATCTAACAAGAAGAAAAAGTAAAGGAGGAGGATAGTAATGAAGAAGTACTCAGAATTATTGAAGAAAAACGCAATGCTGATAGTCCTTGTCCTGGTGTTTATTTTCTTCACAACTATGACAAGTGGACAGATGTTTCAGCCACTTAACTTTAATGCCTTAATAACACAGAATGCATATGTATATATTCTTGCAACAGGTATGTTAATGTGTATGTTAACAGGTGGTAATATCGATCTTTCCTGTGGATCATTTGTATGTTTCATCGGAGCAATCGGTGGTATCTTAATGGTAGTAAAGGGAGTTAACCCTGGTGTATCAATTGCACTTATGCTCCTTGTTGGTATCGTATATGGTTGTGTATTAGGTTATCTGATCGCATATATGGATGTTCCACCATGGATCGCAACACTTGCTGGTTACCTTGCATTCAGAGGTTGGGGAACAGCGCTTCTTAGTGCTAACAGTTCAACAGGTAGTATTGCACCATTCCCAGAGTTATTCCTTAAGATTTTCTCTGGAAAGGTATTTAGCTCTCCTGTAGGTAAGATTAATGTAGTATGTATGGTTGCAGGTATTATTGCCAGCGTATTAGTAGTATTCATTAATTTTTCTTCAAGAGCTAAGAAGGTAAAGAAGGGTTATGAAGCGGATTCGATGATAGCAGTTATTGTTAAGTCGGTTCTTTCTGTAGCAGTAATAATGCTCTTTGCTTATAAGCTTGCTTTGGCAGGTGGTATTCCAACAGTTCTTGTATGGGTTGTTGTAATCGTACTTATCTATAATTTTATAACATCAAAGACCACACTTGGTCGTTACTTCTATACAATTGGTGGTAATGCAGAAGCTACAAGACTTTCTGGTGTTGATACCAAGAAGATTATGTTCTTTGCTTACCTTAATATGGCTGTACTTACAGTTATTACATCTTACATCGTTATTGCCAGATTCCAGGCAGCTAACTCAACTGCAGGAACTAACTACGAGATGGATGCAATTGCTGGTTGTGTAGTTGGTGGTGTTTCTGCTTATGGTGGATCAGGTTCAATATTTGGTATGATCGTAGGTGCTACACTTATCGGTGTAATCAACCTCGGAATGTCACTTATGGGCGTAGACGCCAACTGGCAGAAGGTAGTTAAGGGTGTCGTACTTCTCGCAGCAGTAGTATTTGATATTCTTGCTAACAAGGACAAGAAATTAAGTTAATCCTATAAACCCATTCCATTATCATTGTTGAGAGCCGTCATTGCGACGGCTCTCTCTTTTTACAGAAATAAAAGTATGTGATAGAATCAGTTTATGACTATTAAATTACCAAAAGATGTGAAGTTCATAATAGACAGATTACATAAGGCTGGATATGAGGCTTATGCAGTAGGCGGGTGTGTAAGAGATACCATCCTTGGACGAGAGCCTGATGACTGGGACATTACTACAAGTGCCAAGCCGCTGGAGATCAAGGAATTATTCAAGTCAACAATTGATACGGGTATACAGCATGGGACAGTGACGGTTCTGAGGAATCATGTTGGATATGAGGTGACTACGTACAGAGTCGATGGAGAATATGAGGATAATCGTCATCCTAAGGAAGTAACATTTACAACCAGTCTTACAGAGGATCTTAAGAGAAGAGACTTTACGATTAATGCCATGGCATATAATGAGTCAGAGGGATTAATTGATGAGTTTGGTGGAATTGAAGACCTCAATGCCGGTATAATCAGATGCGTAGGTAACGCAGAGGAGAGATTTGGTGAGGATGCACTTAGGATAATGCGAGCGGTAAGATTTGCAGCTCAGCTTGGATATTCTATCGAGGATGAGACAAAAGAAGCAGCAAGAAGGCTTCATATGAATCTTGAGTCGATTAGTGCTGAAAGAATTAATGTTGAACTTACCAAGCTGCTTATATCAGGCCATCCGGACTATATTCGTGATGCATATGAACTTGGAATAATGGACGTTATTCTGCCAGAATTCTCAAAATGCATGGTTACAACACAGAATAATCCGCATCATTGTTATACTGTTGGTGAGCATATTATAAAGGCATTATGCAGTATTGAATCTGACAGAGTACTGCGCTATGCAATGCTACTTCATGATATTGCCAAGCCAGTTTACAAGACAACTGACTCAGATGGTATAGATCATTTTCATGGTCATGCAGACAGAGGAGCATCCATGGCGCATGGGATTATGAGAAGGCTTAGATTCGACAATGATACTCTTCATAAGGTCGAGATACTTGTGAAGAATCATGATAGAGATATTGATCCAACGAAGAAGGCTGTAAGGCGTGCGATGAATGAAGTTGGAGAAGACATCTTTCCAATGCTGCTTAAGGTTAAGCAGGCGGATCTGGCGGGACAGTCGGAATATAAGAAGTTAGAGAAGCTTGAGAAGCTCGGTGAGATTACGACTCTGTATCATGAGATTGTTGCCAGACGTGAATGCGTTACACTTGCAACCATGGCTGTAACAGGACAGGATCTTATGAAGTTAGGGATGAAGCCAGGGCCAAGAATTGGAGATGTTCTAAGATCTCTGCTTGATATAGTCATTGATGACCCGGCGATGAATAAGAAGGATACGTTACTTGAGAAAGCTAAGGAACTGATTTGATATGCATAGAGGAATGTATGTAAAAATTGCATATATTATGTTAACCGCAAGCATTTTTCTATCTGGATGTGCGAGTACAACAGCTGCGCCAGTGGTACAGGATACCAGTGACGATACAGGATTTGTTGTCACAAAGGCAGGAACATATGACAGTTCAGATGAGAATGCAATAATTAAGGATATTAACAAGGATAACGGGACAATTACTTTTACCAATCATGAACTTAATCGCAATTATACGCTTAAGTATGATGGGGCAAGTAAGTTCTTTGACAGATATGGATCATCAATGTCTGTTGACCAGATGGAGCAGGGCGAGATAGTTAACATAACATTTCTCAAGAATAAGAAGCTGCTTAATTCCGTTAAGCTTGCAGAGGATGCATGGGAGATAGATGACGTCAGAGAATTTGAGATATCTTCTCAGAACCATTTCCTGAGAATGGCGGGAGGTTCATATGTATTCGACGATTCAATCTTTGTATATGCCGATGCCAGGGATGCCGAACTTATGGATATCAATCCTGTGGATACACTTTTAGTAAGGGGAGTTGACAGGGAAGTATATTCAATTAAGGTAGACAGAGGTCACGGATATCTCAGGCTTAAGAATTATGAGTACTTTATTGGTGGATGGATTGAGATAGGATCAAAGATTATACGTACAATTGGCGAGGATATGCTGCTTGCAGTCCCGGTTGGAAAGTACGATGTATTAATAAGTCATAAGGGCGTTGAGGGAACGAAGTCTGTTGATATAAAGGCTAATAAGGAAGTGGAGCTTGATATTGGTGATCTTAAGACGGAGGAGCTGATTACATATGGTAAGGTTATCTTTGTGACAACACCTTCTGATGCTGAAGTTTTCATTGACGGAACACAGATAGATACATCTATTCCACAGGAGATAGAGTATGGTATTCATCAGTTGATTGCAAGGGCAGCAGGATATCAGACGCTGACGCAGTATATAAAGGTTGGTCAGGAGAATGCAACTCTTGATGTGACGCTTGAGAAGTCAGCTGACAGCTCTTCAGAGGAGGGTGGTATAGCATCGCCTTCGCCAGGAGTATCTCCAGTTCCAACAGCAGGTATACCAACTCAGCCTGTTACAACTGGCGACGGTTACAAGATTCATATTAATTCACCTCAGAATGTTGAAGTCTACTTCGATGGAATATATGTAGGCATGTCCCCTGTTAGCATCACTAAGACGCCGGGAACACATGAGATTACATTGCGAAAGGATGGATACATCACGCGTAGTTATACAGTTGAAGTTGATAATTCATCACAGGATGAGAATTACTCGTTCTCTGAACTGGCGTATCCCGGTAATGTTAAGGAGTCCGAGCGATTAGGCGAGCCAGCGAGTACGGAGTCTGAAGAATCTGAAGAATCAGATGATTAATTGTAGCAATAGATGAAAAGACTGCAGAAGACCAGGCTATGAGTAAACCACAAGATATAGAATACAAAAATAGCGAAAATCGCCTAAAATGGCGGAAATATGCAATTATTGGTTGACAACAGAGCTAAAATCCGCTATATATAGTATAGGCGTTTTCAAACGCAGTTATTAAACTCGATTAATAGGAGGAGAATTTCCATGAACAAGACAGATTTAGTAGCAGCTATGGCTGATCAGGCAGGTATCACAAAGAAGGATGCTGAGGCAGCACTTAAGGCATTTACAGATTCAGTTGCAGCAGCACTTAAGAAGGGTGATAAGGTTCAGTTAGTAGGCTTTGGTACATTTGAAGTATCTGAGAGAGCAGCTAGAGAGGGTAGAAATCCTCATACAGGCGAAGTTATGAAGATTGCAGCTTCAAAGGCTCCTAAGTTCAAGGCTGGTAAGGCACTTAAGGATATCGTAAACAAGTAATTCGAAGCGATATTTGATTCTAAGGCAGGTACCTCGGTACTTGCCTTTTTTTTAGAAAGAAGTAGAGTGTATTATGAGATTAGATAAGTACCTCAAGGTATCGAGATTAATAAAGAGAAGAACTGTGGCAAATGAAGCTTGCGATGCAGGACGTGTGCTTATTAATGGTAACGTTGCCAAGGCCGGAACCAATGTAAAGATTGGTGACAAGATTACTATTCAGTTCGGTAATAAAGAAGTTAATGTTGAGGTCGTTGCAGTAGAAGAGACCGTTAAGAAGGATCAGGCAGCAGAGCTGTACAGGTACGTATGAAGAACAAATACCTTTTGCGAAGCACAAAGAAGAGACAAAACAGATTCAGCATGATAATGATTACCATAGTAGTGCTTATCATCGCGGTAGTTGTCTCTGTGGGAAAGTATAATATCAAGCAGAAGCAGATAGAATACGATAAGCGCCAGGCTATTCTTGAAGATCAGATTGAGGAGCAGGTTGAGCGCGCAACAGAGATAGAAGAATACGAGAAGTATACTAAGACTAAGAAGTATGCTGAAGATGTTGCCAAGGAGAAGCTTGGTCTTGTCAATGATGATGAGATAATCTTTAAGACAGAATAATGCTAAGACAAGTAAGAGAAGCGATTGAACAATTTCACATGATTGAACCAGAAGATATAGTCGTAGCTGGTGTTTCCGGAGGAGCAGATTCAGTATGTCTGCTTCTTAATCTTATGGAATACAGGAAGGACATCTCCTTTGACATAGAAGTAGTGCATCTTAATCATCTGATAAGAAGTGAAGCAGGTGATGATGCACTTTTTGTGCGTAATCTGTGTGACAACGCCGGCATACCATATCACCTGTATGAGGTAGATGTTACAACTCTTGCATCACAGGAGCATATGTCGGTAGAAGAGGCTGGAAGGCAGGCCAGATATAAGGCATACAGAGAGGTGCTTGGCTCAAGAAAGGGTGTGATTGCCCTGGGGCATCACAGAGACGATCTTGTTGAGACGGTAATATTCAATATATGTCGCGGAAGTGGAATCCATGGCATATCAGGAATTGAACCTGTTAAGGATAACGTCGTAAGGCCTCTGTTATACTGTACTCGTAATGAGATAGAGGATTATCTTAGTAAAAATGGGCAGGATTACGTTACTGATATTACGAATCTGCATACCGATTATACGAGAAATCGAATAAGACTTAATGTGCTTCCATATCTTGAGAAAGAAGTGCATCAGGGAACAAGTGAACATATTGCGGATATGGCGAGAAGTGCGGCACTTCTCGGAGAATACATACGTGGTCAGGTAAGTGATTCAATAGAGTTAATCACACAAGAAGCAGGTTACAGTATTAGTGCCTTTAATAAGCTGCCAGAGTTCCTTAAGGGTGAGGTAATACTTGAGATAATATACAGACTTAATTCGGGACGTAAAGACATCACTCGGGCGCACGTGGACAGTATAATAGAACTGTTAAGGCGTAATGGTGAGAAGCGCCTGGATCTTCCATACAATATACGTGTTATTAAAAGCTATGACATTTTTGATATTGGATATGTGGACGGTGTTCGCCAAGGCCAGACAATCAATACTAAAAGAAAAAAACTTAAGACTCGCATTTTTTCTATGGATTCATCATATGTAATACCTGAAAATCAATATACGAAGTGGTTTGATTATGATAAAATAAAGAGTCAGGTTGTTATGAGAACACGTGAAGCAGGCGATTATCTGTGTACTAACAGCTCGTTACAGAAGAAGAGCATTAAGGACTATTTCATTGATGAGAAGATTCCTAAGAGCGAAAGAGACAGTATACCGCTAATTGCTGATGGACAGCATATTATATGGGTGGTTGGTCACAGAATTAGTGAGTACTACAAGATAGATGCAGGCACGAAGCGTGTTATAGAGATGACTGTTGAAGACGATTATACAGATGGGGTAGAACAGGAATAGTATAATTAGTCGGACGTATATTAGCAAAGGAGAGTCGTACAAACGACATAAGAAGATGGCTGAGAGTATTAGGGTTATGTTAACCGAGGAAGAGGTTGATAAGCGAATTCAGGAGATGGGAGAGCAGATAAGCAGGGATTATGAAGGTAAGACTGTTCATCTGTTATGTGTGTTAAAGGGAAGCAGTTTCTTCGCATGTGAGCTTGCGAAGAGAATTACAGTTCCGGTAACAATAGACTTTATGAGTGTGTCAAGTTACGGATCTGGTACAGAGAGTAGCGGTAACGTACGAATCAAGAAGGATCTGGATGAGCCACTTGAGGGTAAGGATGCTATTGTCATTGAGGACATTGTCGATTCTGGCAATACGCTGAGCCATCTGGTTGTTATGCTTAAGGAGCGTAAGCCAGCAAGTCTGAAGCTCTGTACACTTCTTGATAAGCCTGAGAGAAGAGTTGTTGATGTAGATGTCGATTATACAGGATTCAACATTCCTGATGAATTCGTTGTAGGATATGGACTTGATTATGATCAGAGGTATCGTAATCTTCCTTATATTGGAGTAGTGGAGTTTAATTAATGGCTAAGAATAATAAGACTTTCAATATATATTTCATGCTGGTTCTTGGAATAATCCTTGTCATGGTATGGTATACAATGAGTAAGAATGTGGGTAATGTGTATACCAAGGGAGCATTCTTAAGTGATCTTGAGAGTGGTAATGTCAAGGAAGTAGTTATAGAGCCTAATGCTGAAGTGCCAACAGGTGTTGTGAGTGTCGAGTTTAAGAATGGACAGAGATGTGATCTCAATGTTACTGATGTCAATGAGATTCAGGAGATACTTGCTAAGTATGATATTGATCCAGTGGTGCAGGATGTACCTAAGGATAGCTGGATATCAACGTATCTGCTTCCGATTCTGTCAATTGTAGCTATTGGCTTTCTGTTATTCTTTGTAATGGGCGCAGGTGGCGGTGGTGCCAATGCCAAGATGGCTAATTTTGGTAAGAGCAGAGCCAAGATGGATGTCGACACCAAGAAGAAGCTTTCTGATGTTGCGGGACTTAGAGAAGAGAAGGAAGATCTTGAGGAGATTATTGATTTTCTTAAGAATCCTAAGAAGTATACAGATGTTGGAGCAAGAATTCCTAAGGGTATTCTGCTCGAGGGACCTCCTGGAACAGGTAAGACACTCCTTGCAAAAGCAGTTGCTGGAGAAGCCAATGTTCCGTTCTTCTCAATATCAGGTTCGGATTTTGTTGAGATGTTCGTAGGTGTTGGTGCATCAAGAGTCAGAGACCTTTTTGCAGTTGCAAAGAAGAATTCACCATGTATAGTATTTATTGACGAGATAGATGCAGTAGCAAGAAGACGTGGAACTGGTATGGGTGGTGGCCATGATGAGAGAGAGCAGACACTCAACCAGCTGCTGGTAGAGATGGACGGCTTTGGTGTTAATGAAGGCATCATTGTAATGGCTGCAACTAACCGAGTTGATATTCTTGATCCAGCGATACTCAGACCTGGAAGATTCGACAGAAAGATTCCTGTTTCACCACCAGATGTTCAGGGACGTGAAGATATACTTAAGGTTCATGCGAAGGAGAAGCCACTTGCTGAGGATGTTGATCTTAAGCAGATTGCGCAGACTACCGCAGGCTTTACAGGTGCAGATCTTGAGAATCTTCTCAATGAATCGGCAATTACCGCAGCAAGAAATGACCGCAGATTTATTACGATGGAAGACGTTAAGAAGTCATTCATTAAGGTTGGAATTGGTGCGGAGAAGAAGAGCAGAGTAATATCTGACAAGGAGAAGAAGATTACAGCTTACCATGAGTCAGGACATGCCATTCTGTTCCATCTGCTTCCTGATGTTGGACCTGTGTATACTGTTTCAATCATTCCGACAGGTTCTGGTGCAGCAGGTTATACAATGCCACTTCCAGAGAAGGACGAGATGTTCTTAACAAAGAATCGTATGCTTCATGATATTATGGTTCTTCTTGGTGGACGAATTGCTGAGGATATAATATTTGGTGATATAACTACTGGTGCTTCCAATCATATTAAGCGTGCAACAGCAGAGGCTCGTAAGATGGTTACCAAGTATGGTATGAGTGAGAATATTGGTGTTATTAATTATGACGATGATGATGAAGAGGTATTCATCGGAAGGGATCTTGCACATCCACGTAGTCATAGTGAGTACATAACAGGTGAGATTGATAAGGAAGTTAAGAAGATAATTGATGAGTGTTATCGTCAGGCTAAGGAGATAATCCTCTCTAACAAGGCAATTCTTGACAGATGCGCTGAGCTTCTTATTGAGAAGGAGCGAATAAGCCGCGAAGAGTTTGAAGCATTATTTGAATAGAATATATAGACACGAAATAACCTCCCTACTGTGATTAACAGATGGGAGGTTTTCTATAGTCAGATATAACAGACGTTGTCGTTATGTGCCGTTGGCATATATATCAACATGGTCATATATACATCTCCATGCACTGTGAGCATCGCATGTAACTGAAATATAACGCTTGCCGCTTGATTGTTCACTATAACTCACTGCGCAGTTGCCCGACTGAACAACGTAGCCAGTCTTGGCACAGACCACATCACCTGCTGTGTCTTTATCTTCAATTCTACGCAAAAACCAGTTGGAGATGGTGATTCCCTCGGGATGTTGTTCGGTACGGGATGTAGTATACTTGTGGGCTGACATTACTTTTCGACAGAATTCATTGTCAATCGCGGCATTCATAATAACAGCCATATCGTAACAACTGCAATAGTGATTCTCATCATAGAGTCCTACGCAATTGGTAAAATGGGCGGAATCAGATATGCCGAGTTCCTCAAGCTTCTGATTCATCATATCAACGAACGCCTCCTGTGAACCAGCCACGTATATGGCAAGCTGTGCTGCTGCATCTCCACCGGAGCTGAGAATGGTTCCATAGAACAGGTCTTCAACGGTTACAACTTCTTCCTTGGCAAAGCCGACACTACTACAATCGTGTGTATAGGCGAAATCAGTCGCATCGGTTGACATAACAACAGTGTCTTTAATACTGTCAATGTGCTCTGCAGCTACAAGAACGGTCAGAACCTTGGTCATTGATGCAGGTATGATTCGCGAATTATACCCTTTACCACCGATAATCATATTAGAATCTATGTCCACAAGTATTGCATTGGCACTGGTCATGTTATCACCACCAAGAATCTTCATTTCCGGAGATTCTGAATAAGAGTAGGTGGCATTTGCAACAGATGAAGATGGATCAATATCGGTACTATCGGAACCTGAGGCTGAATCAGTACCGTTATCATTGTCTTCATCAGTTATACTGTCCCAATTGTCATTGCTTTCATCAGTAGCAGCTGTGAGATTAATGTATTCTGACAGGGTAGGTGACTCAGACACTGATATGTCTGAAGCCTTCTTGGAACTCCTTGCGGAGAAAGATCTGATACCCATCACAATAAGAATAATTATTCCGATAATAGCAAGTATTGCAACTCCAAGAAATACCCATTGCAGTCGCCTTGCCCGAATCTGTCTTCGCTTCATGGCAGCCATCTTACGCTTCCATTCAGCGGCACGCAATTCTTCGCGTTCTTCGTATATGTTACTTCCCATCATTACGTCTCTCTAAAATTATATTTGATGGTGGATTAGTAGTGGACATGTTATAAGCCACCTATTGATCCGCCTAATACTAGTATAATAGAAAAATGTAATAGAAAAAATAATTTTTGTTAGTTTTCACGGAGAGTTGCCATAATATAATCATCAGAATAAAATAAAATATGTGAGAGACCCTTAGGCAGGGCTTGTATTAAAGCATTGAAGGAAGGTTAAAGCCAATGGATATAAGAGAAATGAAGCTGGGCGTATTCTCGGATACAACAGATGAATATGTCAAAGTGGATAATAGTGCATCGGACGGTTCTGTAACAGTAAAAATCAGAGTTCCTGCCAGGATGGATATTACAGAAATAATGGTTATTGCAGGTGATGAGGTATCCATGAAGAAGGGTAAAAGAGAAGGATGCTTCAGGTATTACAGCGCAACATTTACAATAACGGAAGATGTTACTACATATCATTTTATGATTGGCCTGGGAAGCAGACACCTGGGTGTGTTTATTGATGATGTGGCAATATATGATGCCACAGGACTACATGGTATAGAGGATACAATTGTTCCGCTCAGGCTGATTCCAGGGATGAATACACCGGATTGGGCTAAAGGAGCAATTTTTTACCAGATATTTGTAGACCGCTTCTGCAATGGAGATAAGTCGAATGATGTTCTTGATGGAGAGTACAAGTATATAGGTACACTTACTACAGGCTCAGAATGGGGTACACCGGTATCTGAATCAGGAATAGGTCAGTTCTATGGCGGCGATCTTCAAGGTGTTATAGAGAAGTTAGACTATCTGAAGAATCTTGGTGTGGACGTAATCTACCTCAATCCAGTCTTTGTATCACCATCTAATCATAAGTATGATACGCAGGATTATGATTATATAGATCCGCATTTTGGTGTTATCAGGTCGGATGAGGGAGAGATTCTTTCATCAGCGTCACAGGATAATAGTGAGTCTACAAAGTATATTAACAGAGTGACCAATCCGGAGAACCTTGAGGCATCCAACGAACTGTTTGCAAGACTTGTAAAAGAGGCGCATAATAGAGGGATGAAGGTAATTCTTGATGGGGTATTCAATCATTGTGGTTCGTTTAACAGGTGGATGGATACAGAGAGAATATATGATTCGGGTACCAGCGGAGCATACTGCACTGAAAAGAGTGAATTCCACGAGTATTTCAGCTTTTCAGATGATAGTAAGTGGCCGGATGAGGTCAGCTATAACAGCTGGTGGGGATTTGATACATTACCTAAGCTTAACTATAATAGCGAGAAGTTATATAAGGAGATTCTAAGGATTGCTGCCAAGTGGGTATCAGAGCCATACAATGCAGATGGATGGAGACTGGATGTCGCGGCAGATCTGGGAGACAGTGAAGAACTTAATCACAGATTCTGGAGTGATTTCAGGAAGGCTGTCAGGGAAGCTAATCCGGAAGCGATAATAATTGCAGAACACTACGGTGATCCGTCCAGCTGGCTTAAGGGTGGCGAGTGGGATACTGTTATGAACTATGATGCCTTTATGGAGCCGCTAACATGGTTTCTTACAGGTATGCAGAAGCACAGTGATGAATATCGAGAAGAGCTCTTATGTAATACTGCTGAGTTCTGGAAGAGTATGCAGGAAAATGGTGCGAGATTCTCAGCTGCATCGCTTTTCACGGCTATGAATGAGCTGTCTAATCATGATCACTCAAGATTCTTAACAAGGACATCACATACTGTTGGCAGATATGATAAGCTTGGCGCTGAGGCGGCAGCAGCAGGTGTCAATAAGGCCGTAATGAGAGAGGCTGTTCTAGTCCAGATGACATGGCCGGGTGCGCCGACAATATATTATGGTGATGAAGCCGGAGTCACAGGATTTACTGATCCGGATAATAGGAGATGTTATCCATGGGGATCAGAGGACATGGAGATGATAGGATTTCATAAGTTATGTACCAGAATGCACAAGCACCAGCCTGAATTGTCGCGCGGGTCACTTATGAGGCTTCCATCGGCATATGGTGTATTATCTTATGCCAGAGTTCTTGGCAGTGAAGCGAGCGTAGTAATCATCAATAACCTGGCAGTGGCGGTTGAGGTAGAGGTGCCTGTGTGGTCAATAATACCGGGCAAAGGATATGTACTAGGAAGAGTTGTCTCATGCGACTCAGACGGTTACGACGGAATCTATGATATTAATGAGGATCTGACTCTGGTACAGGAGGAATCTGGAAAGCCTCATAAGGCGAGAAAGGTGAGATTCAAGGAAAGAATCAGGTGCAGAGGAACAGCCAGAGTTGTTGTTGGTCCATATGGCGGAAAAGTATACAAAGTGCATAAAGTGATGCGCTAAGTAGTAAAAAGAACTACATGGAATAGGGGAGTTTTGGCGGAAAAAGCCTTATTTTATGCGTTTTAAGTGGGTTTTGTGCAATATGAACAAAAGAAATGGATGATGAAGTTAAATTTTGTTGATGTATTGCATTGTTACATATGTAAAGCGGG
>JAZUGT010000070.1:0-2486 GCA_045641365.1 Lachnospiraceae bacterium
TTAGCCAAAAAGCTTGGTCCTGGTAAGACAGTTGTTACTGTTCTGCCTGATACAGCAGAGAGATACTTCTCTACACCATTATTTGAAGAATAGTTTTTGGTTCGAAAGTTGTGTATCAGTTCTGTTACAGTTGATGTGATACAGTATCGGCATAGTAATAATCCGATATACACATTGGCCAGCGATGAAACCTTGGGGGGTTATCATTGCTGGCCATTTTTGTGTCCATTTTCGTAGAAAATTTAACTTTTTACCTTATTTTACATATCTGTGACTTATTGACTATATGATAATATTATTGTATATTTTATTCATGGGTACGAAAAAATACTAAAATTTTAGTATTAGGAAGGTTGGAGAAGAAGGAAATGGGTAAAAAGGAAAAGAAGGAAAAGAAGGAAAAGGGAAAGAGTAGTAAAAGGATGTTATCTATCAGAGTTAAGCTGATAGCAGCATTCCTTGTTCCGGTAGCAATCTTTTTGATTGCGGGCATGATGATTTTTAATAAGTGCCGTGCGGTTCTTATTGAAAATAGTGAGAAGGCAATCAATACAACGGTTTCAACTATTAGTGAATACATCTCAGCAGGTGGTGTTAATGCTTCACTCATTGCTGACAGACTTGGAGCTGATGCGGTTAGCTGCTACAGCGGGGAGCCAACTCATGTGGTACTCAATGAGACAAAGCTTGCACTGGCCAATGAGGCTACTGCGGAATATCTCGTATCTGACATCATCTTCTTTGGTGATACTAACTACACTATTACTGATACAGGACTTAAGAAGGGTGAGGCTTTTGCACTTTTTGCGGATTCTGAGGTAGGTCAGTATGTAGCTGCAGCAGAGAAGAAGTCGAACTGGATTGGTAAGCATCCAGAGTTTGATGAGGCAATTGGAGTTAATACGGATTCATATGCTGTGTCATATATCCGTTCATTCAATAATAAGAGCAATAAGTTCGCTGGATATATCTTGCTTAATATCCAGGCATCATATATTGAGAACATCCTTAACAATACTGACTTAAGCGAAGGCAGTTATATAGGTCTTGTACTTGATGATGGAACTGAGGTTGTAAGTGGAGACGGAGCCTTTAGCTTTGGTGATAAGGCCTTCTTTAACGGTGTTTTGGATGCTGAGGAGAATGGTTCAGCCAACGTTGTGGTTGATGGCAAGGAATATATGTTTATCTACTCTCCAGTTGAAGCAGTAGATGGTGTGGTTTGTGCTGTTATTCCAAGAGAAAGCATCTTATCAGCAGCTGATTCAATCAAGCTTTACCTCTTTGGTGCACTTATTATCTGTGCAATCATAGCTATGATTATCGGTAATTACCTTGCTATTGATATAGGAAGAACAATTTCGAAGGTCAACAAGAATCTTCAGCAGACATCAATGGGTGACCTTACTAATGAGCTTCACCTTTCAAGAAGAGATGAGTTCAGTACTTTGTCATTCAATATACGTAATATGACCGCAAGCATGAAGGACCTTATCAAAAAGATGTCCAATGTAAGTGGTACACTTATGAATTCTGCCAATACGGTTGAAGGCAATACTAATTCAATTCTTGATATGACAAGAGCAATTACAACAGCTGTAGGCTATATCGATGAGGGTATCGGCCAGCAGACAGAGGATACTACAAGCTGTCTTAACCAGATGGAGGATCTTGCACACCGTATCGAGGAAGTTGAGAAGAATGCCAGTGAGATTAGTGCAATCACAGTTACCACACGTGATGCCATTGATAATGGTATGAATGTAGTTACAGAGTTAAGCACTCATGTCAATGAGACAACAGATGTTACTAAGGGAATTATAAGTGATATAACAAGTCTTAGTGAGGAAGCCAAGGAAATTAATGGCATCATCACTACTATTGAAGAAATATCTGAGGAGACTAACCTCCTTGCACTTAATGCTTCAATCGAGGCTGCAAGAGCTGGAGAGGCAGGTAAGGGATTCTCTGTTGTAGCAGACAACATTCGTGGATTTGCTGCAAGATCAACTGAAGCTGCTGGACAGATTGGTGATATCATCGGCCGTATCCAGGAGCGAATGGATCAGGCTATTGCAGCTGCTGAGAAAGCAGAAGAGATTGTTAATACTCAGGAAGCTTCTCTTAAAACAACTATTGATGTATTTGGTGATATCAGAGATAAGGTTGCTGACCTGTCAGGTAACTTAAGCAGCATCACAGAATCAATTAAGGGTATCGAAAGAGCCAAGGACGACACTATGGCAGCTATTGAGAGTATCTCAAGTACATCTGCCGAGACAAGTGCATCTTCTTCTGAGCTTAGCAAGACTGTTGAGAAGCAGCTTGAGGCTGTTGAGCAGCTTAACAGCGCAGTATCAGTTCTTCAGAAGAATGCTTCTGACCTTGATGAATCCGTAGGTGTATTCAAGATTGAGTAGTCAAGATTGAGTAGTTTCATCTGGGGGTTGGTAGTTCTATAATGAAATAGTTTAAGTAGTGCATGT
>JAZUGT010000071.1:0-15381 GCA_045641365.1 Lachnospiraceae bacterium
CTTAACAAGGTATGTACTCAGATTGCAGATATTGATTACGGTAAGATTCAGCTCTATGCTGGTAACTACGACTTCTGGTATGAGTCTTCACAGCTTCTTATTAAGCAGATGAAGGAAGCGAATAAGAAGAAGGAAGAGAACATTAAGGAGTTACAGGAGTTCATCTCAAGATTCTCCCCTAACGCTTCAAAGTCTAAGCAGGCTACATCAAGAAAGAGGGCTCTTGAAAAGATTCAGCTTGATAGAATTAAGCCAAGTAGCCGTAAGTATCCATATATTGACTTCAGACCAGATCGTGAGATCGGTAACGAAGTACTTTTTGTTGAGAACATCTCAAAGACTATCGATGGCAAGAAGATACTTGATAACATATCATTTACAGTTGGTCATGATGACAAGATTGCCTTTGTAGGTGGTAATGAGCTTGCCAAGACAACTCTCTTTAAGATTCTTATGGGAGAGATAGAGCCAGATGAAGGTTCTTATAAGTGGGGTGTTACTACTTCACAGGCATACTTCCCTAAGGACTTCACAGAGGAGTTCGACAACGATTATACAATTACTGAGTGGCTTACAGGATATTCACCAGTCAAGGATGTTACTTATGTAAGAGGATTCCTTGGAAGAATGCTTTTTGCTGGTGATGATGGTGTCAAGAAGGTTAAGGTTCTTTCCGGTGGTGAGAAGGTTAGATGTCTTCTTTCCAAGATGATGATATCTGGTGCTAACTGCCTTGTATTCGATGAGCCAACTAACCACCTTGATATGGAAGCTATTACAGCACTTAATGACGGAATGATTAAGTTCCCAGGTGTTGAGCTCTTTGCATGTAGGGATCACCAGATTGTTCAGACTACTGCTAACAGAATCATTGAGCTTCTTCCAGACGGAAGCATGATTGATAAGATTACAACTTACGATGAGTATCTTGAGAATGATGAGATGGCTCGTAAGCGTACTGTCTACACAAGTGACGCACAGGACGACGAGGATTAAGATTGATGGCCATAGCAGTATGTGATACATGTTGCTATGGCTGTTTTATTAGAGGCATTATATAGCGAGCAGATTATATATGAGGAGATTCAGTTGAGAGCGGTAGATCTACATACACATACTAATTGTTCAGATGGAAGCAGGACGCCAGAGGAGCTAATTGATTATGCTCTGGAAAAAGGGCTTGCAGCTATAGCTATCACAGATCATGATACTATTGCCGGCTTAAGGCGGGCACGTGAGTATGCCAAGGACAAGGACATACGCTTTATCCCGGGAGTTGAGCTTGCGACTTCCTTCGAGGGAACAGATATTCATATCGTAGGTCTTAATATTGATATAGATGTTCCGGGATACGAGGATCTTCTTGAAGAGTTCGTATCACAGCGTGATGCCCGTAACAGGAAAATGTGTGGGAAGCTTACTGAAGCTGGTATGCCCATTGATTATGACAGGATGTGCGAACACTACAATGGAAGCGTAATTACAAGAGCACATTTTGCCAGATATATGCTGGAGCTTGGATATACTACTTACCTTAAGGAAGCGTTCGAGAGATATATTGGTGACAGGAGCCCGTGTTATGTACCAAGGGAGAAGATAACAGCCGCTGAGGGCGTTGAACTTATTACTAAGGCTAAGGGAATACCGGTCCTTGCTCATCCACTGTTATATCATATGAGCTGGAGAAGGATTCAGCAGCTTACGGATACACTTCTTCCGGCAGGACTTATGGCAATAGAGGCAGTATATACAACTAATACAGGATCAGACGAGAGAGAGACCAGAGAATTCGCTAAGAAGAATGGGATACTTATCTCTGGTGGTTCTGATTATCATGGAGAAGCCAAGCCAAGAACAGACCTTGGAACGGGATTTGGCTCGTTATTTGTTCCGGAAGAGATTCTGGATAACCTGCTTGAGGCGCAGGCTAAGAGATATGCGAATCAGCTATAAGGGGAGTTGTATTGATAAGGTGATTATCAGTCACCTGTGTAGGAGACATTTATGAAGATTCTTTTTACAGACTTAGACGGCACACTTCTTAATGATAAGAGTGTGGTATCGGAAGGTACAAAGAAGACGCTTAAGAAGTTCGTGGAAGCGGGCAATAAGCTTGTACTTTCGTCCGGCCGACCACTTCTGAGTGTTAGGGAAGTAAGGGAAGTTAATGATATTGCTTTTGGCGGAATGTATATAGTGGCTAATAATGGATCAGCTATATATGACTGCGATAATGACAGTATTGTCATGGAGAAGACAGTACCTCTTGAGATGGTGGATGAGATATGGAAGCTTACACTTGAGAGGGGTATTCATATTCAGACATATTCTGATACGCATATCATCTCATGTGCTGACGATGATGCAATTAAGCGCTATACAACAAGGATTCATATACCTGTTAAGGTCGCAGACAATCCGCTTTCTGAGCTTACGAGGGCTCCATACAAGATGCTTGCTGTAGACTTTGATGATCACGAGAGGCTTGTAAGGCTTCAGAAGGAGATTCTTGAAAAGTATGGCGATATACTGGATGTTGTATTCTCTTCGGAAGCGTATCTTGAGATATTCAACAGGATATCAGGCAAGGGTCAGGCAGTTAGTGCTCTGTGCGATTATCTTGGAATCAGCATTGATGATTCATATGCGGCCGGGGATGAGATGAATGACATGTCTATGGTCCAGGCAGCAGGTCATGGAATTGCCATGTGCAACGGCAGGGATGAGCTCAAGGCAGCTGCAGAGATTATAACTGACAGAAGTAATGATGAAGACGGTCTTGCAGATGTCATCGAACGTCTGATTATGTGATTAATCAGCATATAAGTTATATAAATAATAAAAAAAGTCTAAAATCGGTCATTTTTCCTTGCAAAAAATCAAAAAGTGGCTAAAATTAATAATTGTTGAGAGGTTGTTAGCACTCGAAGAGGTTGAGTGACAACTAATATATAGGGTTAATAAGGAGGCATTATCATGAATCTTGTACCATTAGGTGACAGAGTCGTATTAAAGCAGCTTGTAGCTGAAGAGACAACTAAGTCAGGTATCGTAATACCTGGTCAGAATAAGGAGAAGCCACAGCAGGCTGAGGTAGTTGCAGTTGGACCAGGCGGAATGGTTGATGGCAACGAAGTTAAGATGGAAGTAAGTGTTGGTGATAAGGTCATCTATTCTAAGTATTCAGGAACAGAAGTTAAGATGGATGACGAGGAATATATCATTGTAAGACAGTCAGATGTACTTGCAATTATTAAGTAATTCGGAGGAATAGACAATGGCTAAAGAGATTAAGTATGGCGCAGATGCGCGTGCAGCACTTGAGAGTGGTGTTAATAAGCTTGCTGATACAGTTAAGGTAACTATCGGACCTAAGGGACGTAACGTAGTTCTTGATAAGTCTTATGGTGCACCACTTATTACTAATGATGGTGTTACTATTGCAAAAGAGATAGAGCTTGAGGATGCATTCGAGAATATGGGTGCACAGCTTGTTAAGGAAGTAGCAACTAAGACTAATGATGTTGCCGGTGATGGTACAACAACAGCTACTGTTCTTGCACAGGCAATGGTTAATGAGGGAATTAAGAACCTCGCAGCAGGTGCTAATCCAATTATCCTTAGAAAGGGTATGAAGAAGGCAACTGATACAGCAGTAGAGGCTATTCTTAAGATGAGCTCCAAGGTTAATGGTAAGGAGCATATCGCAAGAGTTGCAGCTATCTCAGCTGGTGATGATGAGGTTGGTGGTCTTGTTGCTGATGCTATGGAGAAGGTTAGCGGAGATGGTGTTATTACTATCGAAGAGTCCAAGACAATGCAGACAGAGCTTGACCTTGTAGAAGGTATGCAGTTCGACAGAGGATATATTTCAGCATATATGGCAACAGATATGGAGAAGATGGAAGCAGTTCTTGATAATCCATATATTCTTATTACAGATAAGAAGGTTAGCAACATCCAGGAGATTCTTCCAATTCTTGAGCAGATAGTTCAGGCAGGAGCAAAGCTTCTTATCATTGCAGAGGATGTTGAAGGCGAGGCACTTACAACACTTATTGTTAATAAGCTTCGTGGTACTTTCAATGTAGTTGCTGTTAAGGCACCTGGATATGGTGACAGACGTAAGCAGATGCTTGAGGATATCGCAATCCTTACAGGTGGTACAGTAATCTCTGAGGAACTTGGTCTTGAACTTAAGAGCGCAACAATTGACCAGCTTGGTAGAGCTAAGAGCGTTAAGGTTCAGAAGGAGAATACAGTAATCGTTGAGGGTGCTGGTGATAAGGCAGCAATCGAAGGACGTATTGGTCAGATTAAGCAGCAGATTGAGACAACTACATCTGACTTCGACAGAGAGAAGCTTCAGGAGAGACTTGCTAAGCTTGCTGGCGGTGTTGCAGTAATCAGAGTTGGTGCAGCAACAGAGACAGAGATGAAGGAAGCAAAGCTTCGTCTTGAGGATGCTCTTGCAGCTACACGTGCAGCTGTAGAGGAAGGTATCGTATCAGGTGGTGGTTCAGCATATATTCATGCTTCCAAGGAAGTTGCAAAGCTTCTTGATACACTTGAGGGTGATGAGAAGACAGGTGTTAAGATTGTACTTAAGGCACTTGAGGCTCCATTATTCCAGATCGCAGCTAATGCAGGTCTTGAAGGTGCAGTAATTGTTAACAAGGTTCGTGAGATGGAAGTTGGCAATGGTTACGATGCTCTCAGAGATGAGTATGTAGACATGGTTAAGGCTGGTATTCTTGATCCTGCCAAGGTATCACGTTCAGCACTTCAGAATGCTACAAGTGTTGCATCTACACTTCTTACAACAGAGTCAGTTGTTGCAACAATCAAGGAGCCAGAACCAGCAATGCCAGCTGGAGCAGGTATGGGTGGAATGTACTAAGTTCCAGTAATCAGATAATTAATTAAGTTATAATTCAGGGAGTGTGTGCCTGGTGGCATATACTCCCTGTTTGACAGTCAGTTGGAGATCAGTATGAAGTATTATCTTGCACCTCTCGAGGGAATAACTGGATATATCTACAGGAATGCTGTTAACGAATTCTTTGGTGAAGGAATTGACAAGTACTTTGCGCCATTCATAATGCCGTACGAGAAGCATATTCTTACAGATAAGGAGCGCAAGCAGCTGTGCCCCGAGCATAATAAGGGGATAAAGCTTATCCCACAGATTATGACAAGCGAGGCTAAGGAAGTAATAAGGCTTGAGAGTGCGCTTGTTGAATATGGCTATGATGAATACAATCTCAATCTTGGCTGTCCGTCAGGGACTGTGGTATCCAAGGGAAGAGGAGCAGGATTCTTAGCAGACCCGGAGGGGATAGACAGGTATCTTGATTATATCTGTTCCAATACCAGGTGTAAGGTCAGTGTTAAGACAAGACTTGGAATGTATGAAAGTGCTGAGTTTGAGGAACTGCTTGAAGTATACAATAAGTATCCGCTTGAAGAACTTATCATTCATCCAAGAGTCAAGGCACAGTTATATAAGGGGATTCCTGATATGAACATGTATGATTATGCATCTGGGAAAAGCAGGAATACTCTTGTATATAACGGAGACGTTAATTCGCCTGACAGGGCGGTGGAAATCTGCAATAAGTATAGTGAGTCAACAGATGCAATAATGATTGGTCGTGGCATGATACGTAATCCCGGGCTGATATGTCAGATTGTAACGGGCAGGGAAGCAACAGCTGAAGAGATTCTGGCATTTCTTAATAGGCTAAGAGATGATTATATGGTTGAGATGTCAGGGGAGACTCATGTACTTCACAAGCTTAAGGAAGTATGGAGCTATATGTTCTGCGATTATGAGGAGAAATATCCTAAAGAGATAAAAACAATCAAAAAGGCGAAGAGGATATCTGAATATCAGATTGCAGTAAACAGTATACTAAAAAACAGTTGATGAAAAGTAAATAATCAACTAAAATAGATATGTGTGTGGTGTGTCAGGTTGACGGGGACGAATAGCACATCATATGGTAAGTAAATTTGGGAGGAAATTGTAATGGCTATGAGATTAGTTACACGTTCTGATTTCGACGGACTTGCTTGCGGCGCTTTACTTCTTGCAGCAGGTGTTGTTGATACATGGAAGTTTGCACATCCAAAGGATCTTCAGGACGGGCTTGTTGAGATTGATGAGAATGACTGTCTTGCAAACGTACCATATGTTGAGGGTTGTGGTATGTGGTTTGATCATCATTCAAGTGAGCATGAGAGACTTGCATTAGAGGGCAAGTATAAGGGTGAGAGCAGAATTACTCCATCATGCGCACGTATTATATATGAGTATTATGGTGGTAAGGAGACTTTCCCTAACTTTGATGATATGATGGTTGCAGTTGATAAGGTTGATTCAGGTAATCTTACAATCGATGAGATTATGAATCCTACTGGCTGGATTTTAGTTGGATTCCTTATGGACCCAAGAACAGGTCTTGGCCGTTGGAGACAGTTCACTGTTTCTAACTATCAGTTAATGGAGAAGCTTATGTTCGCATGTAAGGACATGAGCACAGATGAGATTCTTGCACTTCCAGATGTTAAGGAGAGAATCGAAGTATATAACGAGCAGACAGAGAAGTTCAAGGAGATGGTTAAGGCTCATACACGTGTTGATGGCAAGCTTATTGTCAGCGACTTAAGAGGTGTTGACCCAATCTATACTGGTAACAGATTCATGATCTACAGTATGTATCCTGATCAGAATGTATCTGCATGGATCGTAAGCGGCCGTGGTGGAATGGGCTGTTCTGCTGCAGTTGGTTACAGCATTATCAATAAGACATGTACCATTGATGTTGGAAGCCTTATGCTTAAGTATCATGGTGGCGGTCATAAGAAGGTAGGAACATGTCAGTTCTCAGATGAGAATATGGAGACTGATTTACCTAAGATGTTAGACGAGCTTAGCAAGATGGCTAATGCTTAATGATTATATTATAAGACTTTGAGGGCGAGGTTATACTCGCCCTTAATTTGCAAAAAGAGATTGATCACTAATTATGAAAAGACTACTTGTTTATCTCAAAAACTACAGATTGCAGTGTATTCTCGCACCACTTTTCAAGATGCTTGAGGCAAGCTTTGAGCTTATTGTTCCGCTTGTTATCGCAGCGCTGATTGACAAGGGCATTGCGAATAATGATAAGCCGTTCATATATGAGATGACGGCTATTTTATTTGGTCTTGCGCTTATTGGAATGATTGCTGCAATTACTGCGCAGTACTTTGCTGCCAAGGCGGCAATAGGATTTGCATCGGGGCTTCGTTCAGCACTTTTTAAGCATCTTATGGGACTGTCAAGCAGTGAGATTGATACACTCGGTACATCCACAATGATCACGAGGATGACTTCTGATGTCAACCAGACACAGAACGGAGTCAATATGTTCCTAAGGCTGTTCCTTAGAAGCCCGTTTGTTGTCTTCGGCGCGATGATAATGGCATTTACTATCGATGTGTCAGAGGCACTAATTTTTGTCGCAGTAATTATGGGACTATTCCTGGTTGTATCGTTCATAACATATAAGAATATCCCTGCAATCAAGAAGTCGCAGAGAAGACTTGATGAGGTGACAAGAGCCACAAGAGAGACATTAAGCGGCGTACGCGTATTAAGGGCATTCAGACATGAGAGACGTCAGATTGCTGAGTTCGATACACTTAGCGAAGAGCTCATTCATGCACAGAAGCATGCCGGTAATATATCAGCGCTCATGAATCCTGTGACATATGTGCTTATCAATATAGCAATAGTCATATTAATATACACAGGCGTAATCTCTGTATCACATGGCATACTTAGTCAGGGCCAGGTTATTGCGCTCTATAATTATATGTCGCAGATACTTGTTGAACTGGTAAAACTGGCTAATCTTGTTGTAATCCTTAATAAGGCGCTTGCATCGGCCGACAGAATCAGCGATGTCTTTAAGATTACAAGCTCAATGGAGGAGGGAACTCTTACTGAGAACGCTGCTGTAGATACGGATATTGCAGTTGAGTTTGATAATGTAGCACTAAGATATGCAACATCAAGTGAGGATGCGGTAAGTGGTATAAGCTTTACTGCAAGGAAGGGTGACACCGTGGGTATTATCGGTGGTACCGGCAGTGGAAAGAGTACATTAGCCAATCTTATTAGCAGAAGTGTAGATGCAACAGAAGGTGTCATCAGAATAGATGGAACTGATATTAAGGAATATACATACGATCTTCTTCGAAAGAAGGTTGGTGTGGTTATGCAGAAGGCTGTTCTCTTCGGTGGTACGATTGAAGACAATCTTAAGATGAATGCGTCAGACTGTACTGAAGATGAGATGATGAAGGCTCTTAGCATGGCTCAGGCCACACAGGTTGTTCAGGACAAGGGTGGTCTTAAGGCAATTGTTGAACAGGAAGGACGTAACTTCTCAGGTGGCCAGAGACAGAGAATCTCTATTGCCAGAACTCTTGTAAGTAAGCCTGAGATTATTGTCTTTGATGATAGTACATCTGCGCTTGATTATGCGACCGAGCTTGCATTCAGAACGGCACTTAAGGAACTGGATGGAAACGTGACGACATTTATCATATCGCAGAGGACGTCATCGATTAGACATGCGGATCTTATCCTTGTAATGGATGATGGACAGCTAATTGGAAGCGGTACTCATGATGAGCTTCTTGCATCCTGTGATGTATACCGTGAGATACATGAGAGTCAGCTTGGCAATAAGAACGATACGGAGGTGCAGCATGATTAAGACACTTCGTACAGTACTTGGATATATAAGAAGACATGTGCTGCTTGCAGTACTTTCAATTGTTCTTGCTCTTGCATCAAGCCTTACAGCACTGTCTGTTCCTGTAATAATGGGAGAGGCAATTGATGTATGTGCAGGCGTAGTAAGTGACGGGACAGCCCTTGGTGAGGTGATGAGCTCACTTACAGTTATACTGGGCAAGGGACTTATTATAGTTGCAATTACGGCAATCATGCAGTGGCTTATGAGCATCATCAATAATAAGATCACATATGAAGTTGTAAGAGATATAAGACAGGATGTGTTCTCCAAGCTTCAGAGGGTACCGCTTAAGTATCTTGATGCTCATCCAACAGGTGAACTTGTAAGCAGAATGATTGCTGATATTGATACATTAAGTGATGGCCTTTTGATGGGCTTTACTCAGGGATTCACAGGTATCGTTACAATCTTTGGAACAATATATTATATGTGGACTATGAGTAAGACTACAACCATGGTGGTTGTATGTGTGACACCGCTGTCACTTTTTGTGGCTAACTTTATAGCTAAGAAGACACATTCCATGTTCACACTTCAGTCATCTATAAGAGGTGAGCAGACTGGACTTATCAATGAGATGATTGGCAACGAGAAGGTGGTTAAGTCCTTCGGATATGAAGATGAGGCATGCGAAAGATTCGATGAGATTAACGACAGACTGGCCGGATGTTCACTTAATGCAGTATTCTTCTCATCACTTGTCAATCCATCAACCAGATTCGTCAATTCGATTGTATATGCAATAGTAGCACTGGTTGGCGCATACAGAGTTATGGGAGGATTTATCTCGGTTGGACATCTTACGGCTCTGCTTAATTATGCGACACAGTATACCAAGCCATTCAATGAAGTATCGAGCGTTGTTACCGAGCTTCAGAATGCCATAAGCTGCGCATCAAGAGTATTCGAGCTTCTAGATGAAGACGAGGAGACAGGTATAAGAATAGATGGGGAAGATCTGGCAGATTCTGCCAGTGCATCGGAACCTGTCAGGGGTGAGATAAGCATAGAGTCAGTCGATTTTTCCTACACAGATGATAAGCCGCTTATCGAGAACTTCAGCATCGATGTTATGTCGGGGCAGATGGTTGCCATCGTAGGTCCTACTGGCTGTGGCAAGACTACGCTAATTAATCTGCTTATGAGATTCTATGATACAAGGGCAGGAAGAATAACTATTGATGGCAGGGATATTACTTCGGTGTCAAGACAGGAGACACGAAGCCTTCTTGGAATGGTACTTCAGGAGACATGGATAAAGTCAGGAAGTGTTCTTGATAATATTAGAATCGGTCGACCGGATGCAAGCAGGGAAGAGGCCGTTCAGGCTGCTAAGGATGCACATGCAGACAGCTTCATAAGGCGACTTCCGGATGGATATGATACGGTGCTTTCAGAAAACGGAGGAGAACTCAGTGCTGGACAGAGGCAGCTACTGTGCATAGCGAGAGTAATGCTTGCACTCCCACCAGTTCTAATCCTGGATGAGGCAACGTCGAATATTGATACGAGAACTGAGCTTAAGATACAGAGAGCCTTCCATAAGATGATGGAAGGCAGGACCACCTTTATTGTTGCGCACAGACTGTCAACAATTATGGATGCAGATGTGATAATTGTCATGAAGGATGGCCATATTATTGAGATTGGTAATCATGAAGAACTGCTTAAGAAGAAGGGGTTCTATAGTGAATTATTCGGTGCACAGTTTGTATCGTGAAAAGTGCACAATTAATAGCGTAAAAGAGGCCTTATTTGTACTGTAAATAAATTGACGCACGCCAATCTATGAGAGTATAATTATGGATAAGTTTTTGGGGATATTGAATAATTTGTCGGGATAGGTCTGGGATATGGAAGAGAAAGCATTAGTAACTTCTACAACTGAAGAACATGGCATAGTCTTTGATGACGGACGAATTGAAGCCCTCAAAGAATTCCTCTCACCAGAGGAACTCTATCTGGACCTTATTTCGCGCGTACGAAAGTATCATCCATCTGATGATATAACACTTATTGAGAAGGCTTATGAGGTGGCAGGAACTGCTCATGCAGGTCAGGTCAGGAAGTCGGGTGAGCCTTATATCATCCATCCGTTATATGTAGCGATTATTCTTGCCGATCTTGAGATGGACAAGGAGACAGTTACAGCAGGTCTTCTTCATGATGTTGTTGAAGATACGGAGTGGACATTCGAAGATGTCAAGGAAGAGTTCGGTGAGGACGTTGCACATCTTGTTGATGGTGTGACTAAGCTTGATGGTCTGCAGCTTGCTGAGACTGTAGGTGCAGAGAAGGCGGCCGACAGATCTGAGATGCAGGCAGAGAACCTTCGTAAGATGTTCCTTGCCATGGCCAAGGATATACGAGTAATCATAATTAAGCTTGCGGACAGACTTCATAATATGCGTACTCTTAAGCATATGGCACCAGAGAAGCAGCAGAGAATATCAAGAGAGACACTTGATATCTATAGCCCAATTGCCCAGAGGCTTGGTATCTCCAAGATTAAGGTTGAGTTAGATGATCTGTCGCTTAAGTATCTTCAGCCAGAGGTATATTATGACCTGGTAGATAAGATTGCCATCAGAAAGAGCGAGAGAGAGCAGTATATTAGTAATATCGTTCTGGAAGTTAAGAAGCAGATAGATGATGCCGGTATTAAGGCAGAAGTAGATGGTCGTATTAAGCACTTCTTCTCAATATACAAGAAGATGAAGAATCAGGATAAGACTATCGAACAGATATATGATCTATTCGCTGTCAGAATCATTGTTGACAGCGTTAAGGACTGTTATGCGGCACTTGGTGTAATCCATGAGTTATATACTCCAATTCCTGGAAGATTCAAGGATTATATCGCCATGCCTAAGCCTAATATGTATCAGTCCATACATACAACACTTATAGGTAAGTCAGGTCAGCCTTTTGAGATTCAGATTCGTACATGGGAGATGCATAAGGCTGCAGAATATGGTATTGCTGCACATTGGAAGTATAAGGAAGCATCCGATGGCAAGAAGTCTCAGTTCGGTGAGGAAGAGAAGCTTAGCTGGCTTAGACAGATCCTTGAATGGCAGAAGGATATGTCTGATAATAAGGAGTTCATGGCACTTCTTAAAAGTGACCTTGATCTCTTCTCTGACAGCGTATACTGCTTTACTCCTACGGGTGAAGTTAAGAATCTTCCTTCAGGAAGTACGCCTATAGACTTTGCATATGCAATACATAGTGCTGTTGGTAACAAGATGGTCGGAGCGAGAGTTAACGGCAAGCTTGTTAATATAGATTATGAGATTAAAAACGGTGACAAAGTTGAGATTGTCACATCGCAGAATTCCAAGGGACCTAGCAGAGACTGGCTGAATGTCTGCAGGTCAACACAGGCCAAGAATAAGATTAATCAGTGGTTCAAGGCTGAGCTTAAGGATGACAATATCGTTAAGGGACGTGATATGCTATTAGCATACTGTAAGAGCCATGCAATAGATGTCAATCTTATAAGAACTCCTGAGTATGAAGGTAAGATACTTGCCAAGTATGGATTCCACGACTGGAATAATGTCTTAGCTGCAATTGGCCATGGCGCTCTTAAGGAGGGCCAGATTGCTAACAGGATGATGGAGTACTACGAGGCTGATCACAAGAAGCAGATCACTGATGAAGAAGTGGCTGCCCAGATTGCTGAGAATAAGAAGCCTGTAAGCGTATCAAGTGCAAGTAAGTCAGGTGGAATCACAGTTAAGGGTGTTCATGATGTATCAGTCAGATTCTCCAAGTGCTGTAATCCGCTTCCGGGTGATGAGATAGTAGGATTTGTCACAAGAGGACGAGGAGTATCGATCCATCGTAACGACTGTATCAATATTCTGTGCCTGTCTGATATTGACAGAGGAAGAATAATAGATGCTGAATGGGAGAGCCCGGCTGAAGGCGATAGTGGTATATATATTGCGGAGCTTGTTATATATGCTAACAACCGTACAGGACTCTTAGTAGATGTATCAAGAACACTTACAGAGAAGAATATTAATATCAGTTCTGTTAATACAAGGACTTCAAAGCAGGGCGTTGTTACCATGATTCTGTCATTTGAGACAACAGGTAAGGAGCAGCTTGCTCATATTATTGAGAAGCTCAATGCAATACCTGGAGTGCTTGATATTGAGAGAAGAACAGGCTGATAAGTAAAAGAATGTATATTATGTGTAGGGACTGCCTATAGGTATGAGTAAGCCGGGGCAGATAGTTGAAGACAGGGTGCTTAAGATGAGTGATCTCAAGATTGGAAGAATCGTACTTAGTGTATGTGCGACTAATTGTTACTTTATATATCATGAAGGTGCTAAGGACTGCATAGTAGTAGATCCTGCAGACCGTGGTGACTATATATATTCGGCTCTTAAGGAGCAGGGATTCACTGTTAAGGCAATCCTTCTTACCCATGGTCACTTTGATCATATCTGGGGATGCTCAAAGCTTAGAAGCCTAACTAGTGCGCATGTGTATGCACTTGATGCAGAGCAGGATGTCATGGAGAGTTCCAGCCTCAATGTATCAGAGAGTGCAGGAAGAGCATGTACACTTAAGGTTAATACATATGTGCATGATATGGATGTGCTTGAACTTGTAGACTTCAGGATTCAGGTGCTTGCAACACCAGGACATACTCATGGTTCATGCTGCTATTACTTCATCGACGATGGAGTACTGATTAGCGGAGATACTCTCTTTGAGGAGAGTGTAGGAAGAACTGATCTTCCAACAGGCAGCGGAGCAGAGCTTAGCCGTTCAATACATAACAAATTATCGGTTTTGCCTGATGAGACAAGTGTGTTCCCTGGTCATGGCGGACAGACAACGATAGGACACGAACGTGAATATAATCCGTTCTGGAATTAATGATGATAGCAGTTAGATGTAGCGAAGACAACTTTATATATGACGTTCACTCATTGGTGAAGGCATTCTATCCGGCAGAAGACGTGAAGGTATATAGGGACGGTGATAAGGACTATGTATCTTCTGAGGGACTGCCGGACATTTTTGTATTATATGGGGAGAACGACCTTAGTATTGCACTGGTGGATTCTATAGAGTCGCCAGATGTAAAGGTAGCTGATGTGATGACAAGTAAGCTCACTGAGTCAGATATACTTGTTACTGCCAAAGGACTAGATATCGGCAGCAGACCAGAGTATAAGAATGCTCTTAAGCAGACTCTGTACAGGGCGCTCTCTAAGAAGACAGGCAAGTCACTTCCCTGGGGAACGCTTACAGGCATACGTCCTACCAAGATAGCGATGAAACTTATCGGAGAGGGCAGGGATGATGAATATGTGACTTCATATATGAGGGATACATATTACTGTTCGCCTGAGAAGACGGCGCTTTCCATAGATATTGCCCATTACGAGAAGGAAATACTTAAGAATATCGACTATGAGAACGGATATAGTCTGTATATTGGTATTCCATTCTGTCCAAGTACATGTCTCTATTGTTCATTCACATCATATCCAATATCCCTGTACAGGAATGTTGTTCATGATTATATCGAGGCAGTTAAGAAGGAGATAGACTATGTTGCGGCCAGTTTTACTGACAGGACGCTTGACTCTGTATATATAGGCGGAGGAACGCCAACAACTCTTGAAGCCGATGAACTTGAGGATCTGATAGGATATCTTAAGAGCAAGCTTGACTTTGGCACAGTTAAGGAATTCACTGTCGAAGCGGGAAGGGCGGATTCGATTACGAGACAGAAGCTTGAGGTGTTACTTAAGCTTGGAGTGACAAGAATCTCTGTTAATCCGCAGACGATGAATGAGAAGACGCTTCAGATAATTGGAAGAAAGGCTACGGCAGCAGCAACTGTTGAGTGCTATAAGCTGGCTCGTGAAGTGGGATTCAATAATATCAATATGGACCTTATTGTAGGTCTTCCTGACGAGGACATCGATGTTGTTCGTGATACTCTTATGAAGGTCAGGGAACTTAATCCGGACAGCCTGACAGTGCACTCGCTTGCAATCAAGCGCGCATCGAGACTGGCACAGGTCATCGATGAGATGGGCTATGAGACTATCAATAACACAGATGATATCATGAGCCTGACAAGTAATGTTGCTTCTGATATGTCGATGAAACCATATTATCTGTACCGCCAGAAGAATATGAGTGGAAACTTCGAGAATGTTGGCTATGCAAGGGAAGGCAAGGCTGGAATCTACAATATCCTCATAATGGAGGAGGTTCAGACCATTGTGGCTCTTGGCGCAGGAACTGTGACGAAAAGAGTCTATGGGGACGACGGAACTGGCGGGACCCGCATCGAGCGTTGCGACACAGTGAAGGATGTGAAGCTCTATATTGAGAAGATAGATGAGATGATAGATCGCAAGCGAAAGCTTTTTGAGGATTAGGCTGGGGCATATATTTGAGAATGTTGTTTTTATGCCCTGTGAGTGATGGCATGGCGGGGCATATATTGGGAAATGTTGTTGTGTGCCCATGTAGTGGCGGCATGGCGGGGCATATATTGGGAAATGATGCTGTGAAGTCG
>JAZUGT010000072.1:0-5487 GCA_045641365.1 Lachnospiraceae bacterium
CATCTTGGATGGATCTTCGTTACTTATGGCCTTTATGATGACATAGTTCTTTTCCATAACATCAGAAGGACCAACAGTTCTTGTACCAGCACCATTCTGTACTTCCTTGGTGTGTACAGTGAGCTTACCAGTAGAAGGATCTATACTAATAAATTCCTTATAAGCATCACTTGGCTTAGTCTTTTCTGCATCTTCATATTTATATGCATCTTTAATACTTGAGAGTTCAATCTCCCAAGTAACATCGTGATTAATCTCATCTTTGATGTTATTTTTCTTTGTGACAATGGCATCATAATCCACAACTGTAGTATCTCCAGCCATTGCAATTGTGTCTGTACGTCCTGATGTAAACTGCACACCATCTCTTACAATGACCACAGATGCAACCTTGCTGTAGAACTCTACCACCTGACCTTCGTACAAATCATCCAGCTTAGTTGTTGAATCAACCTTGGATATCATATTACGGAGAGTAACAACTGGATGCACGGTCACTTCCTTATTTCCCACCTTGAAAGTCAGGGTAAGCGTAACCTTTCCCTTTTCTATCTCACTGACATCCACATCGAAAGCTGGAATAGTATCATCAGAGCTACCCAAGGTATCACACAAGACACCCGTCTTCTTGCCATCAGCACTGCCAAGCGCTGCATCAACCTCTGCCAGTGTCTCGACCTTTACAATATTGCCCTCAGTAATTGTAAGACTTGACAATTCAGTCTCACTATCAACCGTAACCTGTATTCTTGCTACCTTATATGGATAGTTTTGATTAACCTTGCCTGTTACCTCATCAATATTGTCACTAAGAACAGTAAGTGTACCTGTATCTGGGTCCCAGTTTATACCTCTGCTTGTCTCAAGCAGCACATCACGAAGCCTGTTTACTACAACCTGCTGCTCGTACTGGAGCTTTATATTCTTATTGGAAGACGCAAAGGTATTATTAGAAAAAGCCATGAAACTACAAATAGCGATCCCCACAATAGCGAAGATCGCAAAAGCAACAATTAATTCAACTAAAGAAAAACCTTTGTTGTTTCGTCTCATACTTTTCCTTACTTTAATGTATGTTTGCCAGTAGCTGGTTCAAATTCAATAGTGTATGTCCTAAGACCAGACTTAAAAGTTAACTTGGTAAGTTCAACTGTCGATGATTTGGCAAATGAGTCTACATCGTTAGCGTCACCTGTTCCACTCATACTACCAAGCTCAACCCTCTTAAGTGTTCCATTAGACCTGTTGTACTCAATAAGAATTGCGCTGGTTGTTCCAGCCTCCTTCATATACTCAGCTGTATCATTGACACCAATGATTACATTGCCAGATGCCAGGTAGTTATATTCTGCCTCTTTTGAATCAGAAGTATCTCCTGGATCCTTTTGAGTTGATACATCAACAAGCAGACTACCCGATTTATTATCAACTGTGTTGATATGCTTCTCAGCATAGTAACCTGATTTTTCAATACCTTTCTTTGCATACTGAGCCTTATTGGCATTGGTGACCTCAATATATCTGACAACCATATACTCACCAGCCCTACTCATTGCACCAGTCTTGATATCATTCAGTTGTGCTTCCATGTTCTTGGCTGCCTGTCTGGCTCTCGCACCAGTCAACATACTGATGGAAAGAACTGATCCTCCAACCATTACAGCCATAATAGCCATAACTACAATCAGCTCAACCAGAGACAAGCCTCTGTTATCCTTGCACATATTATGTCCTTACTTAATATTTACATTCTTTGTCCAGTTCTCATACATAACCAGACTACTAAGCGATGCGTCGTTATATTTCTCATCTACAATCGACTTAACAGCCATCTCATCTGCATCAGAGAAGAGGTCAGTAACTGTATAGACTTCATCCTCTGTCTTAAGAAGCATGCACTTCTCAACCTTCTTTGGATTAGCCTTAAATTCAAAACTGCTATTAGGCACGGTTATCTTGCCCTTTGCAATTATGAGTCCCTCAAACTTACTTCCTGTCAACTGAACATCACAGTTTGCAATTACCAAATCATAATCATTGGATATATGTACCGGTTCATGACTTGACTTATAAGCTTCCGTTTCAGGATCAATGCCTGTGATAAGTCTAACCTTAAGTCCGGATGCATCATCGCTTATGGTTACATCACCGATATCTTTTAGCATCTCTTCGTTAATTAGATTCTTGAAGACAGCAAAGTTGTTGTCACTTCTAAGCAGAATATTGGCATCCTTCTCTAAAGACACAAGGTCTGGAGAAAGCATAGTACAATACGCTGTAAACTGGTCAGAGTAGGATATATTATCATCCACAAAGGTACCCGATGGAGTATCTCCAGCAGGAACCATCTTGCTTGTTACCACCTCATAGCCATTGGTCTCAGCATCTGTTGGAGCCTTTCCTGTCACAGCATTACCTGCCATATCAAAACGCATGTAATTAACCATGCCATTGGTTCCTTCAGGGAAGGTAACTGCCTTAATATACTTGCTCATGTATCTGTCAACTGCATCCTGGTTAAGGTTGTAGTATCTCGCAAAATACAGGTTTGCAGCTTCCTCATCCTTAAACTTCATGTAGTAGTATACAAGCTTTGTACCATCTGCTCTTGATGAACGGATATGAGCCTTCTCTACGCTACTTTCATCCTCTATAAAATCAGCAAGAGTCATAGTATTACCAAGCTTATTTATCTTCTTATTAAGTCCTATTTCACGACACTTGCCATCTTTAATGGCCAACTGCATAGCATTGTACTCAGTAAGGGTAAGAGGATTCTTGTTATACATAGACAGACCATCCGATGTACTTCCATCCTCTTCTTCTTTTATAGCTACGCCAATACACTCAGGAGGAACCAAGTACATAAGCTGATCGCTCTTTACGGCAATTGATTCACCTGTATATATATCAGATGCAGCCTTCTTCTCATCATCAGATGCAAACTCACGCTGAACCTTCTTCTCAGCGGTCTCACCCGTTGTAGCCACATAGGCTCTACCTGCAAGAGTAAGTTTCTTAACATTGGAGAAATCTATAATTGTCTCTGTACCGTTAACCAGTATGGCGCTACTGCCCTCTGAACCGTTCAGAGAATTGCCATATCCATTGTAGTAACCAGTGAAAGTAATCTGACTATCTCTTCCCTTTATATCAAGGTCATCCGCTATGTATGAATATCCAGCAAGCTTAACATCACTACTCTTTGCTGTGATGTCCCTAGCCCATAGAACCGAATCATCATTGGTTGTTATACCACCGTTGTTCAGGTTGATATCTGTTGCAACTATGTGTAAATCGCCGTTATTCTCAACCTTCTTAAAGTCAAGCTTAGTACCTACAGTATCCACAGCATATGCATATGAATTACCTTCAACTGATACGTCAAAAGCTCCTGCCTTTGTGACACCTGTATGATTCTGCTCAAGTGCTGTATCCGTGATAAAGCTGTAATCCAGAATATCCGGAGTATCTGTATTGGAGAATGCAAAATTAGGATACACAAGTCTTATATCAGTCCTAATAGCTGATACAAAACCATTATTATCCTTGTAATAAACTGTCAAATCCTTCAGCACGATACCATTGTCCTTGGTACTCACCATCTGACCAGTGTATAAATCTCCCGTTTCCTTGCCACCACGAAGGAAAGCACCTGTCTTGTAGTTAATAGAAGAAGCGTCATTGTTCCACTTTGTTGAATCCTTAAGAAGCCCATATAGTCCTAAAGATGAATCAGCCATGGACATAACTACATACTCTTCATTCTTTGTTCCAGTACCTATCTGATCCCATATGTACTGGTAGAACTCTGCCTTCACCTTCTCGTTCTTCTCTGCAGCAGACATCCCGTCCATAGCGTAATTCTCCATTACGCTCGTGTACGAGTAACTAAGACCATCAGAAACCATCTTCTGAAGACCTACATTAATCTCATCCAGAACCTGTTCTGCTGAATAGAAGGACTCCTTGGTATGCACATTAACAGCCTTCATCTTAAAGTTGATGACAGCTGATATCATCACGATACTTACAAGCACAGCAACAAAGCCTATTGCAACTATAACAGTTACAATGGACATACCTTCATTGTTATCCCTTATGAACTTTTCATGCATTTTACTAAGTAATCTTCGCATTATAAGCTCTCACTAATCTGTTATTGAACCCTTTAACTCAACTGTTACTGGCCACTCAGTATCAGCATCATTTAACTTCTTAGATATAGTAACCTTTACATCATATATCTTTGGATCCACCTTAGACGCATCCAACAGTTTTCCGTCTATATCCCTTGCATTAAGCTTAACAGTCGGGCTGTTAACCGGATCATCATCCGCAAACTTACCAGTTCTTGCAACAATCCTTCCATAAACCTTGTCATCAAAGGAATCCTTGATTCCTTCAGGATCCTTATTTCTAGTATCAAGGTTAAGATTGCACTTCACAGGCAAAAGCTTTGAATCTGCCTTCTTCAGATACTCAGTATCATCATGAAGATTGGTAAATAAGGTTAATGGCTGTTTTGTACCGCCCTTCACCTCATCAGTAATCTCGTTCTGATATATCTGAAGATTCAATCCCTGATCCTTCTTTAAATATTCCTTACCTTTATCGGAAGAATTGGAAAAATTCTGAGCTATAACATACAGATTTGCTTCCACATCATCACGATTATGGATGATGATTATGTCTCCATTGCCTTTGCCATCACCAACACTATTTTTCTTAGCTGCCTCATATCTTGGCGGATACATTATAAATATGGATTCAAGCTTTTTCTTTGAGATTGATTCGCTGTATATCTGTCTTGATACCTTCTGTAATACTTCTCTTCCATCTGGTACAACTTTACCGGAACCCTTATTATCATTAGCAAGATATGTTACAGTGACACTAACGTCATGCGCATCATGTGTATCACCATTCTCATCCGTGAAAGTGCCTGATTTACTGATGTCAACGCGAATCTCTCGCTTCAAAAGCTTTTCAAAATCTGCAGCGGTTTTGTTATCTAATCCAGCATCCATTTGACTGTTTAGGTCAACGAATTCTTTATAAGCCTGCTTATCAATTGTATCTGTAAGACAGAATATTGCAGATGACTCCGAATTAACTGTGTTGAAGTCCGCCATATTTACAGTATTGATATTAGGGTAATATGTCGGATCAATTTCAATAGTCACATCATATGTAGAATCGTCCACCATCTTGGCCAAGTCCGCATCAAAACTTGATTTGGATTTATTAATTTCCAAGCTATAAACTGTTCCGCCTTTGGCATTATACTCATACTTGCCCAAATCAGAATCATACACAATGTCTTTACTTGGATTGCTATTCGCACCCACGCCATACTTGGTTATAACCTGCTCAAGAGTCATGCCCTTGATGTCCTCCATCAGGTTCTCAGCCGCAGTAGTCGCCTTCATCTTGATAGCCGCTTTACCACTAGTCTGAGCTGCTGATGCAAAAGAGCGCACAAGA
>JAZUGT010000073.1:0-25791 GCA_045641365.1 Lachnospiraceae bacterium
AGTTTTTGGTATTCCTTGCAGCAGTTATTAAGGCAGTTGATGAATATGCAGATCTTATGAGACTTTCTGTTGCATCAGCAGGAAATGATCACAGACTTGGTGCTAACGAGGCACCTCCGGCTATCATTTCAATCTTCCTTGGTGATGAGCTTACAGCAGTTTTGGATGCTATCGAGAACGACAAGCTCTTTAAGAACGATATTCGGTGTAGCAACAGATGCTGATGAACCAAGTGATCTGAACTCAAACTTATTTCCTGTGAAAGCAAAAGGTGATGTTCTGTTACGGTCTGTGTTATCTCTTGTGAAGTGAGGAATAACAGCAGCACCTGTCTCCATTACAACCTTGTCATCCTTCTTAAAGAAATCATCCTTTACAATTGAATCAACAACTGCTGAAAGCTCATCTCCAAGGAAAATTGAAATAATTGCTGGAGGTGCCTCATTAGCACCAAGTCTGTGATCGTTACCTGCAGATGCAACCGAAAGTCTCATAAGATCTGCATACTCATCAACTGCCTTAATTACTGCTGCAAGTACTACAAGGAACTGTGTGTTCTCAGCTGGTGTCTTACCTGGGTCTAACAGGTTAACACCTGTGTTAGTTGACATTGACCAGTTGTTATGCTTACCGGAACCGTTGATTCCTGCGAATGGCTTCTCATGAAGGAGACATACAAAATCATGCTTGTCAGCAACCTTTCTCATAATCTCCATTGTCAGCTGATTGTGATCAACTGCAACATTAGTTGTATCAAATACTGGTGCAAGCTCATGCTGTGCTGGAGCAACCTCATTATGCTTAGTCTTAGCAGGAATGCCAAGCTTCCTGAGTTCTTCATCAAGTTCCTTCATATAAGCTGCTACTCTAGGTCTAAGCGCTCCGAAGTAATGATCCTCCATCTCCTGTCCCTTAGGAGCTGCTGCACCAAGAAGTGTTCTTCCTGTGAAAATAAGGTCTCTTCTAAGCTTGTAGTCTTCCTTATCGATAAGGAAGTACTCCTGCTCAGGACCAACTGTTGTTGTTACGCCCTCAACATCCTTATTACCAATAAGGTTGAGTACCTTAGTTGCTTCCTTGCTAAGTGCATCCATTGATCTAAGAAGTGGTGTCTTCTTATCAAGTGCCTCACCTGTATATGAACAGAAGGCTGTAGGAATGCAAAGTGTTCCATCCTTAATAAACGCTGGTGAACTTGGATCCCAGGCTGTATATCCTCTTGCCTCAAATGTAGCTCTGATACCACCTGATGGGAATGAAGAAGCATCTGGCTCACCCTTTACAAGTTCCTTACCAGAGAACTCCATAATTACCTGTCCATCATCTGTAGGTGAGATAAAGCTGTCATGCTTCTCAGCTGTAAATCCAGTAAGTGGCTGGAACCAGTGTGTATAATGTGTAGCTCCATTCTCAACTGCCCATTCCTTCATGGCAATTGCAACTGCGTTAGCTACATCAATCTCAAGATGAGTATTCTTCTCAATTGTCTTCTTAAGAGCCTTGTAGATATCCTTTGGTAACTTATCACGCATTACCTTGTCATTGAATACCAAGCTTCCATATAATTCAGGTACTGATTGTTTCATAACTATTGTCTCCTCTCAAAACCTTTATTTAATCTTGTTATTCTTGCAGGTTGCGCACCCCACACGAATCAAAATTCTACAATGAAAAAAGCGCCTTGAACATAAAGTTCAAAGCGCCTTTGCTTTTCATGTGACAACTATAAACCTATTTTATAGTTATGTCAATAACTTTTTTTAATTTTCTTCCCATACGGCATATAAGTGAAGAGCTGCATTGTCTCTGTTAGCAATGAAGCCTCCTGACACTTCCTGTCCTGGTGCATAGTAGGTGTAGACAGGATCAGCTGAATTCATATCTTCTGCACTGCCTCGCATTGATGTCGACCATCCAACCAGTGTATATCCTGATCTTGTGAACAGTGAAGACTTAATTGTCACACCTACTCCGGACTTCATTCCGTCAAAAGTTCTGGAAGTTGCGGTAGCCCCATTAGGTGAATAAATTATCCTGTAGCTGTTTCTAATCCACTTTCCGTATACAGTGAATCTATTGGCAAGATTCTTTGGAACCTGACTACATGATCTGTTCATTGCAGCTGTTGTATACCAGCCCTTGAATACATATCCCTTTCTTGATGGCTTTTTAAGATTAACTGCCTTGGCATATATATGTGTTGCAGGATTAGGATTATCAGCGCCTGCAATAAAGTCCTCAACCACTTCACCGTCTACAATACTTACGTAATTGACATCATAATCGATAGGTGCCCAGACAGCATAGAGTGTAGCTACTGCTCCATCCGAAGCCTTCAGGTTAAGCACATCGCTACCATCAGAATACGCTGCTACACTGGCAGTCTTCTTCGTCGCCCAGCCCTGGAATTCATATCCCGTTCTTGTAATCTTTCCTGTATTAACAGTTAATGCCTTACTCTCATCATAAGTGCACTTAATAGCATCAATTGCGCCTGCACCACCATTCTTATTGAACTTTACAGTATATACAACAGGCGTCCATTTCGCATATACATTAATATCATCACCACTTTCAAATGCAGCGGCTATGTCTGCCTTCTTAATCTTGGTAATTTTGCTCGTAAGCAGTTCATCGCTATACCAGCCGCCGAAAATGTAACCTGTCTTAGCAGGTGCCTTAAGAGTAATATCTGCAATTATAGTTCCCCATACAGGATTACTGTTTCTGATTCCAGCGGTATTGGCAGAATTGTATACTATGTTACATCCCTTTGCTCTCCACTGTGCATATAATGTAATCTTACTTCCATTGGTAAGATCATTAACAGAATCTAATGCACTAATCGATACACCCTTTCCATTCTTGGCTGTATTCCAGCCCATAAAAGAGTACAGGCCACTCTTGGTTGTCACTGTCTCGCCAAGTGAAGCTGCAACAGCCGGTGTAGCACCTTCAACCAACGTTGCTCCAGGCCATACCATCTCATCTGGCAGTCTTTCGCCACTTGGAAGATTCTTATTATATACGACAGAATACTTTCTCTCTATCCACTTTGCATATACAGATACATCTGATGCAGTTGCAGCGGCAATCTGCTTAACCGGCTTACCGGTAAATTCTGCGTTCTTATACCAGCCCTTAAATACATATCCCGCTCTCACCGGATTCTTAAGAGTAACCTTCTCATTCATTACACGAGTCGCAGGATTATCATTAATGTCTTCTTCGACAATGTTGGCGTAATAAACGTTGTATGTATTAGCTGTCCACTGTGCATACAGAATAACTGTGGCATTCTTCTTTGTAGTCAGATTAGGTGCCGATTCGGTAATCTCCTTATCAAGGAAGCCTGTTCCAGTACCATTCTTCTTCGTATTCCATCCTGCAAATGTATAACCGGTTCTTGTAAATGTACTGGCATGATCCTCAAGTCTGAGTAACTCGTCGTACTTTACCGTATATGAAGCCATCTGACCTCTTCCGCCATTCTTATCAAATGCAATAGTATAAGTGATTGGATCCCAGCCAGCATAGAATATAACATCACCCTTAAGTCCTGTAAGATCACTAACCTTGGAAGTACTAATAAAGTCCCTTGCAGCCTCCTCTGATTCATACCATCCCTTGAATATATACCCTGTTCTGGTTGGAGCAAGTAACTTTGTTGTTGCTCCGGCAACATATGAAGTTGGATTGGCATCATTCTGCACACCACCATAAAGTTCATACTCTATGCCGTAATCATTACTATCAATACCATCCTTAAACAGCTTCACATAGTATGTACTCTCTGCCCTGTCCGAACCATATGTTGATTTAAAAATAATCTTTCTGCTTGAATAATCTGGAACATACAGATAGTTAAACTTGGAATCTCTTGAGTAAAACTGAACTGTCTGATTAGTTCCAGCAGGTGCATTAAGAATGGTCTTATGATTCTTTGTAGCCACAAATACACCATCCTCAGCTATAAGATCGCCTCCAATATACAGTTCTCCATTAGTCATCTCAGGAGCCTGATAATTCGAACCTGTAACATACAAATCTCCTGTTATATACACCTTATCCTTGGCATTCTTCATAACAAGAGAACCACTCTGTCCAGAAACAAGCTCACCAGCACGAAGTGTTCCTCCGTTAAGTGCAATATATCCTGCAGGAATACTAAGTGTTCCTGCTACCTCAAGAAGTCCATTATCAAGACGTCCTATTACATTATCGTCTCTATAACTATAAAGCTCCGAATGCTTAAGTGTGAGATCATCCTCGACAAGAATCGAACCGCCATTCATCTTTATCATCTCTGTTGGAAGATGCTGATCAGAAGAGCCATGAATCAGTTCCACACTACCGTCAACCTTCAGATTATTCTCACCAACAAACAGACATGACATATGAATTGGATACATGTCTGAATAAATCTCAATATCTGACAAAAGCTTCATAAAGCCGAAGCCATCTACCACTCTAATCTTACTATTGCCATTAGGTCCAATCTTGACCGCTCCAAAGCATGAACTTGGAGAAATATCAATTTTCTGTGTGCTACTACCATCAAGTACCAGTGTATGATCTGCAGAGGCAACTATATCATCATACTCTTTACCAGTAATATCACCAGTTACAGTCAAGGTTCCATTATGCAACTCATCATCATCACTTGCACCAGTCCAGTCACCGTCAATAAAGACCTCATCCTCTTTATTATTCATCCTAATGCTGATTCCAAGATTACTACTAGAGCCTTTAAAATATATGGAGCCCTTATTGGCCTTCAGCACTACGTTATTATAACTACTTCCGGAAGTAAACAGACCGTTAACAGACAGATTTCCTCCATTAGCATCGAACGTACTTGTATAAGACAGACCCAAAATAGATATATCTCCATCTACATATAACGCCCCTTGCTGAATATCTACACTATTTGCGTCTGTTTTGATACTAGTATCAATATTAAGCGTCTTTCCATTCAGGTATGTCATCGATGTCATCTGCATAATAGTACGTGCAGAATGGACATCCACGTCCGAAAGAAGCTTAACAAAGCCGAATGTATCCGCAGCATTAATAAGAAGCTTGCTTCCATCAGTCGTACCAATCGAACCGAATGCAACTATCGGTCTAGAATCACTAATATCTATAGTATGTGCCTTTCCAGGAGTAAATAATACCTTATGCGCATCATCAACTCCCGCTACATATTCATCTCCAATAAGGCTAAAGTCTCCACCTATAGTCATTGTACCATTCTTAAAATGAATACCTGAATAATCACCAAGAGTTAGCTTACGCGACAGCACAACATCATTAACTACTACTACTCTGTCATTGCTATTCTCCATGAATAATGAGCAGTATCCTTCCGTCTTAACATCTGTCTCCTTATTGACAATGCACATGTACAGGTTATTAACTTCAAGCTGTCCTTTGTTCAGAGTAAGCTCGCCACTCTGCATAATGAGATCTTCTGTAACAGTCAGCTTTCCGCCATTAACATTAATTACATTACCGGTGTGATATGCCGAGTCCCTATCATAATTAAATCTCAGGGTTCCTTCAATTGACACGGTCTTACCGTTAAGATTAATAGACGCCGCCTTATCAAATTCGATATCGCCTGTTTCGTCAAAATCTTCAAGAATCTTGATGTACATAACATCATCATAATCTGACGCATTAATAGCACTGGCAGCCGCCCCTAGAGATTCATATAAAGTATGAGTACCGTCTATCTCAACATCGATACATCCAGTCTCTTCTTCACCGAATATATCTGTCATCTCCTCTGAGGATTCTTCAACAACTGCAACCACTTCACTACTGACTTCAACCTCTGTCTCAGACATAGTCTCAGTCTCGGCCACAGTCTCAGTCTCAGATTCTGTCTCAACTATTGTCTCAACTATAGTCTCACTTTCTGCACTGATGTCCTCCTCAGACAATGCTTCATACGCTTCGCCCCCCCCGGTAATTTCAGGGCTTTCAAGCATCGTCTGCTTACCTTCATCCACTATCTCACTTGCAAAAGCCATCTGAACATTGGCCATTACTAATGTCAAAGATAGTATCAACGCAATTGCTCTCTTGAGATTAACAATTCGACGCATAAAAATACCTCCCTCATAGTATTATTAGTACCATAATACTACGACAGGAGGTTAATTAAAACAACAAATTGCTACTTTATTAAAAAATTGTCGCAACCTTGATTGTCTGTTCTTCAAGCACATCTAACAGAACGCTGACTGTATCCAGTGATGTGAACATTGTCACATTATTCTCTGTAGCACATCTTCTGATTGCTGAACCATCCTCATAATGAACACCGGACAGTATCGCACGGGTATTGATTACATAGCTCACACTACCACTCTTAATTGCATCCAGAATCTCCTCACTACCCTCTGACAACTTCTTACGAATCCTTGTCTTGACTCCGTATTCCTTAAGATACTGACCTGTAAGTGAAGTTGCCTCGATATTGAATCCCATGTCATAGAAGCGCTTGATAAGCGGCATTGCCTCAACCTTGTCTTCATCTGCAAGCGATACTATTACTGTTCCATAGTTACGAAGCTTAATTCCTGACGCCACAAGTGCCTTGTACATTGCTCTGTGCATCTTACTGTCGTATCCAATTGCTTCACCTGTAGACTTCATCTCTGGCGAAAGATATGCATCCATACCCTTAAGCTTGGAGAACGAGAATGTTGGTGCCTTAACACACCATCTGTCACGCTCTGGTGGATATATATCAAATATACCCTGTTCCTTAAGCGACATTCCAAGTATTGCCTTAGTAGCAATATCAGCAAGACTGTAGCCTGTTGCCTTGGAAAGGAACGGCACCGTTCTTGATGATCTTGGATTGACCTCAATGATATATACATTGTCCTCAGAATCCACAATAAACTGAATATTGAAAAGTCCTATAATTCCTATACCAAGTCCAAGCTTCTTCGTATACTGCAGAATAGTTCCCTTGACCTTGTCTGAAATACTATATGTCGGATATACACTTATGGAATCACCTGAGTGCACACCTGTTCTCTCAACCAGCTCCATGATTCCTGGAACAAATACATCTCTTCCGTCACATACAGCGTCAACCTCGACCTCTTTTCCTCGGATATACTTATCTACGAGTACTGGCTTATCTACGTCCACCTCAACGGCAGTCTTCAGATAATGAAGCAGATCCTTCTCCTTGGATACAATCTGCATAGCACGTCCGCCAAGAACAAAGCTAGGACGAACAAGCACAGGATATCCTATTCTCTCAGCTGCCCTGACACCATCTTCAATATTAGTAACGGCAACACCTTCAGGCTGAGGAATTGCGAGTTCCTTAAGAAGATGCTCGAAGGAATCCCTGTTCTCAGCTCTCTCAATGGCTGCGCAGTCAGTACCAATAATATTAACACCATACTCCTTAAGCGGCTCAGCAAGGTTAATTGCTGTCTGACCACCAAGAATAGCAATAACGCCTTCCGGCTTCTCCATATCGATAATGTTGATTACGTCCTCAACACACAGTGGCTCAAAGTACAGCTTATCCGATGTAGTGTAATCTGTAGATACAGTCTCTGGATTGTTATTAATGATTATGGCCTCATATCCAAGTTCTCTGATAGTCATAATCGCATGTACTGTCGAATAATCGAATTCAACACCCTGACCGATTCTGATAGGTCCGGAGCCAAGCACTATTATCTTCTTCTTATCGGATATAATTGACTCATTCTCATCTTCATATGTCGAATAGAAGTAAGGAACATAACTTGAGAACTCTGATGCACATGTATCAATCATCTTATATACCGGCTTGATACCTGCTGCCACACGATAATCATATATCTCATGCGCGGTCATATCCCAGAGTACACCAATTTCCCTGTCAGAGAATCCCATCTGCTTAGCTTCAAACAGAAGTTCATCATCCTTCTTAGCTGCAACAAGGCGCTTCTCCATCTCAACAATATTAAGGAACTTGCGAACAAAGAATACATCAATACCTGTTATTGCTGCTATCTCATCACAGCCCGTACCTCTTCTAAGAAGCTCCGCAATAGCATATATTCTGTCATCTGTTCCAATCTTAATATAATCTAACAACTCTGATGTCTCAGAGTCATCGAACTTCTTACTATGCAGGTGAAATACACCTGTCTCAAGTGATCTGATGGCCTTAAGGAGACTCTCCTCCAGAGTTCTTCCGACGCTCATAACCTCACCAGTTGCCTTCATCTGAGTGTTAAGTGAATTATTAGCATCACCAAACTTGTCAAATGGGAATCTAGGCATCTTACTTACAACATAATCGAGTGATGGCTCAAAGGATGCAAGTGTATTGGCTAATCTAATCTCATCCAGTCTCATACCGATACTTATCTTGGCTGACACTCTGGCAATTGGATATCCACTCGCCTTGGAAGCCAATGCAGATGATCGTGAAACTCTTGGATTAACCTCGATCAGATAGTAATCAAAAGACTTAGGGTCAAGTGCAAACTGAACATTACATCCACCCTCTATCTCAAGCGCTCTGATAATCTTAAGAGCACTGTCTCTAAGCATATGATATTCCTTGTTGGTAAGTGTCTGCGATGGACACACAACAATTGAATCTCCTGTATGAATACCAACGGGATCAATGTTCTCCATATTACATACTGTGATTGCCGTATCATTGGCATCACGCATTACTTCGTACTCAATCTCCTTATATCCCTTTACGCTCTTCTCTACAAGAACCTGATGAACCGGGGAAAGTGACAGAGCATTCTTCATAATCTCCTTAAACTCTTCCTCATTTTCCGCAAATCCACCACCTGTTCCACCAAGTGTAAAGGCTGGTCTTAATACGAGTGGATAGCCAATCTTGGCAGCCGCATCAAGTCCCTCTTCCATGCTTTCAGCAATTATCGATGGAAGCACTGGCTCTCCAATGCTCTCGCAGAGTTCCTTGAACATCTCTCTGTCCTCTGCGCGCTCAATACTGCTAATCTTGGTTCCAAGAAGCTCTACGCCACACTCCTTGAGTACACCCTTACGCTGAAGCTGCATAGCAAGATTAAGACCAGTCTGGCCACCAATACCTGGTAAGATTGCATCAGGTCTCTCCATACGAATAATCTTAGCTATGAATTCAAGTGTAAGCGGCTCCATATATACCTTGTCAGCAATTGCCTGATCTGTCATGATTGTCGCAGGATTGGAATTGCAGAGAATAACCTCATAGCCTTCCTCTCTAAGCGACAGACATGCCTGTGTACCAGCATAATCAAATTCTGCTGCCTGTCCAATTACTATAGGTCCTGAACCAATTACCAGAACCTTCTTAATATCCGTTCTTTTTGGCATCTATCTGTCCTCCCCACAAAGCTTCATAAAATCATCAAAAAGATAACTGCTATCCTGTGGGCCAGGTGCACTCTCCGGATGATACTGAACAGAGAACACCTTATCTTCCTCACAGCGCACACCTTCTATTGTATTATCAAGAAGATTGATATGTGTTGCCGTAAGCTTTGTTCCCTTAAGGCTCTCTTCTAAAACAGCATATGAATGGTTCTGCGAAGTAATCTCCAACTTATCCGTAATCAGATTCTTGACAGGATGATTACCACCTCTATGTCCAAACTTAAGCTTATATGTGCTTGCTCCATAAGCAAGTGATATAATCTGATGTCCTAAGCAGATTCCAAAAATCGGAATCTTACCTAACAGATTCTTAATTGTATCTATAGTAGCTACAGCATCAGTAGGATCTCCAGGACCGTTGGAAATGAATACTCCATCCGGCTTCATTGCAAGAATATCCGAAGCAGAAGTATTCCATGGAACAACAGTAACCTTGCATCCTCTTCTGGTAAGCTCTCTTAAGATGTTATGCTTGATACCACAGTCGATTGCAACAATCTTCTTCCCATTACCTTCTGTAAACTCAGGACTATGTGGAACAGGCATACTCTCATCACGCTCATATGTATAATCATATATCTTATCTGTACTAACTCTTGCTACAGCATCTGTAGGCGGAATCCAATCCTTAAGTTCCTGCACGGCTGCAGCTGTATCCTTGCTCTCATCACATATGATAGCTTTACAGCTTCCATAGTTTCTTATATGTCTGGTAAGCTTTCTGGTATCAAGTCCTGCAATACCAACTACATCATACTTCTTCATAACCTCTCCAAGACTCGAGGTGCTTCTGAAGTTCGATGGCTCATCACAGTACTCCTTAACAACCATTCCTGATATAGTAGGAACTATTGTCTCGTAGTCAGCATCACACATACCATAATTGCCAATAAGTGGATATGTCATCACAACTGTCTGATATGTATATGATGGATCTGATATTATCTCCTGATATCCTACCATCGATGTGTTGAATACCAGTTCAACCTTCTTCTCACTAAGTGAACCAAAAGCTGTACCAATGTACTCACTTCCATCTTCTAATATAAGTTTTCTCTTAATCTGTTCGCTCATCATATTCTCCAATGTCGAATTTATTAATTACTTAGATATGTACTGCACTACATCCTGTCTATTATAACACTCAGACAGGATAATTGTTATCAAAACATGCTTTACATACCTGAAGATTACCAGTCATGTCATTAAGATCTTCCTTGGCCATATAACCAAGTGAGTCAGCGCCTATCCTGTCACGAATCTCTTCCGTTGAATACTTATTGGCAATAAGTTCAGAATTATCAGGTACGTCTGTTCCATAATAGCATGGATATAGAAAAGGTGGTGAGCTTATCCTTACATGAACCTCCTTAGCTCCTGCCTTCCTCATCATAACAATAAGATTAGCAATTGTTGTTCCTCGGACAATTGAGTCATCTATAAGAACGACTCTCTTATCCTTTACAACACTCTCTATCACGCGAAGCTTCATATGGACAGCGCTCATTCTCTCTTCCTGCGTAGGCTTTATAAATGTCCTTCCAACATAACTGTTCTTAGAGAATGCCAGTTCAAATGGAATACCCGCCTCCTTGGCGTATCCTGCAGCTGCTGCAAGTCCTGAATCCGGAACACCCGTGACAACATCTGCTTCAACAGGATATCTTCTGGCAAGCGACATTCCTCCCCGTATTCTTGCATCATATACACTGATTCCATCTATTACTGAATCAAGTCTTGCAAAATAAATGTATTCAAATATACAGTGAGCCTTCTTAGGAACACTGAGTATAATCTTGGAATCAATACCATCCTTGGTAATTGATATCATCTCACCTGGGGCAATATCTCTTACAAACTCCGCATCAACTGCCGCCAAGGCTGTACTTTCTGATGCAAGAATGTAAGCTTCATCCTTTTTACCCAGACACAATGGCTTGAGGCCAAAAGGATCTCTTATTCCGACAAGCTTCTGTGGGCTCATAATTAACAGGGCATATCCACCCTTCAGAGTAGTCGCCACCTTCTTCGCAGCTTCCTCTATTGAAGCTGATGAAAGCCTCTCTTCTGCAATCTTATAAGCAATAACTTCGGAATCAGTTGTTCCACGGAACACTGCACCTTCTTCTTCAAGAGCCTTTCTAATCTCTCCGGCATTGGTAACATTGCCGTTATGTGCCAGTGCAAGAGTTCCCTTTGCATAGCTTAAGAATATAGGCTGCGCATTATCCTCACAACTCTCACCAGTAGTTGAGTATCGCACATGACCAATTCCTATATTACCCCTAAGCTTGTGAAGCGTCTCGGACGAGAATACTTCACTGGCAAGGCCCATTCCCTTGTGAGCACTGATATTACCGATAGGACCACACGTATCGCACACAACGATTCCGGCTGATTCCTGTCCTCTGTGCTGCAATGCCACAAGGCCATAATACACATAACTTGCCGCATCAATATTCTCTGTACTCCATACTCCGAATACACCACATTCTTCATGCAGCTTATCAAGACAATCCTTCATAAGATACCTCCATTATTGGCATCACCCTATAATAAAAGAAGGCACTTCGAGACTCGTCTCGAAGCGCCTTTGCTTCTATCAAAGAAATTCTATACCCACGAATGATATATGTCAATTAATTTGACTTATTTTATTCCACAATATTCGTAGCCTGCACCCTCTACAGCAGCCTTAATCTTAGCTTCCTCAACCTCTGCAGAAGTCTCAATAGTAACCATACCGGTATTATGGTCTGCTACTGCTGATACTACGCCTTCAATTCCTTCGATTGCGGCCTTTGTATGTGCTTCACAGTGTGGACACATCATTCCCTTTACTTCAATAACCATATTCTTTTCCTCCTTATTATTACTGATTATGACATTATCTTTATAATCAATCAGAATATCCTTATTAAGCATACCTCTGACTCTTCTATCTCTTCTTCCATCATATACCGGGCAGAAGTTCAGTCTCAGCGCATTGCTTACAACACAAAAGCTTGAAAGACTCATCGCTGCTGCACCAAACATCGGATTAAGTGTGATACCGAGTAGCGGTATCCATACGCCTGCTGCGAGTGGAATTCCAAGTACATTATAGAAAAATGCCCAGAATAGATTCTCATGTATATTCCTGAGAGTTGACCTGCTGACTCTTATCGCTGCCACAACATCCTTAAGCGAGTTCTTCATAAGAACAACATCTGCAGCGTCAATGGCAACGTCCGTCCCTGCACCTATTGCAATTCCTATATCCGCTCTTGTGAGTGCTGGTGCATCGTTGATTCCATCACCAACCATCGCAACCTTACCATACTTCTTAAGCTGCTTAATGATCGCTTCTTTTCCATCAGGCAGCACACCTGCAATAACTTCATCCACACCAGCACTTGCACCTATCGCCTGCGCGGTCCTCTCATTGTCTCCAGTAATCATTATTACATGGATTCCAAGCGTTGCAAGTTCCCTGATTGCTTCCGCAGAGTCATCTCGTGGTACGTCTGCAACTGTTATTATACCAAGAAACTTCTCGCCCCTTGAGAAGAAAAGTGGTGTATTGCCAAGCATGGCAAGTTCATTAGCCTTATTCTGAATATCTGCTTCGATATCTGAGTACCTGCGGATGAATCTCTCGTTACCACCAGCACAAAGATTATCACCAAGCATTCCTGTCAGTCCATTACCCGGATGAATGGTGAAGTCCTCTGTCTCATAATCTGACACATTGCTTTCTGCTGCCTTACTCACAACAGCTCTGGCAAGAGGATGTTCGCTCTTAACTTCAAGCGAGTACGCAACTCTTAAAAGTTCATCCTCTTCAATTCCCGTGGCAGGATAGATTCCCGTTACCACTGGTTCTCCTGTCGTTATTGTACCGGTCTTATCCAGGGCAATAATCTGAATCCTGCCCATCTCCTCAAGAGATGCTGCAGTCTTATACATTATTCCATTCTTTGCGCCGACTCCGCTTCCAACCATTATGGCTACCGGCGTAGCAAGACCAAGAGCGCACGGACAGCTGATTACCAGTACTGATATTGCTCTCGCAAGTGCGAATCCAACGTCTGCTGCGGCAATAATCCAGATAATAAATGTAACTAGCGCGATGCACATTACTACAGGGACGAATACTCCTGATACCCTGTCAGCAATCTTAGCAATTGGCGCCTTGGTTGCCGCCGCATCACTAACCATCTGAATAATCTGAGAGAGAGTTGTATCTTCGCCAACCTTAGTTGCCTCACACTCAATATACCCGGACATACTAATCGTCGAAGCATATACGCTATTCCCTTCCATCTTATCTACAGGTATGCTCTCACCTGTTAAGGATGCTTCATCAATTGCACTGCTTCCCTTTATGATTATTCCGTCCACAGGTATACTTTCGCCTGGTCTGACTATAAAATGGTCACCTTTTTGTACCTGACTAACGGGTACACTTCTCTCAACGCCATCAACAATAACACTGGCAGTATCAGGCGCAAGCTTCATAAGACTCTTCAGGGCATCAGTTGTTCTTCCCTTGGATCTTGCTTCAAGCATCTTGCCAACTGTAATAAGCGTAAGAATGGTCGCAGCTGACTCAAAGTAGAACTCATCCATAAACCTCATGACAGACTGCATATCTCCGCTCTTCTGTGCCATGCACATTCCATACAGAGAAAAAATGCTGTATCCGTATGCAGCTGTTGCTCCAAGTGCAACTAATGTGTCCATGTTCGGAGCTCTATGGATTAATCCCCTGAATCCGTTAATGAAGAATCTGTTATTGATAATTATGATAAAAGTTGTGACAACCAGTTCATAGACACCCATGGCAATGTGGTTACCTGCCATAAATCCTGGTAATGGCCAGTTCCACATCATATGTCCCATCGAAACATACATAAGTGGAATAAGTAAAGCAACTGACAATATCAGGCGCCTCATAAGCCTTGGTGTCTCGGTGTCCTCCAGCATATCCTCATAGCCTGTGCCACCATCCTGTGTCAGTCCCCGTTCCCTGAGTGTTGCACCATATCCTGCTTCTGTTACTGCCTTAATTATCTCATCCTTCGATGCGCTTCCGCTCACTCCCATGGAATTGGTCAGAAGGCTTACTGAACATTCGGTCACACCTGGCACATTCATTACTGCCTTCTCAACTCTTGCCTGACAGGCAGCACAACTCATACCTGTTACATTGTACTGTTCCACGAACATCCTCCTACTTCATCAGCTTCTGCATAGTTGTAACAAGTTCACTGATAACCTCATCATCTCCCCGACGTATTCCATCAGCTACACAGGTTCTGATATGATTCTCAAGCAGCACCTTATTAAAGCTGTTAAGAGCAGAGGTCACAGCTGACACCTGAATAAGTACATCTGTACAATATGCATCATTCTCAATCATTCCCTCCAGACCTCTTACCTGCCCTTCAATCCTTCGAAGTCTGTTAATAAGATCCTTCTTCTCGATACTCTCTCTGTCCTTATGCTTTAAGCAGCATTCTCTTGATTCTGACTCTGCCATATATACACCTCACTGTCACGCAATAATACCCCCTAGGGGTATGAATATTATCATACCTCCAGGGGGTATTTGTCAATAGTTAACTATTCGTTATTCCATAGGATACTTAAGACCCCAGTCAGCTCTTAATCCATCCATAAGTTCCATTATGTACACTGTCTCTGAAAGTGGCATTGACTTAGCTTCTAACAGCCCCTTCTTCACGCAGTCCATACACTCAATAAGCTCATACTCATAACCATTAATCTGCTCTGGAACATCATACTTCTTTATCAGATTGTCTTCGTCATCAAATACAGATATACTCTGTGGATTATTGATATTCTCTACAATAATATATCCCTTTTCTCCGTAGAATATTCCCTTTCTGTCAGAACGGGCATACATTCCGGATGTAAGAACTGCCATACGGCCATCCTTATATACAACAGTCATAGACTCCTGCGCATCAACACCAGCATCTGTCATTACAACCGTTGATTCAATTCTGTCAATATCCTTGCCCATATGCATAACAGCAAAGTTAAGGCAGTATACGCCAACATCAAGAAGCGAACCACCTGCAAGTTCCGGCTTAACCATTCTCTCCTTATCTGTAATTGCATAATCCAGATTAGCAGTGATTGTAGATACCTTACCAATCACACCGCTATTAACTATATCATTGATCATCTGTCTTGAAGGCATATATCTTGTCCATATTGCCTCTGCTACAAATACATTGTTCTTAGCAGCCAATTCAATAATTTCCTTAGCCTGGGCTGCATTAACTGTAAATGACTTCTCGCAGAGTATTGGCTTCTTATGTTCTATACACAGCTTCATATGTTCATAATGATGCGAGTGAGGTGTAGCAACATATACCAGCTCTACCTCCGGATCACTCAGCATCTCCTCGTAGCTGCCATAATACTTCTGATATCCGAACTCCTCAGCGAACTTCCTTGCCCTGTCAACATCTCTCGCTGCCACAGCATAGCATGTTGCACCATCCGCACCACTAATTGCCTTTGTGAAAATCTGAGCTATTCTACCAGCTCCAAGTATAGCTATGTTCATAATCCCTCCTGTTTGATGTCAAAAAAAACGATTTCTACATAAGTATTATACGCCCGTATATATGTCGTTACAATAAAAACAAAACAATATACACCTGTTGTATTACATACCCTAAGACTATTTTTCAAACTTCCTTATCTTAAGGAATACGCCTCTTTCATCAGCTATTCTCTGACATTCCTCGATGTCCTCCTTAGGGAGTACATCAACAATTGAAAACTGCACATGGGAGAACTTACCTGCTGACTCCTTACCAAAGTCAAGCATCGCCTCATAGGCACCTTCATACTGCGGTCTTGTTACCTCCTCGTACTTTAACGCATTAGGGGCATTAAGACTAATTGACACACTGTCAACGACCTCACTAAGTTCAGGAATTATATCTCTCTTATGGTACAGATTTGCAAGCCCATTGGTATTAAGTCTTATCCTGATACCAAGCTTCTTCTTAAGATATTCTGCAGTAGCAAGAAGATTATCAAGTGCACATGTTGGCTCACCATAGCCACAGAAGACCACTTCATCATATCCGGTGAAATCAAACGCATCTATCGCACCCTTAATCTCATCTATTGTTGGCTCTGAGCCAAACCACATGTCCGTTGCATCTCCCACAGTCTCCTTGGTTGTCCTTATACAGAATGTACAACTACAGTCGCATCTGTTTGTAATATTAAGGTATACCTGATTCTTATATGTATATAGTATATCTGCCATTTTCTGTCCTCTCTTAATCTAATCATTTTCTCTCAATAACGGGTCATATTAACTGTTGAAAATCTTCTTGATGCCAGCCTTATCCAACATCATTCCCAGAACAATAAAGAATACTGCACTTCCGCCTGACTGAACAAGACTTCCAATCATTGAAGTAAAATAGGCAGCTGAGAGATTGCCAAAAATCAAATACTCAGCAAAAAAATACAAAGTTCCGGATATAGGATAAGCGATTACTGCCGCCACTATATTTCTTGGATTAATAATCCTGCTTTTCCTGCTTGTAAAGGGTAATGCGATAATCATCTTGATGACAATTGTAGCCGGGGCCCACATTGGTGCAGCAAGAAGATCCGCCATACCACCACCAATTGCTGCCGCACACAACGCATACGGAGTTGGCAGAAGGGCTGCAGCTATATATATAATCGAATCACCAAAGTGAACATAGCCACCATTAATTCCAATTGGTACGTGTCCAACATATGCAGTCGTAACTGTAATTAATGCTGCTAAAAGTCCCGTAACTGTAATCAGTCTTACCTTAGCTGATTCATTGGTTGTTGCTGTTCTTATTCTACTCTCCATCATAATAATACCTCTGTAGTGTTAATATTAATCAGTTTTCCCAGATACTTCTCAAACATAATTCCATGATTCGTATCGACATCTTCGCTGGTTGCTTCTTCTATGGCAGGCTGCATAAAGTCCATAGCCATTGCAACTGATGCTTCCGGTGACATACCTGACACTATTCCGCCTGTGACCACAGAAGCAAAGAGATCACCTGTTCCCGAAAAGCTCTTACCTGTGTACTCGCTTTCAAGAAAAATGTCCCGACCTCCGGAACTGATAAGATTACCTATCTTCCTGATGTCGCCAGTGGTAACAAGAATCCCTGTGATAATAACAGTCTGCACCTTCCCGGCTGCTTCCCTGAGTCTTGCCGCGATGTCTGATATACGCTTAAGATAAGTCTCTGCATTAGTCTCCATAATAAGAGTGTCATAATCACTTCCGGATAACAGACATGCCTCCGTAAGATTTGGCGTAATAACATCTGCTCTCCTGGTAAGACACTTCATGGTCTCGAGCAGCTCATCTGTAAATGATTTGATTTTCTTACCATTGTCACCCATAATTGGGTCGGCTAGAAATATCGTATCATTCTTATAGAATCGGTCTAAGAAAAAGAGCACATTCTCAATCTGTGCTGCATTACCCAGGTACCCTGAATATATACCATCGAAATTCATGCCCAACAGCTCCCAGCTTGTGGTTATCTCATTCATTCGGTCTGTATAGTCATCTACAAAGAACTGTTCGAATCCTGTCTGACATGACAGGACTGCCGTGGGAAGAGGACAGGCCTGCATCCCCATCACCGATATTACTGGAATTGCTGCTGTAAGCGAGCACTTACCAAGTCCTGACAAATCATTGATTAATGCTACTCTTTTCACGTGTCACACTCCTATTACGCTTTTAAGATGTATTATACCTACATCTGATATTATAAAAATAGCCAATTTTAGATAATTTAATATAGCCAGTTCTGATGCTTAGGACATAAAAAACCCCTTTTACCTGGTCAACTCCTGGTAAAAGGGGCATGTGTCATTACTATGTAATTGCTAGGTACTAAGTTATAAACAACTTGCTACTCACCTCTGGACAGATTAAGAATCTCTCCAAGAATTGTATTAGTCTGATGCATATCACTCTCACATTCCTGTGAAAGAGAAATTGAAGATACAGATGCCGCAGCAACCTCTTCAGATGTTGCTGAAAGGTCTGTAATCGAATCCATAACACTCGCTGTTGCCTTAACACAACCCTCGACATTACCAGAAATCTGCTCAACATTCTGAGCAAGTGAATTGACAGACTCAAGAATCTCTGCAAACTTTTCGCCTGCTTCCTTAATCAGTACGCCCTGCTTATCAGATGACTCTACAGACTTCTGCATATTATCCGAAGCACCATGAATCTTCTCAATAAGATCCTCAATAGTTGAGGCAATCTCCTCTGCTGAAGACTTGGTATCCTCTGAAAGATTTCTGATCTCATCAGCAACGACTGCAAATCCCTTACCTGCTTCGCCCGCACGTGCTGCTTCAATAGATGCATTAAGTGCAAGCAGGTTAGTCTGACCCGAAATACTAAGAATAGCAGATACAATTTCCTTAACAGTCTCGGCTGATTCTACAAGCTTTCTTGTCATCTCGGCAGTCTGCGCATTAACTACTGCTGTCTCGTTGGCCTGCTTCTGAAGTTCATTGATTATGACGTTACCTTCACTTACATCACCCTTAACATCTGTTGAAAGAGCATTCATCTGCTTAGACTCATCGCTAATACTCTCAAGTGAATTCATAATATCTGAATTCATCTCCGTCTGCCTCTGTATTGCTTCCGCTGTCAGAGATACAGATGAAGAAATCTGTTCAACTGCCTCAGCAGATGCGTGGATCTTAACTGCCAGGCCATTCATAGCTTCATCTGCAACCAGAAGCTTTTCTGATATCTGATCGGCAGTATCCTTAATCTTCGCTGAAGCCTTTGAAGCTTCCTCGGATGTACTCTTAATCTCATCCATAGACTCAATAGTCTGTCTTTCATTAGTCTTAACAACTATGCACATTATAAAGGCAAATAGAACAACAAACGCCATATTAGTTGGAACCATGAACACACCACTCTGATTGCCATTAGCTCCTGTTGCATAGAATATTCCCAGGAATACTGCGTTCTCCACAACTGCAGTAATTGCTGCAAGGAAACAAATCTTTGCATCGTTATATATGACTACAGCAACACCTATCAGTACTCCGAATGCCCAGAGATACGGTGTGTGTGTTGAGCCAATAAGAATAACCATATAACTTACTGCAAAGCTGAGCATCATTGGATAATGTCCCAGCTTAGATGCCCTAAGTCCAATAAATCCACCCAAAAAAACAATAAAACTTACTATCTCAACCGCCATTAATACTGGTGTTGATACAATTCTGCCCTTTGCATACAGAATCAATGCTAAAATCATAAATATGTGAATAATAAGACCAATAACGAAACAAATCTTATTATTCTCCACCAAATGCTTCTTCTCTAGTTCGTTCATTTTGCCACCCCACAATAATATATATATATGCTACTCGCTCAAGCAGCATATATATATTATATAGTTTCTGACTTTATTTTTAAAGATGAGATTTCTCTAAAAAGATAAATAATGAACATCGTAAGATTAATCAACAGGGCTCCATGCCACGCTGCTATCTCAGCATATGCTGTTGCAACAAATCCAAGACTGCTCATAAAGAATACAATAACGGTAACTCTCATCACCATCTCCATTAGTCCTGATATCATCGGTGCCAAAGAATGCCCCATCCCCTGGCACCCGCTCCTGAATACAAAGAGAAGATCCACTCCCCACATCATGATTCCACATTTGGGTAGAAATAGTCCCACTAACTCTATCTGTTCGCTACCATTAAGCACCAAACCCGCAAGCTGCTTAGGAAATACTATCATTATCACAGCAAATATCGCATATGACACAAGCGCAATTGCAGAACATACCCACACGCCTTCTCTGATTCTCTTGAAATTGCGTGCACCATAGTTCTGACTTGTAAATGCAGACATCGCATGACCAACTGCAAAAGATGGCTGCATAAACAGATTAATATATCTGCTACAGGCTGCGTATGCTGCTGTATACACTACACCATATCCGTTAACGAAGAACTGTACCACCATACACCCCAGGGCTGTCACGGAATTCATCAGTCCCATTGGTACACCGTTTCTAAGAAGTTCAAGAAAATTAGCGGAATTAATCTTAAAATCTGCCATTTTAAGGTGTACCAGTTCTATCATCATAAGCTTTCTAATACATATACATGCTGAAAGAAACTGGGAACAAACTGTAGCTATAGCAGCACCTGCAACACCAGTTTCAAGAATAAAAATAAAAAAGTAATCCATTGCAACATTCGATGCAGATGCTATAAGAATTGCAATAAATGGAGTTCTGCTATCTCCCAGTGAACGCAGAATAGCACTGGACAGGTTGTATATGAGCGTAACGCCCATTCCACCAAAGATTATATATCCATACTTAAGACTATCACCAATAATAGTCGGATCCACTCTCATCCTTACCAGTATTGTCTCCAGATTAAATACTGTAAGAGTCGTCGCAAAAACTATTATTGCCAGCGCAAGCATTATAGCGGATGCAACAAAGCTCCTCATCCTGTCGTATGCCCTTGCCCCAAATGACTGCCCAATTGGAATTGCAAATCCATTAGCAAGTCCTATAAACGAACCAATTGCTAAAAATGTAAGTGATCCCATATTGCCAACAGCAGCAAAGGCATCATCTCCGATGCCTTTGCCAACTATCATTGAATCCACGATGTTATACAACTGCTGAAGCGAATATGTGCATAACAATGGAATATAAAATGGTATTATTTTTCTAAAAGGATTACCAACTGTAAGATCATTGACCTGTGCCATTACTCTCCCTCAACACTATTTACTGCCTCTTCGATAGTCATACCTGCATAATCCTGAGCTGCCAATAGTCTTCCTGACTTACCATCATCAAGAAAAGCACCCAGAACAACTCCTGGAATAGCACTCTCCGGACTATTTGGAGCATTAGGTCCACCAAGATCTGTCCTGCACCAGCCTGGATCAGTAAGATTAATCATCACATCCGTTCCTTCAACTGTTGAGCCAAGATCAACAGTAACCTTATCAAGTGCCGCCTTACTTGCAGAATATCCTGCCTGCTGTGGCTCCAGTCTTATTCCACTGGTTGTATTCACAATTCTTCCAAATCCTCTTTCTATCATCTTTGGCATAAAGTGATAGCAGATCATCATTGGAGCAATTGTATTAATCTGAAAGCTCACATCATAATCTGACACCGGTGTCATAAAGTAGTCTGTCCTGTATGCCACCTGCACGCCAGCATTATTCAAGACAATATCTACATCAATTCCAAGAGCATCTATATCAGCAAGCATCTTAGTAATTGCATCTGCATCAGACAACTCAGCTGCAAAAGCATGGACACTTACACCATAGGCCTCTAGTTCCTTCTTCAGCTCAGCTGTATTATCAAGACTGCTACTATGCAGAATCACATTGCAGCCCTGCTTGGCCATAAACTCTGCTGCAAGTCTACCTATTCCCCTGCTTGAACCTGTTACAAACGCCCATCGTCCTCTCACATTAACCATAATTCATCTCCTAACTTATGTTTTTCAAGACAAATATACCTATAGCGTTATAAAGAATATATCAATTCTATTGTTTTTATATCAAAAATATGGGATTATTTGTACTAAGATATATGGAGGTGCGTACCCGTGAATACCAGAAAGCAATTAACATATGACAGATTCATCCAACGTGAATATGCTTTTGAGCGAACACCATTTCAGAGTGAATTTGAAAAGTTCAAGTCTATCCAGGCAGGTGATGTCGAGACCGTCAGAAATAACTTTAAAGCAATACGTAACAGTTTTGAAAAGGGAAAAGGTACCTTATCCAAGGACCCTGTAAGAAATATAAGATATCATATGATTATCTCAACAGCAATCACAGCACGTATCTGCGTACAGGGTGGAATGCCTCATGATGATGCCTACGCTCTCAGTGATATATATATTACGAAAGCTGATGAGACAACATCATACAATGAGATATTAGATCTTTTTGAGAATATGCATATAGATTATGCCACAAGAATGCAGGAACTTCGCAAGGAAAATGTTATATCCATTCATGTAAGAAAGTGCATTGATTACATATATGAGCATATGCATGAGAAGATTACTATTGAGACACTTGCAAAACATATAGACCGTAATCCAAGTTATCTGTCCAAGCTGTTCCATAAGGAGACTGGTATCAACATACACGAGTATCTGACTGGCGTCCGTGTAGAAACTGCGCAGAATATGCTAAGATATTCCAACCACAGTTATCTTGAGATTGCTGAATCTCTCGGATTCTGCTCACAGAGTTCCTTCATCAGCACTTTTCGACGTATAGTAGGATATACTCCGAAGCAATACCGCGATCTTTTCTATGAACAGGAACTATAGGCTACATACGATTGTCCTTTTTGCCAGGGAATTACTGTTGACTCTTAAGTCGTTCCTTATCCTTATACATCAACTCGTCTGCTTCCTTAGAAAGCCATGAAAGGTCATAGCCCTTTCGACCATATGCACTGCCACATGCAATAGTTACTCTGTCTCCGTCACTATTCTCATTAATCCTTTCGACAGATTCCTTCCATGCATTTTCGAGGTTCTCAGCCTCATCATAAGTCAGATTCTCACCAACTACCATAAATTCGTCGCCGCCAAGCCTAAATCCCTTCACGTTATCTGTCAATATGCCCTTAAGCGACTCCGAGGCCCTCATTATCAGTGCATCTCCCGCCTTATGTCCACGTGTATCATTGGTAAGCTTAAGATTATTAACATCCATATTCATAATAAATATGGAATCAAGCGACTGATACTCTTCCCCACAAAGTTCAATATACTTTCTCTTATTGTAGAGTCCAGTCATCGCATCATGCTCTTTCTCAAAGATAGCCTGATTGATTCTTAACTGCTCACTCGTATCATCTTCAACAAAAATGCTGTATCCATTTTTCCGCTTACCAACTATAAGATAGCTTCCCTTAACCTTAAAGAACTTGCCACCATATGGAAAAATGAATTCAATCTCCCTGTTCTCATCGTCAATTCGCTTCGCCAAAGCCTTCACTTCACAGTAAAGTTCATTGTTCTCATCAGGCCTCTTGTCTATGCTCAGCCTCTCTATGTCAGGAAACCATACCTTCATCATATCATCAGAGCCCAGATAATTAAGCTTACGGTCGAATGCAATGTAACCAATCTCTCTGCGCTGTAATAGCACGCCACTGACAACATCCTCTACATTATAGAGCACACTTCTGCTCTCAATTACAATGAGCAGAATCTGATCTATGATAAATGTTCCAGGCATAAGATCTATCTCCTGAAGCATAAGTCGTCCATAGAAAAAAGCCAGAAGATTAACTGAAACCATCGATATTAACAATGTAAGACCCTTAATTGAAACATCCTTTTTTCTTCGACGTGCATATATAATCACAAATATATCTAACAGAAGATATACGACCAGCATAAGATAGAAGTACTTATGAAACGGTCCATACTCCTTCTTAAGAAATGCCACACCATGACGCTGCGACAGAAGCAGCCTCTTATAGAACATATGATGAATCTCGTCAGATACAACCAGGCTATAAACAGTAGCACTGCATAAGAATGCAATCATTGATATGCCTCTGCTATTCTTAACTCTGCACATGGACAGAATAAACAAAAATGTAAGCATATGCATAAAGCATCCTCCAAGATATATAATCTTGTTGGCTACGATTGCACCATTAATATTACTTGTATTGGCTAACAGATAATATCCGAGATTGGAGACAGGTACTAGACAGAAAATCACTGTTAATGATGTATCTGTATACTTATCTCTTCGTATCATAAAGATCACTGATACAAAAAATGAAATTACTAGTGATAGCTGATAGTAAATCATGTATCCCCCTCGGACAGATATCCTGTCCGCCTACTCAACTCTAAACTGATTATCCAAGATACTTAAGCGCTAACATGGTCATATCGTCGAACTGCGGTGCATCCTTAACAAATGCATCTATATCCTCACGTATTACAGCGTTAAGTTCCTCTAAAGTCTCAAACTGACTGCCACTAATGATACTAAGCAGTCGCTCCTCGCCATAGAGTTCATTGTCCTTATTGGTTGCCTCTGTAATACCATCTGTATAGAGATAGATAATCTCTCCTGGCATAAGCTGATATTCATACATCTTATATCTTACACCATCCATTCCAGCCAGCACGAAGTTCGGCCTTTCTGAAAGATACTCGCAGCTTCCATCCGCATGCCTTAAAACCGGTGGATTATGACCTGCATTGGCATATCTTACCATGCCTGTTGCAATATCAAGCTTACCCTGCCATGCAGTAACAAACATATCTGCCTCATTACCCTCGCACAGCGAAGCATTGGCGTTGGTAAACACATCATTAACCGGAATATCACGCTCTGAAAAGCTTCGCAGAACAGACTTCGCCCTCATCATGAACATAGCTGCTGGTATACCTTTACCCGAAACATCCGCTACAAGGAAGTTGAACGACGTCGGACTTGACATATAATAGTCATAGAAGTCACCGCCAACTTCTTTCGCAGTATCTATGGTTGCCGATATCTCAAATCTCTTTTTATCCGAATTGTCATGCCACGGTCCCGGAAGTGAAGAGAACTGGATCTCCTTTGCAAATACAAGCTCTGCATCAATTCTCGCTGCAGCTTCGTCAATCAGATGCTTCAATGTATCCACTGTTGAATTGATATCATCAGACAGCGAAGAGAACTCCTTGCTGCTTCTTACATCAACTACCTCTTCAAGATTACCGCTTGATATATTTGATAAAGATTGAGCCATCTGAACTATCTGCTTTACAACAATATTCTTGATAAGCATGTAAAGCAGGATGTACATTACTGCAAATATCAGCAAAATCGAAAAGCCCGCCAGATACAGAGCCACATCTCTTGAAAAGATTGCATCATCCCTTGAATATAATGAAACAATATAATATCCACCAACAGTATTACAGCAGCCATAATAATCTTCGCCATCAAGCTTGACGGGAACAACTTTACAATCTGGCATCAGCTTGGAAATATCAGTGGCATCTGAATATAACTTCTCTGTATCGATTGAGTCAGAATGAGAGATTATATTGTTCTCTCCATCCACAATTACAACACCACCACTTTTACCCAGCACCTGATTCTTTGCGATTGATAAAAGTTCTGTTCTTAACTTACTCTGAAGCATTGCGGCATCATAACTAATCTGTACAAATCCAAAATCCGTTGCTACTCCGGCATATTTCTTCAACACACAAGTCGGATCGTAGCCATGT
>JAZUGT010000074.1:0-17473 GCA_045641365.1 Lachnospiraceae bacterium
TGAGGCGTCATTTTATCCGATGATAAAATCAAAGATTTTATTTTACGAATTCTATCTATCTGACCAGGAAGAAGTATGCGATATGGTAATGAGAGGCTGGTTAGAAGAGGAATGTGAAAAGAGGGAGTTTGATAATATATGGAAAGCGTTGTTAGACTTGTTTCCAGATTATACAGTTCCAACGGTTAAGTATGAAAAATATATACCTTATAATTTGGACGAAATCGAAGGCGCAGAAGAATACTCCAATGGCGGAGTTCTTTTCAAAATGTATGAAACGAACAATTTGAATCGTTACTGCGGATTTAGATTTGATGAGTGGAGAGTCAGTAATTATGGACAAAAAGATGAAAAGTGCCATCAGATAGCAAAAAGGTGGCGTGATGAGGGATTTCAGACAGAAGAGGAGTATGAAAGCCATATTCTGAATTACTTCAAAGACAGACTGCTACGGGAGGTACTGTTATCTATTTCGCATAAAACACATTACCTGGATACTCCGATTAGTGAAATACTTAGTGATGCGAGAGCGCGCAGCATGGGCGCTTCTTATGAGTGCAGAGAGATACATATATATAAATCCAAAACAGATGTATCGTACATTTTGCTGATAAAAGACTCGATATATATGGGCCATCCGATGGAAGGTGGTACTATGGGTGGAGTGGTATTCAATAAGATTATTGAAGTACCTGCCGAGGAGTATAATTGGACATGTGATCAGTTGATAGATAAATATGGAAAGTATTTCTCGGAAAAAGAGAGTTGATTAGGAGTTTGGCATGTACATAACGGTATATCTTGGGGCGAACCAGGGAAATAATGATAGATTTAAGGTGGCAGTAGAGGAACTTGGCTCATATATTGGTAAGAGAGGAGATACACTTGTCTACGGAGGATCCAGATCAGGATACATGGGTGTTTTGGCAGACAGTGCTTTGAAGTCGGGTGGCATTGTCATTGGAGTTGAGCCGCAGATGTTTATAGATAAGGATTTTCAGCATAGCGGGATTTCACAGCTAATTGTAACTAAGGACATGTCAGAGAGAAAATCGAAAATGATTGAGTTAGGAGAAGCATTTATAGCTTTTCCAGGTGGAACAGGAACGCTTGAGGAGATATCAGAGATAATGTCTATGGTGTCATTAGAACTCGTAGATGCACCTTGTATTCTATATAATCTCGATGGATATTATGACGGGTTAAAGGAATTACTTGATACGATGATTTCATATGATCTGTCGTCAGAAGAAAGACAAAAAGGCATTTATTTTGCAAGCAATCTGGATGAAATCGGAGAAATACTGAGGGCTGTGGATGGTAATAGAGTATAGAAGACTAACTGGAACTCTTAGCGGAAATGAGGAAGATATAATATGATTATTAACACTGGAATGCGGACAGATATTCCAGCATTTTATAGCGAATGGTTCTGCAATCGATTAAAAGAAGGTTATGTTCTGGTCAGAAATCCTTACAATCCTTTGGCTGTATCAAAGTACCTGCTGAATCCAGAAGTGGTGGATGTTATTGCATTCTGTACGAAGAATCCAGGTCCGATGCTACCTCATATGGACTTGCTTAATGATTATGGACAATACTGGTTTGTAACAATTACACCATATGGAACAGATATCGAACCAAATGTTCCGCCAAAAGAGAGAGTAATAGAAGATTTCAAGCAACTGTCTGCAATTGTAGGAGTTGATTCTGTGGGATGGAGATATGATCCTATAATAATTAATGAGGAATACTCCGTGGAAAGACATATTGCGGGATTTGCCAGAATGGCGGCAGCCCTTGAAGGATATACTAAGACCTGCGTAATTAGTTTTGTTGATTTATATGAGAAGGTTAAAGTCAATTATCCAGAGGTAAGACCTGTTTCAAAAAGTGACAGACTTACAATAGGTAAGGCATTTATAGAGATTGCATCGTCCCATGGAATGATCATAAAGCCTTGTGGCGAGGGGGATGAACTCTCAGCATACGGAGCAGATTGCAGGGGCTGTATGACCATTGAGACTTACGAGAAGGCAGCAGGATGCAGGCTTGATATTCCTAAGAAAAAGAATGCCAGAGCAGAATGCGCCTGCTACATATCAGGTGATATCGGTCAGTATGATACATGTGGACATCTATGCAGATATTGCTATGCGAACAATAATAGCGAAAATGTGAAGCGAAACATGCGATTACATGATCCTCACTCACCTTTGCTGGTCGGACAACTGCTGGATACCGACGTTGTTCATGAGGTTAAGATGAACAGCTGGGCGGATAGGCAATTGTCTCTATTTTAGTATTGTTGGAAATGTGACAGAGGGACACTCCTCGTGACAAAAGGACCGTCCCCAAGACAGAGGGACACTCCTCGTGACAAAAGAACCGTCCCCATAGGACCGTCCCCATTGACTAGTGGGGAATATAGCGATATACTTTTTGGTATGGGAAAGTAATGGTGCAGAGTTGGTTTTGTTCAGGCAATTTGCACAACGGGGACAGTTTCAATTCTAAGGATGAAAGGAATAATTAGTATGAAGAAGACTAAGACTAAGTTCAAATTCGAAATGAACAAACTGCTGCTACTTTTTGCATTGGTTCCTATGATTGTGGTCAGTGTAATAGTAAGTGTGTTACTTGTTAACAAGAGTAACACTGAGGTTAAGGGTGCAACAAGCAATTCTATGCTTGCCCTGATTGAAGGTACAGGAACAGGATTTGATCAGTACTTTGCAACTACAGAAGAGACTGTTGTCAGTTTCACTAAGTCACCAATTGTTACTGAGTTTTTGAAGAATCCTAATGATCCTGAGCTTGCTAAGGAAGCTCAGGCATATACGCTTGATTTCTTTGGTTCACTTGACGGATGGGAAGGTATCTATATTGCTGACTGGAATTCACAGGTACTTACACATCCTGCAGAGCCTGTAATTGGACGTGTAATGCGTGAAGGAGATGCACTTGAATCATTACATAATTCAATGTTAGCTTCTAATGGCGTATTTGATACAGGTATTATTACTTCACCGGCATCTGGAGAGCTTATTATTTCTTTATATGCACCAGTTTTTGATGGTGATACACCAATCGGATATGTAGGAGCTGGAGCATTTGTTAAGAACATTGCTCAGAAGTATACGGATGTTTCAAGTCTTAATCTTGCGACTGCATATACATACTTTGTTGATAAGGAAGGTGTGATGATTCATCACCCTGACGAGAGCAAGATTGGTAATCCTGTAGAGAACGAAGTCGTTAAGGGACTTGTTGCCAAGATGCAGGCTGGTGAGCATCCAGCGCCTGCGTGTGTTGAGTATAAGTACAAGGGTGCAATGAAGTATGCTGCATATTACGTCGGTGTCAACGAGAATTACATTGCAGTACTTACTGCTGATGAGTCAGATGTTCTTTCGGGGTGCCGTGAGGTGACAGTAGTTGCGATTGTAATTGTAGCAGTTCTGTTTGTAATATTTGCAGTGGTTTCAGTTATTCTTTCAAGAATGGTTACAAAGCCACTTAAGAAGGTTTCTGAAGCTATGCTTGAGACATCGGAAGGAAGTCTTTCTGCTGATACTAATATTAGTTCGATTATTTATGAGATTCAGCATCTGATTGGTGCTACCAAGACACTCCAGGATAATCTTGTAGATATCATTGGTAATGTTAAGAATACATCTGAGACTGTTAATACATCAGCTGTATCAGTTGCTGATAAGGCATCAGCAAGTGCCGATAGCTGTGAGCAGGTTAATACAGCTGTTGATGAGCTTGCTCAGGGAAGTATGAATATTGCTGAGAGCTGTTCAGAACTTGTTAAGGAAGTTGATGAGATGTCAGCTTGCTGTGATGATATTTCAGAAGAGGTTTCAAAGCTTACTGAAGCATCAAGCGTTATTCAGACAGCTAATGATGAAGCTAAGGAACATATGGCAACTGCACTTGACGCATCTGAGAAGAGTGCTAATAGTGCTAATGAGATCGCAGATATTATTGCTGAGACTAATGAAAGAGTGGGCGAGATTAATCAGGCTGTTGATATCATTCTTAGTATTGCTAACCAGACTAATCTGTTATCACTTAATGCAAGCATTGAGGCAGCAAGAGCAGGAGAGGCTGGTAAGGGATTCTCAGTTGTTGCCAGTGAGATTAGTAGTCTTGCAACTCAGTCATCTGAGTCAGCTAATACAATTCAGAACATTGTAAAGAGAATAACCGAGATGTCACAGAAGAGTGTGGATTATGCACAGGATATTAAGCAGGTTATTTCAGAGCAGAGAGAGTGTATCAATGATACCAATACTAAGTTCGCGGTTCTTTCTCAGCAGGTTGATAATTCATTAGAATCAATCAGTGCAATTTCTGAGAAGGTTGATGCACTTGCAACTGTTAAGAATACAATCAATGCTAATGTATCCGATCTTTCTGCGATATCTGAGGAGAGCGCAGCAAGTACAGAGGAGTCATCTGCTAGTATTATATCAATTTCTGAGTCTGTTATTGATATTAGTAAGAGCAGTGAAGAACTCAAGAGTCTTGCTGATCAGTTAGCAGATCAGGTTTCATTCTTTAACTAATTATCTTATAGAGATTAAAAGCCCAGCATTTGCTGGGCTTTTTTTTATCACTTTTTATAAAAGGAGGCAGTATATGGTTAATGTAAGAAAAGCAGTAATGGTCGGTTGCGGTTTTGTTGGTTCAGCATCAGTATTCAGCCTGATGGAGAGCGGTTTGTTTTCTGAGATTGTAATGATTGATGCCGACAGGGAAAAGGCTGAGGGCGAGGCGATGGATATCAGTCATGGTATTCCTTTTGCCAAGCAGATGAAAATCTATGCGGGGGATTACGATGATATTAAGGATGCAGCTATTGTAATTGTAACAGCTGGTGCAAATCAGAAACCGGGTGAGACTAGACTGGATCTTGTTAAGAAGAATGTTGCGATTTTTAAGCAGATTATTCCTGAAATTGCAAGAAGAGAATTTGATGGAATACTGTTAATTGTAGCCAATCCGGTTGATATACTGACGGCAGTTGCTCAGAAGTTGTCAGGACTGCCAGCGAGCAGAGTAATTGGATCTGGAACAGTACTTGATACAGCAAGACTCAAGTACAGATTAAGCGAGCATCTTGGAGTTGATAGCAAGAGTATCCATGCATTTATTATTGGTGAACATGGTGACAGTGAGATTGCAGTATGGAGCAGCGCCAATGTGTCAGGCATTCCAATCAACGACTTCTGTGAGTTAAGAGGTCATTTCCATCATGACGATGCAACTAAGGAGATTGCTCAGAAGGTAAGGGATAGTGCTTACGACATTATTAAGAGAAAAAGGGCAACCTACTATGGTGTTGCAATGGCAGTTCGTAGAATATGTGAGGTAATCATTAGAGATGAGAAGTCAATAATTCCAGTATCAACTCGACTTGATGGACAGCATGGAATAGAGGGTGTTGTTCTTAGCGTTCCGTGTGTGGTTGGTAAGGATGGTATTGAGACAATCGTACCAATATCCATTAATGAGGAGGAGGAGAAAGCACTTCAGGAATCAGCAAAGGTGCTTGAAGAGATATTCAACGAATTGGATATATGATGATTTTATCGTAGAATAGTAGTTTGGTTATATAATCAGGAATATCATTTGAATATTTGTATTTGTAATAAAAGCGCCTATGGAGATGGCTTATGAGATTATCATATTACCATAACCATAGGCGATTATTATGTCTATTCCCAGAAAAGTTCATCAAGCGTCTTATCCAGAGCCTTACAGATCTTAATACACAGGTTGATTGTAGGATTGTAATCTCCCTTTTCAATTGCGCTGATTGTCTGGCGTGATACATCACAGAGCTTGGCAAGGTCATCCTGAGAGAGATCTTTAGCAGCTCTGGCAGCCTTTAGATTAAGATTCTTCATTGGCATTATCCTCCTTATCATCGATAAGCTTCTTGATTCCAATTGCTATAACTGCAATTACAAGAAGTAGACAGCAAAGTACATTGACAAATGGAGCAGCGAGTCTGCCATTCTCAAACATAGTGCCATCTATTATGGACATGATAGAAAGCAGGCCGTTAATGATTCCAAAGATTACAAAGAATACAATCCACTTTGTCTGCATATTATTAATTCCAAAATATGCTCCATTAAAAATCGAATGAATACATAATGCAGCTGCACCTATAAAGAAAGTAGAAAAGTAAATAACAAGTGGCTCGGCTGGAATTACAACATCAGCTGAATCCAGCAGAATCAGTATAAATAATGCAGGACAAAGTCCGCAAAAGCCAAACTGATAACTCTTACCACGTGCAACCTGCTGACGTTCATCATATCTGGTCTTAATGGAACCATCTTTGTTAAGAAATCTAAATGCTACAAAGCAAATTATTAAACCAACAGTAGAACCAACAATAACTCCAATTAATCTTGCAATATTCATAATTCTAATCTCCATTTCAAATAGTTAATAGTTTCTGCGCGCTTTGGAACTTAACTGTTCCCTATGACGTTATAATAATATGACGATAGAATAATGTCAAGTATATTATACAAAAATCATTTCAGAATATCAAAATGCTATTGTATGCGGCTATAAAATTAGGATTAAAAAGTGGGGAGAAATGTTATATAATTAATGTTAATTGGGGAATGTATATTGTTAGTTAGAGGTGAGAGAAGTATGGATTTATATACATATATTAATAACCTGGCAGAGTCGCTGGTGATTTATTTTTCTTTTATACTTATAGCAAAGCACGTATTTTTAGAGAGATGTATAAGAGGCAGATATAAGAGGCTGTACTATGTTGTTTCATTGATAATTATTGCATTTAACAGTCGCTTTTTACCTCAGTCATGGCATGATGTTGTAACAGTCCTTATTGGACTGATAAGTCTGTATAATGGTAGAGATAAGAAGAAGGAACTAAGCTTTTTGCTTTTCTTTCCTATAGTAGGAATTGTGGATGGCCTGGTTCTTCCCGTTATTGTTATGCCAGAGAGACTGATTAACTGGAACGACAGACAGTCAGCAATCTATGAGTCAATAGTATTCGGAATTATCTTTTTAATAATGATAGTGGTTTCGATTATGGTCAGGATTCGAAGCAGGCAGAAGGATAATCACTATGCTGACAGAGAATTACAGAAGTGGGAGAGGGTATTACTTTGCTTTGTCGGAGTATTTCAGCTGTTTTTCTCTAATCTGATTAATAGACCGCTTGCCGGAATTGATACAGTTGGACAGGAGTCATCAGAACTGACCTATATTATTGCACTGCTTGGAATCAGTTCCTTTGTTATGACTGTTATAGTTATTATTGTCGTTCTTGTAGGTAATAAGAGAACTTTATACTTTAATAAGGTTTCCGACATGCAGTATAACATGATTACAATGATGGCGGAGATTGTCGAGAACAGAGACTCCGATACAGGTGGTCATATCCAGAGAACAGCAAGGTATGTTGAGATTATTGCCAAGCAGATGAAGGATATGGGCATGCATGAAGATATTCTTACAGATAAGTATATCGAGAATCTCGTTATTGCAGCACCGCTTCATGATATAGGTAAGATTCATGTATCGGATGTTATTCTTAATAAGCCTGGAAGGTTAACCAAGGAAGAGTATGACGAGATGAAGAATCATGCTGCAGAAGGCAGGAAACTGCTTACCTATGCCAAGAACCATCTTGGTGACTTTGCCTATCTTGATATGGCAATAGAACTTGCAGGTGCACATCACGAATGGTGGGATGGAAGTGATAGAGGATATCCTGATAATATTGCAGGGGAGGAGATTCCGCTTTGTGCGCGCATTATGGCTGTGGCAGATGTATTTGACGCACTTACAGCCAAGAGATGTTATAAGGAACCAATGCCTTTTAACAGGGCCACTAATATTATATTAGAGGAAAAAGGAACACACTTTGACCCTGAGATTGTCGAGGCATTTGTGGCAGCAATAGCCAAGATCAAGGCAGAACTTGAGTATTTTGAAGGACTGTCATAGTAGTAATATGAACTAGAGGTGATTGCATTGTTGAGAGAGATGATGATTGGCTCCTGGATACCATTTATAGGTACTACACTTGGAGCGGCATGTGTATTTCTAGTTAAGAATGAACTGAGTGAGAATGTTAAGAAGGCTTTTTCAGGCTTTGCTGCAGGAGTAATGGTTGCGGCAGCTGTCTGGAGCCTGATAATTCCAGCTATGGAGCAGGCCAAAGAAGCAGGAATGCTTGAATGCATACCAGCTGTAGTTGGCTTTTGGCTCGGTGTGCTGTTTCTGCTTATATTAGATAAGACAATTCCCCATCTTCATGTAAGTACTAATGAGCAGGAAGGTATTAAGGCTAATCTTAAGAAGACAACTATGTTAGTACTTGCAGTCACTCTTCATAATATTCCTGAGGGTATGGCAGTAGGAGTTGTTATGGCTGGATGGATGAAGGGCAATGCAGGAATATCACTGGCAGGAGCGCTGGCGCTTTCTATTGGTATTGCAATTCAGAATTTTCCAGAGGGTGCCATAATTTCTATGCCACTTAAGTCTGAGGGCTCATCCAAGTTTAAGGCTTTCATATATGGAACACTTTCTGGAGCAGTTGAACCGATTGCTGCAATAATTACAATATTAGCTGCAAGTGTAATTATTCCATTTTTGCCATATTTGTTATGCTTCGCAGCTGGAGCGATGATGTATGTAGTTGTAGAGGAACTCATACCAGAGATGTCAGGTGATGAACATTCCAATATTGGAACAATTATGTTTTCTGTTGGATTTACACTTATGATGGTACTTGATACAGTACTTGGATAGTTTTTGATTTGGAGTAGGATAGGATGAATGTCATTTTTTTTGTAAATAGCATATTTTTAGGGGTGGGACTTGCAATGGATGCCTTCTCTGTGTCCCTGGCCAATGGGCTTAGTGAGACAGACATGAAGATAAGAAGGATGTGTGTCATTGCAGGTGTTTTTGCACTATTTCAGGCGCTCATGCCACTTGCAGGCTGGGTATGCGTTCACACAATTGTCCAGTATTTTCAGAGCTTTGAGAAGTTCATCCCATGGATTGCGCTTGCGCTGCTTGGCTATATTGGTGGCAAGATGTTATATGATGGAATAAAGGGTGAAGAGGAAGATGCTGCAACCAGAGTGGGCTTAGTTGGATTGTTAGTTCAGGGAATAGCAACATCAATTGATGCTTTGTCCGTAGGATTCACAATAGCTGACTATGGATTATATATGGCGGTGATCTGTGCGCTTATTATTTCAATAGTAACTTTCATAATATGTATGTTCGGACTTGAACTGGGTAAGCGATTCGGGACAAGACTCGCTGGTAGGGCAACTATATTAGGTGGAGTAATTCTGATTGGAATTGGCCTTGAGATCTTTATATCTGGGATAATGTAGCGAATCAGATAGGAGCATTTTAGCGAATTAAAGTGTTGACATATGTATGGCAAAGTGCTATATATAATATTTAGAAACCGATGAAAAAGAGTAAGTACTTTTCAGATGAGCATCACAGCTAGTTGCAGATGGTGAGAGTGCAATATGTAGTCTGATTAGGAATGGACTTTTGAGGGCGAACAGAAGGGCTTATGCTTAGTATGGGAGACGGGGAAGACACCTCGTTAAGAAGGTCAGCATATGTTAGTATGCATGAGTGGGCGTAATAGACGTCAAGCCGGGTGGCACCGCAGGTAATGTATATATACCTGTCCCAGCAGTTTAATTGTTAAATTGCTGAGACAGGTTTTTTTTATAGCAGTTTATGGCAACGAGGAGAGAACCATGATACTTGATAAGATAGTTGAAGATAAGAAGATACGACTTCCAGAGCATAAGAGCCGTGTATCTGAAGCGCAGATGAGAGCGACCGCTGAAGAGATTGTCAAGAAGGGAGACTATGAGAAGAATCTTTTCTATAATAATCTTAAAAAGGATGGAATCTCAATCATTGGAGAGTTCAAGAAAGCGTCCCCAAGTCTTGGTAAAATCGATGAGAAAGTAGATCTGCTAAGACGAATTGATGATTATAATGAATCGGTGGATGCAATCTCATGTCTTACTGAAGAGGATCATTTCCTTGGTAATGTTGATTATCTTAAGGCAATCAGAGAGAAGACATCTCTACCAATCATAAGAAAAGATTTTATGATTGATGAGTATCAGTTCTATGAAGCTAAGGTTATAGGAGCCAATGCGGTTCTGCTAATAACGGCAATTCTTGATGATAGTCAGATGAAGTCATTCTATGAATTATCAAGAGAACTTGAACTTGATGTTCTGGTTGAGACACATGATGAATATGAGATAGAGAGAGCACTCAGGATTGATCCAAGAATCATCGGAGTAAATAATCGTAATCTCAAGGATTTTTCAATCTCACTTGAGAATACAGGAAGATTGAGACAGTATATTCCAACTGACAAGGTCTATGTCGCAGAAAGCGGAATAATGGGTGACGACGATGTCAGGTATCTTAAGGAAGTTGGCGTAGATGGATTCCTTATCGGAAGAGCATTTATGGAATCAGAGAATCCTAAGGAACTTGCGAAGCGTTGGAAGATGATGTAGATGTGAGGTAGTGCATATATGAGCAATCCAAGGATTAAGATATGTGGAATTACCAGACAAGGCGAGACAGGGATTCTTAATCGATGCAACGTTGATTATGCGGGCTTTGTTTTTTATGAGAAAAGTAAGCGTAATGTAGATATTGAAACGGTTCGAAGTGTTGGCAAAGCACTTGACCCGGCAATAAGAAAGGTTGCGGTTATGGTTTCTCCAGGCGCAGAGTTTGTGGCAGGTATCCAGGAGGATTTTGATATTCTGCAGATACATAAGCAACTTGACGAGGCTGTTCTGGAGGTGGCTAAGAGGCCGGTCTGGCTGGCTATCAATATTAGTAATAGTGATGAAGTAGATGAGAAGCTGCGATGGCTTAGCATGTTACCAGATGAACTAGAGCAGAAGATTGAGGCAATAGTTGTAGATGCTCCCAATTTTGGAAGTGGTACAACATTTGACTGGGATAGTGGAATAGAAGTCAGAGATGCTATCAAGAAGCTTGATAAGAGCTTTGTCCTGGCCGGAGGACTTAGACCACAGAATGTTTCAGAAGGAATAAAGATTTTTAGACCAGATATAGTTGATGTGAGCTCAGGGGTAGAGGGCGACAGTGGTAAGGATGACCGACTGGTTGAAGATTTTGTTAATAATGTAAGAACAACGGAGGTGTAGGATGAATAGTAAGGCATATTATGGTGAGTATGGTGGACAGTATGTTGCAGAATCACTCATGAATACATTAAGAGAGATAGATGAGGAATTCGAGGCAGCAATTAAGGATCCTGAATTCATTAAGCAGTATCATTATTATCTTAAGCAGTATGTAGGTCGTGAGACACCTTTGTATTATGCTGAGAGACTTAGTGAGAGATACGGAACAAAGATTTATCTCAAGAGAGAAGATCTTAATCATACAGGAGCTCATAAGATTAATAATGTTATAGGACAGATTCTCTTAGCCAAGAGAATGGGCAAGAAGAAGATAATTGCTGAGACAGGTGCTGGACAGCATGGTGTTGCAACAGCTACTGGTGCAGCGCTTTTCAATATGGAATGTACAGTATATATGGGCAAGGAAGATGTTGAGAGACAGAAGCTCAATGTTATGCGTATGGAGATGCTTGGTGCCAAGGTGGTTGCAGTCGAGTCGGGAAGCAACACACTTAAGGATGCAACCAATGAAGCAATTCGTACATGGGCTAAGACAGCTGAGGATACATTCTACATTATAGGCTCTGCTATTGGACCTTACCCTTATCCTAAGATGGTTAAGGAGTTCCAGGCTGTAATTAGCAGAGAGGCCAAGAAGCAGCATATGGAGGCAGAAGGAAGACTTCCAGATGTTGTAATGGCGTGTGTTGGTGGTGGTTCCAATTCAATTGGAATGTTTGCTGATTTTATTGATGAAGAGAGCGTTGAACTTATCGGTGTTGAGGCTGCCGGCAAGGGAGTTGATACGGATGAGCATGCAGCTTCTATGGCTAAGGGACGACCTGGTGTGCTTCATGGAACAAGATCATATCTCCTTCAGGATGAAGATGGTAATATCCAGCTGGCACATTCGATTTCAGCAGGACTTGATTATCCAGGAGTTGGACCAGAGCATGCATACCTTCATGATTCTGGAAGAGCAAAATATGTTCCTATTACAGATGATGAAGCAATGGCTGCGCTTGACGAGCTTACAAGAACAGAGGGAATTATTCCTGCTATTGAGAGTGCCCACGCAATGGCTTATGCCTTTAAGAAGGCTAAGGAGATGACAAAGGACCAGTCAATGATTATTTGCCTGTCAGGAAGAGGCGATAAGGACGTTAATACAATCGCCGATTACTTCTCAGGCAAGGGATATCTTAACTAGGATTAAGGGAAGGAGAATGAGATGAATCGTATTGAGAACAGAATGAATGCTTTGAAAGAGAATAACGAAAAAGCATTTATAACATATATTACGGCAGGCCTTCCTGATATGAAGGCAACAAAGGAAATCATTAAGGCACAGAATGGTACTACAGATGTAATTGAACTTGGAATACCTTTCTCAGATCCGATAGCAGATGGACCTGTTATTCAGCAGGCATCATACGAGGCTATACTTGGTGGTGCATCACTTCGTAAGACATTTGATCTTATGTCAGAGGTTAGAAGTGAGGGAATAGAGCAGCCTATAGTATTTATGATGTACTACAACACAATTGCCAACTACGGTGTTGATGAGTTTGTGGCAAAGTGTCATGAGGTGGGAGTTGACGGATTAATCGTTCCAGACTTACCAATGGAAGAACAGTCAGGACTGCTTGAGGCGCTGTCAGGAGATGACAGAACAATTCTTATCCAGCTTGTAAGTCCTGTATCCAAGGACAGAATTCCAGAGATTCTTAAGGATGCCAGAGGCTTTGTATACTGTGTATCTGCAATGGGAGTTACTGGACAGGAAGCTACTTTCCATAAGGAGGTAATTAATTATCTTTCTGATGTAAAGAGCAAGTCGCAGATTCCTGTAATGATGGGATTTGGAATCAGAGAGGCAGCTGATGTTGCACCAATGAAGGATATTATTGATGGAGCTATTGTTGGATCTCATTTTATCAATCTCATGAGAGAGAATAATTTTGATTCAAAAGCGGCTACAGAGTACGTTACAAGATTTAAGAAAGAGTTAAACGCATTATAATTTTTAAGACTATACGAATGTACAGGAGGATAAGGGAATGATTAAGGAAGCTATTGTAAAGATTGTTAATAAGGAAGACCTTACATATGATGAGGCTTATGCAGTAATGAATGAGATTATGAGTGGCGAGACAACACCTACTCAGAACGCAGCTTTTCTTGCTGCACTTTCAACAAAAAGTACTAAGGCTGAGACAACTGATGAGATTGCAGGATGTGCAGCAGCAATGCGTGATCATGCAACGAAGGTAGAGACAGATCTTGATATCTTCGAGATTGTTGGTACAGGTGGAGACAACGCACAGAGCTTTAATATATCTACAACATCAGCAATTGTTGCCGCTGCAGGTGGAATGAAGGTTGCAAAGCATGGTAACAGAGCAGCTTCTTCAAAGTCAGGTACAGCAGATTGTCTTGAGGCACTTGGTGTTAACATTAACCAGGAGCCAGAGAAGTGTATAGAACTTCTTAATGAAGCAGGAATGTGTTTCTTCTTTGCACAGAAGTATCATTCATCTATGAAGTATGTTGGACCAATCAGAAAGGAACTTGGTTTCCGTACAGTATTCAATATTCTCGGACCACTTACTAATCCAGGAAGTCCTAAGATGCAGCTCCTTGGTGTATATGATGAGTATCTTGTAGAGCCATTAACCAAGGTTCTTATCAGCCTTGGCGTTGAGCGTGGTATGGTTGTGTATGGACAGGATAAGCTTGATGAGATATCACTTAGCGCACCTACAACAGTCTCTGAGTTCAAGGATGGATGGTATAAGACATATACCATTACACCTGAAGACTTTGGATTCGAGAGATGTAAGAAGGAAGATCTTGTAGGTGGTATGCCAGCTGAGAATGCTCAGATTACAAGAGATATTCTTAATGGTGAGAAGGGTCATAAGAGAAATGCAGTATTACTTAACGCTGGAGCAGCACTCTATATTGGTGGCAAGGCTGACAGCTTTAAGGATGGTGTTAAGCTTGCGGCAGAGCTAATTGACAGTGGCAAGGCAGCAGCAGCACTTGAGAAGATTATTGAGGTATCTAACAGATAAAAGCAGGAGGAGACAGGATGATTACACCTACTCTTGATGAAGCTAAAAGTTATTGTAAAGATTATAGAATTGTACCAGTTAAGAAAGAAATCTTCGCTGATATCAGAACGCCAATAGAAGTTCTACGAATTCTAAAGGGGCAGAGCAGACATGTATATATGCTCGAAAGTGTTGAAAATCAGGAATTATGGGGAAGATATACTTTTCTTGGATATAAGCCTAAGATGTGCATTACATGTACAGATGGCAAGTTAGAAGTATCTGATGATAATGGCAGTGTGATTCACTCAGAGAATCTTGACCATCCGGCTGAGTATATTAAGAAGCTTCTTAAGGATTATAAGAGCCCAAAGTTAGATGGATTTCCGACTTTCACAGGTGGTCTGGTTGGTTATTTTGCATATGACTATATTAAGTATGCAGAACCTAAGCTTAAGCTTGATGCCAACGATGAAGAGAATTTCAGAGATGTCGATCTTATGCTGTTTGATAAGGTTATTGCATTCGATAATGTAAAGCAGAAGATTGTTATCATTGCCAACGCATACACGGATGATCTTGATGCAAGCTATAATGAGGCGGTTGCATCAATTGAAGAGATTATAGATATCATTCGTAACGGCAGGCCAGCTGATATTGAGAAGGGCAAGCTGCTTAGCGATTACAGAAAGCTATTTGAGAAGGATGACTTCTGTGCAATGGTAGAGAAGGCAAAGCGGCATATCTACGAGGGAGATATATTCCAGGTGGTTCTGTCCAACAGACTTGAGGCAGATTTTGAGGGAAGCCTTTTCGATACATATAGAATGTTAAGAACAATTAATCCTTCACCATATATGTTCTATTTCTCTGGTGATGATATGGAGGTCGCAGGAGCATCTCCAGAGACACTTGTTAAGCTTGAGAATGGTGTGCTTCACACATTCCCACTTGCAGGAACAAGACCAAGAGGTAAGAATCAGGAAGAGGACAAGCGTCTTGAGAAGGAGCTTCCTGCAGATGAGAAGGAACGTGCAGAGCACAATATGCTTGTAGATCTTGGACGTAATGACATTGGTAAAATCAGCAAGTTTGGCTCTGTGGAAGTCGAGAAGTATATGTCAATTGAGAGATATTCTCATGTAATGCATATTGGTTCTACAGTTAGAGGTGAGCTTAGAGAAGATTGCCACGAGATAGATGCAGTTGATGCTATTCTTCCAGCAGGTACGCTGTCAGGTGCTCCTAAGATTAGAGCCTGCGAGATTATCAATGAGCTTGAGAATAATAAGCGTGGAATCTATGGTGGTGCAATCGGTTATATTGATTTCACAGGTAACCTTGATACATGTATTGCGATCCGAATCTGCTATAAGAAGAATGGCAAGGTGTTTGTCAGATCAGGCGCTGGAATAGTCGCTGATTCTGTGCCTGAGAATGAGTTTACTGAGTGTATCAATAAGGCAAAGGCTGTCATGACAGCAATTGAGAAGTCGCAGGATATGGAGGGCTAGAAGATGATACTTTTAATTGATAACTATGACAGCTTTTCATATAATCTTTTTCAGCTCGTTGGAACAATCAATTCTGACATTCGTGTCATAAGAAACGATGCGATGAGTGTAGATGAGATTGCAGCACTTAACCCTGACAGAATTATTATTTCTCCAGGTCCTGGTAAGCCATCTGATGCAGGTATATGTGAAGATGTTATTAGAGAATTTGCTGGTAAGATACCGATACTTGGAGTATGTCTTGGACACCAGGCGATATGTGAGGCATTTGGTGGTGTGGTTAGTTATGCCAAGAAGCTTATGCATGGCAAGCAGTCAGCTGTTTCAATCGATAATACGGAGAGCATTTTTGCAGGACTTGATGCTGTTGAGAATGTTGCAAGATATCATTCTCTTTCTGCAGTAGAGGACAAGCTGCCTGATTGTCTTAAGGTGATTGGAAAGAGCGATGATGGTGAGATTATGGCCGTGAAGCATAAGGAATATGATGTATATGGTCTTCAGTTTCATCCTGAATCAATTCTTACACCTAATGGACTTACAATGCTTCGCAATTTTATCGGATAATATCTAAGGTGGAATGCTATTATGACAGAAGAACTTAAGCAGAGAGTAATATCATCAATGGAGCGGGTTAACTATCTTAATGCCCTGAATATTTCAATCGACTGTGTTGAAGAGGGTAAGATGATATGTACTATGCCGATAAAAGAGAATGTGCTTAATAACAGAGGCTCTGTGCATGGAGGAGCGCTATATACGCTTGCTGACTCTGTGTGTGGATTCGCAGCAAGAACCTTCGGGTGTGATGTGGCAACAGTTGACGGAACAATGAATTATCTTCTGCCAGCGATGAACTCCGAATATATCAGGTGCGAGGCAATACTGATTAGAAGAGGGAAGTCTGTGATAGTATACAGAGCTGAACTGACAGACGATACCGGCCGCATGGTTGATATTGGAACATTTACGTATATGGTACTTGATACAGATTTCTAATTATACATTTTTATCGCAATAAATGGTTGCATGTTAATGCAACGAGTGTTAATATACTTGCGTATACAACTGACGGAGATACAGATGTTCTGTATGTGGAATTGACCACGTGAAGTATATGAATTATAGCCGACCGTCTGGGCACCTTAACGGACCCAGTGTGTCGGCATTTAGTTTATAAGGAGGAAAATATGCGAAAGGACAACATTGCAACACTTTTAAGTAGTAACGCTTACCCTGGAAGAGGAATCATCATTGGTAAGTCGAAGGATGGTAGTAAGGCAGTAACAGCTTACTTTATCATGGGAAGAAGCTCTAACAGCAGAAACAGAGTTTTTGTTGAAGAAGGTGAAGGAATCCGTACACAGGCTTTTGATCCAAGCAAGCTTGAGGATCCATCTCTTATTATCTATGCGCCAGTAAGAGTACTTGGTAATAAGACAATTGTAACTAATGGCGATCAGACTGATACCATCTATGATGGAATGGATAAGCAGCTTACATTCGAGCAGTCGCTTAGATGCAGAGAGTTTGAGCCGGATGGCCCTAACTATACTCCTAGAATCTCAGGTATTATGCATATTGAGGACGGAAAGTACAATTATGCAATGAGTATTCTTAAGAGCAACAATGGTAATCCTGATGCATGTAACAGATATAC
>JAZUGT010000075.1:0-3452 GCA_045641365.1 Lachnospiraceae bacterium
TAATATCCCTTGGTATTACCTCTAAGATGTACTCCTTGGTATATTTTCCACCAACGGATTTTTCAAAATCAGTTACTGCCTTCTCTTCAGCTTGCTTCTTTTTTTCTATCTTATCCTGCTTTTCCCTACTTGCCTTCTCTGCCTTTTCTTTGTCTGCAACCTCTGCCATTACTTTCTGATAAACAGGGTCAGCCTTATTCTTTCTCTCTATTTCTCGCAGATCTGCCGTAACAATGTACCAGCCTATTCCAGCCAAAGCAGCCACTATAACTGCAGCAAGCGCAAGCAGCTTTAACTTATCCAATATTATCTTTAAAATCTTCATACTATCTTCCTATCTTTTCATCCCCCATATGCTACTTATTCGACGCGAATTGGGAATGCTCTGCAATGTATAAAAATCCATCCACACTAAGTGCGGATGGATTCTCATTAAACATTAATTTCTATTTCAAATCAAACAGCTTAGTTGTATATACCGCTATAGGCGCCATACTCTCTGTTGCAGGGAGCTTACCATTGTCAAGCTCGAGCGGTTCTGTACCGATTCTTATGTATATCTCTACATCATCGTTACGAATCTTACTAACATTCGCTGCTTCCCTGATGTTGACATCTGCAAGATTGAAGGTTACCTGATATATACGATAGTTTGCAAGCAAATGAGTATCGACTACTGAAGTCAATGCTCCATTTGTTCCAGCCATCTTCATACTCTGTGGAGCAATAATCTTATATTTATTGCCATCTATAGTAATTGGACCGCTATCATCCTTAACATAATATTCTACATACAGCGAATTCTTACTTTCTCTGAAGTTGTTATTAAGAGTCTTGAAGTTAATAGTTAACTTGTCATCAAGGAATCCACCCTCTGTTGCTCCTTCACCTGCTGTCAGCATCAGTTCAGGATCATATGGAAGGTGAGTACTTGTGACAGTTGCTGAACCATCCCAAGGATTCTCCTTATATATAACACTTGGAGCATGCAAACCACTATTATAAGCGGCAACCAGCGTATTAACGAACAGCTTCTTCTCTTGCTCCGAAGAAACAGGGCTGTGTCCTGAACCAGTATAAGCTACATTACCCTTGCTATATATATAGTAATTATTACGTGTATCACCATACATAGCCTGATAGAATGCATGACGTCCAGTGAATGTAGAACCACTGTTGGCACCATTATTACTGATTGTATACCATACAACTACATCATCATTAGTATTGCTGTCACGACTATCCGTATCAAGATTAAGCTGAAGGTACTGTGGATGGGTCGATGACACCTCAAACTGCGAATTAGTACCATCAAATCCGGTTCCTGAAGTAATCAGGAATGGATACTGAGTTATCTGTCCTTCATTCAAAGCTACTACTGTTTCTTTTCTATCAGTAGCATAGTTTGGTACCGAACTGTCGATATCAAACTTATAGGTACTCTCTCGGGTAGTTACACCCCAGGTATTACCTGTTGCATTCCTTAGCACAGTCATATCTGTCACGCCGTACTTCTCTGCAGACGATACACCCTTAACCTTATTGAAGTCATACTGTGACTGATATTCCTTCAACTTGTAACCTGAAACTGCACCGGAATCTTCTCGTCCAAGCTTAATCATATAGTCATTGTAGTAATTGAGACTCTTATTAGCTTCCTCTCTAAGACCATATCTATCCATTCCCATAAGGTCTCTCAGGTACATGTTAGCCAAGTAACCTCGCTCAGTATATGTGTTATATATAGCTCTCGAGCTGAAGTCGTGAGTAAATAAGGCACTTCTTCCAGATAAAGTATATTCTCGAATTCCAAGAATAGCATCAGTATAAGCCCTCATATAGTTTATCTTAGGATCACCATTATGCCTTATTCTATACCAATCAGGATAGCAAACGGTTACAGTTCTATTTTCGCCAGAACCATTATCTTCAGGTACACAAAATTTGAGTGCATCCGTGAATCCTACTACAACCATGTCATACTTTGACAAGTAATCATAGTATGTAAGATTCCTTGCATCGTAATCCTTTGTTACATCTTTTTTCTTTATGTAATCACCTACAGTTACTTTATGGACAGTAACCTTAAAGTCCTTAACCTGATCATATAGCCTGTGCATATCTTCTGAATCTAGGTCAAGATTATTAGGCTGGTCACTATTCGGAGTAATCTGCAGAACTTTAATTTCAGGTCTGTCCTCCGTATTTCGTATAGCAGAATAGCCCACAATTGAAGATCTTACATTAGTATAGTTCTTTGAAGCACTTGAAGTTGCATCAACAACCTTTTCGTTCTGTACGAATTCAAGCTTCCATGCAAGGAATCCAACATATCCTTCTGGTGTATTTCTTGTAATCGTATATGTATTTCCACATCTCAGGCGGAATACATCCTCGGATTCACCATTGATTTCCAGACCGCCAAGGGACTCATTTTCCTCATACTTTCCATCGGCATCCATATCAAGGTAAAGTTTACAGTCATAGGTAGTTGATGACACGTCTACAGCCGCATCATTTGTCAGCTTTACAACATACTTAAGCGTATGTGAACCATCTGGATTAGGCTCAATGTAACCGCTCATAGCACTTCCATCATAGGCTATAGGTAAAGATACCGCCTCAATGGTAAGCTTTGAAACATTAACATACTTGGCAAGAGTTGACCTCGCTCTGTCATATCCTGCTGTACCTGAAGCAAGCGCGCCCCTTCTGAACACGTTCTTACCATAGTACATATATTCACCACTGCTATCCTTAGCCAGTACAACGTCCTTAATGAATTTGTACATATTAGAGGTAGAATCCAGTGTTGTAGTATTAATCGTTACATCTGCCTTTGTAAGATCAAAGAAAGAATCTGAAAGTATCATGGCATATCCTGCCTCGACATATTCAGAAAGTTCACGCAACTTATCTATCGTTAAATCATTACCCGCAAGATGATGGTGGTCAGTAAGGTCACCAACCCAATCGGTATTATTCACCTTAAGGTAGTCACCCATATGTGAATATACAAGACCATCCAAAGTATAATCTCCCTGCTTACCAAAGTTATATACTGTATTGGTCGACTTTACTTTAGTTCGCCTATCAGTAGCTAAAATATTATCAGTATTCATCAGGGCAGTATCCATGCCTATGTAAATAAGGTCGTAGGTGGAATTCAAGTCTTCATTCTTTCCGATGAATTCCTTGGTACCCATCTGCTTAAGATTAATTGTCTCAGCTTCCTTGCCCTTCAAATGTTCAGCAATATTACCGCTAATCCATTCCTTAGTCATGGTGTCCCTGGTCAAGGTATATGTAGCAGATATCGTGTTTCCATTCCTGTACATATTGCTCTCAAGGTCACTTTGATTGCTGTACTGTGATGTTGCAAATGGCTCGATATCAAGTACATTGAGCTTACCCTTAACGACAGCTCTGTTTCTGTCCGCGTTAAGAATATA
>JAZUGT010000076.1:0-108925 GCA_045641365.1 Lachnospiraceae bacterium
TTGATATTTTGGATTGTAATGGTGGAGATCATGGCTATCCATTTGCAACTAACTTCAATCCTGAGATTAATCTTAGAGAAGTATCTGCGCCTGGTTCATATTGGGAGAATGGAAAGTGGATTGAGATTCCGGCAATGAGTATCAAGAGAGAATATGATTTCCCGGAAGTAGGAATGAAGGATATGTATCTTCTTCACCATGAGGAGATTGAATCACTTGCTAAGAACATCCCAGGTGTTAAGAGAATCCGATTCTTTATGACTTTTGGACAGAGCTATCTTACACATATGAATTGTCTTGAGAATGTTGGTATGCTTTCTACTGAACCAATTGAGTTCCAGGGACAGAGCATTGTTCCAATTCAGTTCCTTAAGGAACTGCTCCCAGATCCTGCAACACTTGGTCCAAGAACCGTTGGAAAGACTAATATTGGATGTATCTATACAGGAATTAAGGATGGTAAGGAAAGAAGTATCTATATCTATAATGTGTGTGATCATCAGGAATGCTATAAAGAAGTTGAATCACAGGCTATCTCATATACAACAGGTGTGCCAGCTATGATTGGAACAATGATGGTGGTAAGTGGCGCATGGAAGAAGGACGGCGTATTTACAGTAGAAGAATTTGATCCAGATCCTTATATGGATGCACTCAATAAGTGGGGACTTCCATGGCAGGTTGTTGAGAACCCTGTACTAGTAGACTAATTATTAGGACTATTATATGATAAGCTAATTACATTGGACTGTCTGATTATTAGCTGGAATAGTGGTATTTGATATGAAGATTAATGATTTGCCTACACCGTGTTATGTTGTAGATGAAGGAAAGTTGATAAAGAATCTTGAGATATTACATAGGATTGAGGTCGAGACTGGCGCGAAGATTCTTTTGGCACAGAAGTGTTTCTCGGGATATTTTGAGTATGGACTGATTAGCAGGTATATATCTGGTGCCACGGCAAGTGGTCTCTATGAGGCGAAGCTTGGGTTTGAAGAGATGGTGACTCCCAATATGGGAACAAAGGATATTGAGAATCATGTCTTTTCGCCAGCCTACAGAGATGATGATATCAGAGAATTGGTTGATATCTGTGACCATATAGTCTTTAATTCTGTTAGCCAGCTTAGAAAGCATATATCATTTGTCAGGGATTCTGTTAATAGAAAGGGCAATCCGGTAAGCGTCGGAATAAGAATTAATCCTGAATGTTCCACACAGACAGAGCATGCTATCTATGATCCCTGCGCTTCAGGATCAAGAATGGGAATCAGAATATGTGATTTGTCCGATGAGATTATTGAACTTGTTGATGGTCTGCACTTTCATACACTATGTGAACAGAATTCGGATGATCTTGAGACAACGCTTAAGGTTGTAGAGGAGAGATTCGGCCCTTATCTTCATAAGGTGAAGTGGCTTAATATGGGTGGCGGTCATCATATTACAAGAGATGATTATGATATAGACAGATTGATCAGACTCATTCTGCATATGAAGGAAGAGTATAATCTTGAGATATATCTTGAGCCAGGAGAGGCTGTAGCACTTAATGCAGGTCTGCTTGTTACAGAAGTAATGGATGTCGTGAGCAACGATATAGATATTCTTATAACAGATGCTTCTGCTGCATGTCATATGCCTGATGTTCTTGAGATGCCGTACCGGCCTCCAGTTATGAATAGTGGTGAGCCAGGAGAGAAGGCGTTTACATACAGACTTGCTGGAAATACATGTCTTGCTGGAGATGTCATTGGTGATTATTCATTTGATGAGCCCAAGACTGTTGGGAATAGAATATATCTGGAAGATATGGCAATCTATTCCTTTGTGAAGAACAATACTTTTAATGGAATTCCACTTCCAGCGATTGCTTCAATGGACGAGGATGGCGAGTGCACAATAGTCAGAGAGTTTGGATATGATGACTTTAAAGGAAGGCTTGGTTGATGATTGACTTAAAGGAATTCGACAGTTTTAGAATGCCCGGTGAATTCGAAAGGCATGACGCAACTGTTATGATATGGCCCTGGCGGCCAGGCTCATGGGGAACAGATACTACAAAGGCAAGAGAAGCCTTTAGATGCATTATCCATGAACTTTCAAATTGTGAAGATGTATATGTTCTTGCCAATAAGGCTTCGATTGATAATGCCAATATGATGTTGCATACAGCTTCTGATGCACAGTATTGTCCAGATAGAATTCATATCATTGAATGTGAGAATGATGATGCATGGGCAAGAGATACAGGCGCAACATTTGTATTAGGTAGTAAAAATGGCACTGTTTCAAGAATTGGAATGGACTGGTGCTTTAATGCATGGGGCGGAACATATAATGGTCTGTATGCCAGCTGGAAGAATGATGATCTTGTGGCTAAGGCAATATGTGACATAACAGGAGATGCAAGAATCAGACTTGATGATTTTGTTCTTGAAGGCGGTTCTATTCATGTTGATGGAGAGGGTACGCTAATTACTACTGAGGAGTGTCTGCTTAGTCCAGGCCGTAATCCTAAGCTAAGCAGGGAAGAAATTGAGGATGTTCTTAAGAAATGTCTCGGCATTGAGAAGGTTATATGGATTCCATATGGAATCTATAATGATGAAACAGATGGTCATATTGACAATATTTGTGCTTTTTCAAGGCCAGGAGAAGTACTTCTTGCATGGACAGATGATAAGGATGATCCTCAGTACGAAAGAAGTCTTAGAGCCTATGAGATTCTTTCGGGTGAGACCGATGCAAAGGGAAGAAGGTTGTCAGTTACAAAGCTTCCTATACCATCAAAGCCAATTCTCATAGATGAAGAAGATTTAAGCAATCTTGATTTTGAAGATGGTGAAGATGTAAGAGAAGTCGGCGAGAGATTAGCCGCAAGTTATATTAATCATTACATTGCAAATGATCGTATACTGGTTCCGGTATTTGGTGATGATAATGATGGTGTGGCTATTAATATTCTTAAGGAATGTTACCCTGAAAGAAAAATTGTTCCTATAGATGCAGGAATTATACTTAAGGGTGGTGGCAATATTCATTGTATTACACAGCAGATACCATCAATTGTATAGGAGAATCTAATGAGATGTGTTAAAGTGGCTGCCATTCAGATGGCATGTTCAACAGATGTTAATGAGAATATTAGTAAGGCAGAGAAGTATGTTCGTGAAGCTGCAGCAAGCGGGGCTAACGTAATACTTCTTTCAGAACTCTTTGAAAGACAGTACTTTTGTCAGGAAAGGCAGTATGAATACTATGACTATGCCAGAACTCTTGAGGAAAATGATGCTGTTAATCATTTTGTTAAGATTGCAAAGGAATTGCAGGTAGTATTACCAATCAGCTTCTATGAGCGTTCAGGCAATACGTTATATAATTCGATAGCAATGATTGATTCTACAGGGGAGATTCTTGGTGTATATCGTAAGACACATATTCCAGATGATCATTTTTACCAGGAAAAGTTCTATTTCACACCAGGAGATACAGGCTTTAAAGTATGGGATACTGCTTATGGACGAATAGGCGTTGGAATATGCTGGGATCAGTGGTTTAGTGAGTGCGCCAGATGTATGGCACTCGAGGGAGCTGAACTGTTATTATATCCAACTGCAATTGGAAGTGAACCAATACTGTCTGTTGATAGCAGCGGACATTGGAGAAGAGTTATGCAGGGACATTCTGCTGCCAATCTGGTGCCAGTTGTCGCGGCTAATAGAATTGGTACTGAAATTGTTGAGCCATCTGAGGCTAACAGCAACCAGTCAAGTTCACTTACTTTTTATGGAAACTCATTTATAACAGATAATACGGGGCTGATTATTGCAGATGGCTCCAAGGATAAGGAAGAGATTCTTTATGCTGAGTTTGATCTTGATGAGCTTGATTCGGAGAGATTATCATGGGGACTTTTCAGAGACAGAAGACCCGATATGTATAAGACAATTATTGAAAAATAAGCTTGGAGGAAGTTTTCAATGATAAGAAGGCTTAATAAGATATTGGCAATTAGCTTATCAATAACAATGATATTATCGACTGTGGGATGTGGAAGTCAGAGTAATGTTCCTGCGACGCCGACGACGGAAGAAGTGCAGGAGACTATAACTGAAGAAGAGACGCAGGTTGCTGAAGAAGTCGATAACTTACTTGATAATGGTGATTTCCATAGTGAAATGGCACATTGGGGAACCTACATATCCAAGGGTGGAGTTGGTGATATGGTTGCACCTGCAGGTGAAGGTAAGGTTGTTATTAAGAAGTCTGGTAATACCAATTATGCTATTCAGGCATATTATGATGGATTTGAACTTAAGCAGGGTATAGAATATGAACTTGCTTTTGATATGTACTCAACAATAGACAGAAGCGTTGAGGTTCGAATTCAGGTCAATGGTGGTGATTATCATGCATATGCAGGTGATTTGTTCCAAATTTCAGGTGAGTATCAGCGATACACACTTGACTTTGTAATGGAGGAGGGATCTGATCCAGCTCCAAGAATGTGCTTTAATATGGGTACACCGGAAGGAATGGATGATTTAGGAGAGCATTCAGTATTTATTGATAATGTATCGCTTTCTATTCTCGATGCTTCAGGTGTTCGTGAGGAAATAATCGAAGATAGGAGCGTTGATGTTAATGTTAATCAGGTTGGTTTTCTTAAGAATTCAAGAAAGACTGCGGTAATTAGAACTGCTAAGCCTGGTACTACATTTACTATCGTGGATGAGAGTGGCAACACTGTTTATTCTGGTGAATTAAGTAGTGAGATGGCTTCAAAAGGAGCCGGCGAGAAGGTATATCAGGCTGATTTTAGTGATTTTTGTGATGAAGGAACATATACGGTAGTATCTGAGGATGGTGTTAGCTCATATCCTTTTGTTATTGCAGATGATGTGTATGATGAACTGCTTAAGGATTCATTCCTTTTCCTGTATTCGCAGAGATGTGGAATAGAGACAGATGAAGAACTTGTTGGTGAGTTCGCACATGGTGCATGCCATACTGGCAGAGCCAAGATATATGGTACTACGGATTCTAAGATGGTACAGGGCGGATGGCATGATGCAGGTGATTACGGACGTTATGTTGTTCCTGGAGTAGTGACAGTGGCTGATTTGTTCAGAACATATGAAGAATGCAGCGAACTATGGAACTCATCATATGGTGATTCGACAGGGATTCCTGAAAGTGGTAATGGTATTCCTGATATACTTGATGAAGCAAAATTTGAACTTGATTTCCTTTTACAGATGCAGGATGAAGAGAGTGGTGCGGTATATCATAAGATTTCATGCTATGATTTCCCGGGCTTTATTATGCCTGACAAGGAGAAGGAAGAACTTGTACTTTCGCCTGTTTCCAATGCAGCTACTGCAGACTTCGCAGCAATTATGGCATGGGCATATAAGGAGTATAAGGGGATTGATTCAGAATGGGCTAATACAGCTCTTGAGGCTGCTAAAAAGGCATGGCAGTATCTGGAAACCAGTCCAACAGGCACAGGATATCGTAATCCGGATGATATTCTGACAGGAGAGTATCCTGACAGTAGAGATCCCGATGAGAGATATTTTGCTGCCATAGAATTATATGATGCTACAGGTGATGATGTATACAGGTCATACTTTGAAGAGATTCTTGATACATATGTAATGCATGGCTATGGCTGGGCACGAATGAACAGCTATGGTAATATGGCTTATCTTGATATGGCTGCGTCAAAGAGATCAGATAAATATGTTGAAGCTATAGAGACGTCTATCTGTGAAGAGGCCGATAAGATTCTTGAAATAGCTGAAGGTGATGGTTATATGTGCTCGCTGGAAGAGTTCTCATGGGGCAGTAATATGACTGTATGTAATAATGCCAGAATTCTTATTGATGCATATAGTATCTCGGGTGATGAGCGATATGCTACAGCAGCATATAATCAGCTTTCATATATACTTGGTCAGAATGCTGTATCATACTGCTTTGTAACAGGATTTGGTTCAGTCTTTGCAATGCATGCACATCACAGACCGTCCATGGCAACAGGGTACGTATTCCCAGGTATGTTAGTTGGTGGTCCTAATCAGAATAAGGAAGATCCATTTGCAAAGGCTACAATGGGCAGTCTGTCACCAGCAAAGTGTTATGCTGACAGCGATCAGAGTTATTCGACCAATGAGGTGACAATCTATTGGAACTCACCTTTCATATATCTGTTGAGTTATGAGATGAAAGATAATAAATAGGGGGATTTATTATGACTAAATATGAAAAGCATGGCGCACTGCATGTTAACAGTAATGGAAGACTTGTAGACCATAATGGAGTTGAAGTTGCTTTACATGGATATTCAACACATGGTCTTAGCTGGTATCCAGAGTATGTTAACAGAGATTTTATCGAGTACATGAAAGATGAGTGGCATATCGATATTCTTAGACTTGCAATGTATACTGCTGAAGAAGATGGATATTGTGTAGGAGATGAAAGTAATAGAGAAAAGCTTCTTGATGTAATTGACAGAGGTGTCAGATTCTGTACTGAACTTGGCTTGTATGTGATAATTGACTGGCATATTCTTGCCGACTCGAATCCACAGATCAATAAGGAGCTTGCACTTGAGTTCTGGGATTATATTTCGAATAAGTATGCTTCGTATGGAAATATTATATATGAAATCTGTAATGAGCCTAATGTAGATTGCGAGTGGGAAGATGTCAAGGCTTATGCAGAAGAAGTGATCCCGGTAATAAGAAAGAATGATCCATACAGTGTAATACTAATTGGTACACCTACATGGAGTCAGAGAATTGATCAGGCTTCTGCTAACCCGGTTGTCTGTGATAAGAACATTATGTATGTATTGCATTTCTATGCGAATACTCATAAGGATGAACTGAGAGACAGATTTAAGGAATATGTTGAGAAGGGATTGCCTGTATTTGTTTCAGAGTTTGGTACTTGTTCTGCAGATGGCAATGGAGGACATAATCCAGAAGAAGCAGATAAGTGGATTGAAGTGATGGACGCATTTAATACTAGTTACTGCATGTGGAATATTTCTAACAGAGATGAGACCAGTGCTTCATTTGTTCCTGAATGCAATAATTATACTGGTCCTTATTCAGAGGAGGATTTCAGAACACCAGCGAAGTGGTTTGTTGATGTTCTTAAGGCACATAAGTAATAGAGGTATATATGATTGATCCAATGACAGTATCACTCAATTTCATAAAACGTGAGATATTTACCGGTTCTGATACTGGTATGCGATATCAGCTGCAGAAGGCAGGAGATGAGATGCTTGTTACAGTATGGCCCGAGCCTTATGGATTTGCTAAGACAGATTCAGCACTTAAGACTTCGGAGACTTTTCCTCTTAGTACAGAGGGCAGGGATGAAGCGGTTAAATGGCTTAATGAGCAGCACGAACTTAGAAAAGAACTGTGGAACAGTGTTCATGGTAAGCCGCTTGGAACAATAATGTAGATAGTAAAAGGGGTTACATTTCATACAGAAATGTAACCCCTTTATACAACCATAATATAATAAGAATTATCTCTTGTTCTTCTTAAATGCGGTGCTAAGCATTAACTTGATTCTGTTAAGCTGGTTAACTTCACTTGCACCAGGATCGTAGTCGATTGCAACGATATTGGCCTCTAGATGTGTACGTCTAATCTCCTTGATAACGCCCTTACCAACAATGTGGTTAGGAAGACATCCGAATGGCTGTGTACATACAATATTAGTTGCTCCACTATGTATTAATTCAATCATTTCTCCAACTAAGAACCAGCCTTCACCAGTCTGATTACCAATTGACACATATTCTTCAGCATAATGAACAAGTTCTCTTATATTGCAGAATGGTTCAAAATGTCGACTCTTCTTAAAGCTTTCATTAGCAGGCTTCTGAAGAAATTCAAGAGCCTTGATTCCAAGACTGCTAACTAATGCTGCCTTCTTTGAAGTGCCAAGATGCTTTGCTTTGTATATCTGATTGTAGAAGCAGTAGTTCATAAATCCAAATATCTCAGGAACAACAGCTTCCGCACCTTCTGACTCGAGCAGTTCTACAAGATGATTGTTGCCAGCTGGAGAGTACTTAACCAGAATCTCGCCAACAACACCAACTCGTGGCTTTTTCAATTCTTCATCTATTGGAATGTTATCAAAGTCTTCAATCATCTCACGGCACATTTTTCTGAAGGCATGAAGACTAACGTGCTTGCTGGTAATAAGTCCAACACATTTTTCAATCCATTTCTGATGAAGTGCATCTGTAGTACCAGGCGTAATCTCATATGGTCTCATTCTATATACACATTTCTGGAGTATATCACCAAATGCTGCGCCGTATGCCATATGCATAAGCAGACTGGCATCAATGTGAAATCCCGGGTTAGATTCAATACCTCCAAGATTAAGTGATATAACTGGGATGTGCTCCATACCAGCTTTTCTAAGAGCTCTTCTTATGAAGCCAATATAATTAGTTGCTCTGCAACCACCGCCAGTCTGAGTGATGATTAGTGCTACACGATTAAGATCATATTCACCAGACTCAAGAGCCGCCATAAGCTGTCCGACTACGATTAGCGAAGGGTAGCAGGCATCATTGTTAACATACTTTAATCCAGTATCAATTGCATTTCTGTTATCGTTATTAAGTACAACCAGATTATATCCGGCTGCTGCCATGGCAGGCCCAACAATATCAAAGTGAATAGGTGATAACTGTGGGCAGATTATTGTATAATTCTTACGCATTTCTTCGGTAAAAGGAACACGACTGATTGCTGATGAACGAATTGTACGTGGCTTTCCGTTTCTTTCCTTAACAGCTATCGCTGATATTAATGAACGTACACGAATTCGTGCAGCGCCTAAGTTGTTAATTTCATCAATTTTCAGGCAGGTATATATCTTGTCAGAGCCTGAAAGAATATCAGCGACCTGATCAGTTGTTACTGCATCAAGTCCACAACCGAACGAATTGAGCTGAATCAGGTCAATGTTATCTACGGTCTTAACATAGCTTGCAGCAGCATATAACCTTGAATGATACATCCACTGATCCATAGCTGTAAGCGGTCTTTCAGGTGTAGCAAGATGTGCAACGGAGTCCTCTGTCAAAACAGCAAAGCCATAGGATGCAATAAGCTCCGGAATACCATGATTAATCTCAGGATCAAGATGATATGGACGTCCAGCCAGAACGATTCCACGCTTTCCAGATTCGTTCAGGTACTTAATTGTCTCTTCTCCCTTACGCTTAATGTCTTCACGAGCAACCTCCTGTTCAAGCCATGCAGCATGTACAGCTTCCTTAAGCTCCGAAGATGGAATCTCTGAGAACTCAGATATAAGCGCACTAAGGATAGTTTCCTCTGAAGTAAATGCCATGAAAGGATTACGTAGTCTGACTTCACCACGTCCAATCTCTTCTACATTATTTTTAATATTCTCTGAGTATGATGTAACAATAGGGCAGTTATAATGATTGCCTGCCTCTGGGAATTCATTTCTTTCATAGAACAGGGCAGGATAGAAGATAAAGTCAACGCCCTGACCTATAAGCCACATAATATGACCATGTGCAAGCTTTGCAGGATAACACTCTGACTCACTTGGGATTGATTCAATACCAAGCTCATATGTCTTATGAGTAGAACTTGGAGAGAGAACTACCTGATATCCAAGCTTTGTAAAGAAGGTATACCAGAATGGATAGTTCTCATACATATTAAGAACTCTTGGAATTCCAACACGACCTCTGACGGCATTGGAATTGCTTAATGGTTCATATGAAAACAGCCTGTTAAGCTTATACTCAAATAGATTAGGAACATCGGAATTGGTCTTAGCCTTACCAAGACCTCTTTCGCATCTGTTGCCGGAGATATACTGACGTCCACCAGTAAATCTGTTGATTGTAAGTCGACAGTTATTAGTACAGCCCTTGCACTTAGCCATGCTTGTCTCAAATTCAAGAGAACTGATTGCATCAAGATTAAGCATGGACGTCTTATATCCAAATTCATACTTCTCACGTGCAATAAGAGCAGCACCAAAAGCTCCCATGATACCAGCGATATCCGGTCTTATTGCTTCACAGTCAGCAATCTTCTCGAATGAGCGAAGAACTGCATCATTATAGAAGGTTCCACCCTGAACTACTATGTTACGTCCAAGCTCTGTAGCAGTTGAAACCTTAATAACCTTAAATAAGGCATTTTTTATTACAGAATAGGCAAGTCCCGCAGAGATATCAGCTACAGTAGCGCCTTCCTTCTGAGCCTGCTTAACCTTACTATTCATAAATACAGTACAACGTGTACCAAGATCTATTGGATGAGGGGCAAATAAAGCGGCCTTGGCAAAATCCTGGACACTAAGATTAAGACTTGTAGCAAAGGTCTCTATGAAAGAACCACAGCCAGATGAACATGCTTCATTAAGCTGAACAGAATCAACACAGTTGTTCTTGATCTTAATGCACTTCATATCCTGTCCGCCGATATCAAGGATACAGTCAACTGAAGGATTGAAGAATGCCGCCGCATAGTAATGTGCAACAGTCTCAACCTCTCCATCATCGAGAAGGAATGCTGCTTTCATCAAAGCCTCGCCGTATCCTGTTGAACATGATCTGACAATAGAAGCACCTTCCGGAAGCATTCTGTAGATATCCTTAAGGGCATCAATCGCTGTCTGAAGAGGGCTACCATTATTATTACTGTAGAATGAATGAAGTAACTTACCATCCTCAGATACAAGTGCAATCTTAGTCGTGGTAGAACCGGCATCAATACCTAAGAAGCAGTTGCCCTTATATGTGCTAAGATCTGCAGTCTCAACATGTGCCTTGGAATGTCTGTTAGAGAATGCATCATATTCTGCCTCAGAAGAAAAGAGTGGTTCCATTCGCTCAACTTCAAATTCCATTCGGATTCCCTTAGTAAGGCGATCAATCATAGAACTAATAAGGAATGATACATCATCCTTGGCATTAAGCGCAGAACCCATTGCTGCAAACAGATGTGAATTGTCAAGTTCAATTGTATGTTCATCATCTAGCTTGAGTGTCCTAATAAAGGCCTCCTTAAGCTCTGAAAGGAAGTGCAGGGGACCGCCAAGAAAGGCTACATGACCTCTGATTGGCTTACCACATGCAAGACCTGAAATAGTCTGATTGACAACTGCCTGAAAGATTGAAGCTGACAGGTCTTCCTTAGTTGCACCATCATTAATCAGTGGCTGAATATCAGTCTTGGCGAAAACGCCACATCTTGCAGCAATTGTATATAGTGAGTTATAGTTCTTGGCATACTCATTAAGACCCGTTGCATCTGTCTGCAGAAGTGATGCCATCTGGTCAATAAATGAACCTGTACCACCAGCACAGATACCATTCATACGCTGTTCAACATTACCATTCTCAAAGTAAATAATCTTGGCATCTTCACCACCTAACTCGATTGCAACATCAGTCTTTGGCGCAAAAGTCTCAAGAGAGGTAGCAACAGCAATAACCTCCTGTGTGAAAGGAATCTCAAGATGATTGGCAAGCGTAAGTCCGCCACTTCCGGTTATCATTGGATGGACTGTAATGTCACCAAGTTCATCGTAGGCCTTATTAAGAAGAGTTGTAAGCGTTCCCTGTATATCAGCAAAGTGACGCATATAGTCTGCAAAAAGAAGAGTATTATTATCTTCAAGAATTGCAATTTTTACAGTTGTAGAACCAATATCGATTCCTAAAGTATAACGCGACATAGTGTTCTCCGTTCATATATGTTTTAAATATTAGTTTTTTACATTTTTAATAAGAAGATACGTCAAAACGTAGCCATACTATTTTAACGGAATGAGATGTAAAAAGCAAGTAAGCAGATATTGTACGTTTATAATATTTTTATTATGCTAATGTGAAATGATATGGTAACATATATGGAGAAGTAGAATCGTCAGTGTGCTATGGAATAGCGCCTGCAAAGGAGTTGTGAATATTATGAGAAATGATTTTGGAACGAAGCTTGAGCGTATGCTTTCACGATATGCACTTCATAACATTACACTGTATCTGATAATATGTTATGCATTTGGATATCTTATTCAGATGGTGAATGGTCAGTTTCTGCTGAATCTTACTCTTGAGCCATACTACATACTTAGAGGACAGATCTGGAGGCTGTTCACCTGGATTATTGTTCCGCCAACATCTCAGAATCTTTTCTGGGTATTAATAATGCTGTATTTCTATTATAGCATTGGGCGATCACTTGAGATGGTCTGGGGAACATACAGGCTTAATGTCTATCTCTTTTCAGGTATGTTCTTTACAATTTTAGGAAGCTTCATACTCTATGGTGCAAGTATGCTATCAGGCGCAGGAGCAGTTGTTGGATACGGTCTTGCGTTTAGTACATATTATATTAATATGTCAATTTTTCTTGCATATGCAGCTACTTTTCCTGATATGCAGGTATTACTGTTTTTTATCATACCAATCAAGGTTAAGGTGCTTGGAATAATTTATGGTATTCTGCTTGTATTCTCTTGTGTACAGGGTGGTCTACTCACATGGGTTGTAATTGGTTCATCTCTTTTGAACTTTATAGTATTCTTCCTTACATCAAGGAGAAGAGTAGTCATGTCACCTAAGATGATGAGGCAGAAGATGCAGTACAGAAGGGCTACAACTACATCAGATACTTCTTCGACAGGAAGGACCACGGGAAGAATAACAAAGCATAAGTGTGCAACGTGTGGTCAGACAGACGAGTCTAATCCAGATCTTGAGTTTAGATTCTGTAGTAAATGTGCAGGCAATTATGAGTACTGCAATGAGCATCTGTTTACACACGAGCACGTAAAATAACAAGGAGCAATATGAGTAACGAGAGAGAATTTGCTGCAAAAATTGAAGAACTTAGGACATTGGCAGCTTCACAGGGCAATGTAGTAACCAGGGAACAGGTTGAAGAACTGTTTGAAGAACTGGGCATGTCTTCGGATAGTCTTGGTCCTGTATATGATTATCTGAAGGCTAAGAAGATTGGAATAGATGAAGCTGTTAATCTTGATAATTATCTGACAGATGATGATAAGAATTATCTTGAGATGTACCTTGAAGAACTGAGAGAACTACCTGAGTATTCTGATGGTGAGAAGGAAGCATATTACATTTCGGCATTGGCTGGTCATCAGGAAAGCTGTAACAGAGTTATTGAGATTATGCTTCCAGATGTTGTTGATATGGCCAAGTTATATTCTGCACAGGGTGTTTCTATGGAGGATCTGATTGGTGAAGGTAACGTTGCTCTTACAATGGGAGTTACAATGTTAGGGGCTCTTGAATCAGGTAAAGAGGTACCGGGTGCTCTTGCGTCAATGATTATGAATGCCATGGAAGAATTAGTAGCAGAAGAGACTGAGATTAAGGCTTCGGATAATAAGGTAGCAGGGAAGGTCAATAAAGTTGCTGATGCTGCAAGAGAACTTGCGGAAGCTTATGGCAGAAAGGTTACAATTGACGAGATTATAAGTGAGACAGGTATGTCAAGAAAGTCAGTTGTAGACGCAGTCAATATGACTGGCAATAAGATTGATGATATAGAGGTTGAACAATAGATGGACAATAGGGATTATAAGCATGTTATTCAGGATGTAACGAATATATATCTTGGTGGAAAGCTTTCATATAGTGAGATGATGGATATGGATGATATTTCATTTAAGCTTAAGACCATTTTTGCTCATTATATGATGAAAGAAGTTGCGCCTGAGACAACTCTTGAGAATCATCTCTTTTATATGGACAGGGGTAGTATGAGCTATATGGTATATAAGAAGATGAAGGCAAAGTTTCTGCTTAATGTGTATTATGAGGACGGACACGGAAAGAATAAGCCTGGGTATCATATTGATGAGTTCTCAATTGATGAATTACTGGATAATGAGGATATTATGGCCAACAAAGACGTTACATTTCTTACTGAAGTGAGAATTAGCAAGCTTAAGATGATGGGGGTAAGTATCTAATGGATTATAAAGGATGTAGTTCATACGAGCTCATTGATGAGAATAAGATTAAGGTACTAGAATCTGAAGGATATCTTCTTCGTCATAAGAAGACAGGAGCAAGAGTAGTACTTCTTAAGAATGATGATGAGAATAAGGTATTTTACATTGGATTTAGAACACCGCCATGCGATAGTACAGGAGTAATGCATATTCTTGAACATTCCGTTTTATGTGGTTCTAAGAATTTTCCGGTTAAGGATCCTTTTATTGAACTTGCCAAGGGTTCACTTAATACATTTCTTAATGCGATGACATTTCCTGATAAGACTGTATATCCTGTGGCAAGCTGCAATGATATGGATTTTCAGAATCTTATGCATGTATATCTTGATGCAGTATTCTATCCTAATATACTTAATTCAGATAAGACATTCAGACAGGAAGGCTGGCATTACGAGCTGGAAGACAGGAATGATGATATAGCAATAAATGGTGTTGTATACAGTGAGATGAAGGGCGCTTTCTCTAATCCGGATGAGGTCTTAAGCCGTTATATCTTTAACTCCCTGTTTCCTGATACGCCGTATGGTGAGGAATCTGGTGGAGATCCAAGGGTAATTCCCGAATTGACATATGAGCATTATCTTGAGACATACAGGAAGTATTATCATCCATCGAATTCATATATATTCCTGTATGGTGATGTTGATATGGATGCTAAGCTTGACTTCATTGACAGAGAGTATCTTAGTCATTTTGATGCGCTTGATGTTGATTCATCGATTCCGTATCAGAAGCCTTTTGCGGAAAAAGTAAGTATAACTAAGGAATATTCTGTTGGAGAAAGTGAGTCTTTAGAGAATAACTCATATCTCAGTATCAATTATGCGATGAAGGATAATCTTGACCCGGAAGGTTATCTTGCATGGAAGGTTATTGACTATGCCCTGGGTTCATCGTCTGGTGCGGTTTTAAAGCAGGCATTAATAGATAAGGGAATTGGTGATGAGGTATTCACACAATATGATAATGGTGTATGTCAGCCATATTTCTCTGTTGTTGCAAAGGGAACTGATATTGAGCGAAGGGATGAGTTTGTATCCACTGTTAATGATGTATTATCAGATGTTGTGAAGAATGGTTTTGATAAGGATACACTTCGTGCTGGTCTTAACCTGATTGAGTTTTCGACAAGAGAAGCTGACTTTGGTCATTATCCGGCAGGACTTATCTATGGATTAACAATACTTGACAGCTGGTTATATGACGATGGTAAGCCATTTATTCATATTGATGATGAGCAGACTTTTAGAAGTGTAAGAGAGAAGATTGATACTGACTATTTTGAGAGATTAGTTGAGGACCTGCTTATTAATAATACCCACTGCTCTGAAGTGCATGTTGTTCCAAGCAGGGAGATTGCGGCAGCTGAAGAGAAGAGACTGTCTGATAAGCTTGCTGCTTATAAGGCATCACTTTCAGAAGAAGAACTTGATGACCTTATTGAAGCAACCAGAAGCCTGATTGCTTATCAGGAAGAAAAGGATGATCCTGAGGCTCTTAAGTGTATTCCACTTCTTGGGATTGATGATATCAAGAAAGAAACATCGAATCTTCAGAATGTTGTAGATAAAGTGGAAGATTCTGTATGTCTGTATCATGATATCAATACGAGAGGAATAGATTATGCGCGCATTATTTTTAGCATTGATAATATTCCTGAAAGATTATATCCGTATGTCGGACTCTTACAGAATGTTCTTGCTTTAATGAGTACTGAGAATTACTCTTATCAGGAACTGTTTAATAAGATTTTTATAGAGACAGGCGGAATTAGTAATGCAATTAATCTGTACTCGCAGAAGGATGGAAGCGTTAAGGTAACAGTTGACTGGAAGGGCAAGTGTCTGAAGGGAGATATAGGCAATGTATTCTCGCTTTGGCAGGAGATTATTACCAGGACACTGCTTGATGATACAAAGCGTCTTCTTGAACTGATTAAAGAAGCAATATCAAGAACACAGACAAGTATGATTAGTTCAGGGCATGTTGTTGCGTCCGGATGTGCTGTCAGTAATTTTTCAAAATATCAGAAGACTGCTGAGATATTAAAGGGAATGGACCAGTATCGTTTTCTCGAGGAAATTGATAAGAATTTTGATTCCGTTAAGGAAGAATTAGTTAATACGTTAAAAGAAACAAGCACATATGTATTTAACAGAAATAATGTGATGTTTGACTTTGCAGGTAGCAGAGAGGAATATGAAGTGTTCAAAAAGGAAGCAGAAGCATTCCTGGGTGTATTGCCTGATACTGCACCATCGATTGAACATTATGAAGTTGATTGCAACTCTTCTAATATTGGCTATACATGTGCTTCGCAGATTCAGTATGTAGCTATGGCTGGTAATTATAAAAAGGCTGGTCTGGAGTATACAGGTTCGCTTAGAGTGCTTAAGACGATTCTGGGGTATGGTTATCTCTGGAACGAAGTACGCGTTAAGGGAGGCGCATACGGATGCATGTCAAGCTTCAGTAGTGATGGCGACTCTTATCTGGTATCATATAGAGACCCTAATCTATCAGAGACAATAGATGTATTTAAGAATACTATCGAATATCTTAAGAATTACGAGGCCTCTGACAGAGAGATGGTTCAGAATATCATTGGAGCTGTCAGCGTACTTGATACGCCGCTTAATCCATCTGCCAAGGCTGTAAGAGGACTGGCCTCATATATGACTGGCAGGGATGAAAGCGATTATCAAAAGGAGAGAGACGAGGTGCTGGCAACAGATGCTGGTACTATTAGGGAACTGTACAGATATCTTGAGGCAATTATTGATTATAACAGTTTATGTGTAATTGGTAATGAAGAGAAGATTAGGGATAATAGTGACCTTTTTGACGAAGTAAAGGCATTGATTAATTCATAGATAGTAGATTGTATGATATATTGACAATGCATGTGAAGGGAGGATGTATTATGAGAAGAAGTGTAATTATACTGATGACTGGAATGTTAAGTGCCGTAGTTTTATGTGGATGTGGCAGTTCATATAAGTCAGATGCACCTGCAATGGACGCTGGCTATGTTACAGCGGATGAATCATATTATGATGGCAATTCCTACGATAATTATTCAGAGATGGCTGCATATGATGAAGAATATGTAGAGAAGCGAGACGTCGATACATCGACAACTGAGAATGGAGCAACCTCTAACAGGAAGCTTATAAGAACTGCATCGCTTGACGTGGAGACAAAGCAGTACGATGAAATGATTGTCAACCTCGAGAATAAGATCAAGACACTCGGCGGATATATTGAGAATATGAACAACTACAATGGTAGTATATACGCTGACAGACAGAGCCGTAGCAGTAATATTACAGCTCGAATTCCTGCAGCAAAGCTTGATGAGTTTATAGGCTCAGTTGGTGAAGTTGCCAACATAACAAGAAGAAGTGAATCTGTTCAGGATGTCACACTGAACTATGTTGATATGGACAGTCACAAGAAGATGCTTCAGGAAGAAGAGGACAGATTACTTGAGTTCTTAGACAAGGCTGAGACAATCGAGGAGATTATCACATTAGAGGAGAGACTTACAACTGTAAAGTATCAGCTTGAGAGCATGGAGTCACAGTTAAGAACATATGATAATCAGATTGATTATAGTACAGTAAATATCAATATATCTGAAGTTGTCGATTATACTGAGATTCCGGATCCAGAGCCAGAACTTACGCCTCTTCAGAGAATGAGCAAGGGATTTATGAGCAGCCTTCGTTCAGTTGGTATTGGTATACGTGAATTCTTTATTAGTTTTGTAATATCAATTCCATATCTGTTAGTTATTGCTGTTTTTGGTCTGATAGTATTTTTGATTGTAAGGTTAATTATCATCAGAAGTGACAGAAAGCTCAAGAACATGCCTTCTAAGATTAGTCCAAAGACAGATAATGGAACGGAGGCTGGTATATCAGAGGTAAGCGATAATGAATAAAAAAGTAGGCTTTGTGAGCATTATTGGAAGACCAAATGTTGGTAAATCAACTCTTATGAACAAGATTATAGGTCAGAAGATTGCAATAACATCAAATAAGCCACAGACAACGCGAAACAGAATACAGACGGTATATACATCTGATGAAGGGCAGATTGTATTTGTGGATACTCCTGGTATTCATAAGTCGAAGAATAAGCTTGGGGATTACATGGTTAATGTGGCAACAAGTTCACTTAAGGATGTTGATGCTGTTCTTTGGCTGGTTGAGCCGAGCACATTTATTGGTGCAGGTGAGAAGGAGATTATTAACAGGCTTAAGGGGCTTAAGGGTACCCCTGTAATACTTGTTATTAATAAGCTTGATACAATCAAAAAGAATGAAGTGCTTGAAGTTATTGATACATATCGTAAAGAGATGGATTTCGATGAGATTGTACCAGTATCAGCAAGAAGTGGCCTTAATGTTGATGAACTTATTTCAACAATTATGAAATATCTTCCATATGGCGTGCCATTCTATGATGAAGATACAATAACTGATCAGCCAGAGAGACAGATAGTTGCAGAACTTATAAGGGAGAAAGCACTGAGAAGTCTCGAGGATGAGATTCCTCACGGTATTGCTGTTTCAATTGATTCTATGAAATTTGAGAAGAATTTATGTAGAATAGATGCAACAATTGTATGTGAGAAGGATAGTCATAAAGGAATAATAATCGGAAAGCAGGGAAGCATGCTCAAAAAAATAGGCTCGTCTGCAAGACCTGATATTGAAGATATGCTTGAATGCAAGGTATTTCTGCAATTGTGGGTTAAGGTTAAGAAGGACTGGAGAGATTCTGATTTTCTTATGAAGAATTACGGTTACGATTCAAAGAATATTGAATAATATAAAGAGCTGACAGAAATGTCAGCTCTTTAATATATGATAAAAGATATAACTTGTGAAATGTGCTTTCTTAGGTAATAAACTAAAAGAAAAACTCGAAACTAGCAAAACCGATTGCGATTCCAAGGATTGCTCCCATAACAACCTGAAGTGGAGTATGTCCGACAAGCTCCTTAAGATTCTCCTGAGTAAATCTAATCTGCTCAGGATGCTCAGCTGTAAGGAAGTCCATAATCTGATTGAGGACAACGGCCTGAGTACCGGTCTCGCGTCTTACACCTCGGGCATCATACATTACAATTATTGCCAGAACAGCTGCTAATGCAAATTCGATGCTTCCAAGTCCATACTGAAGAGCAGTTGCAGTTGCAAGTGAACATACTGTTGATGAATGAGAACTTGGCATTCCACCTGAGCCAACCAGACGTTCTAAGGTAAGCTTCTTGGTAAGCAACAGATCTATAATGGTCTTGATAATCTGTGCTGCAGCCCATCCGCATATTGCAGTCAACAGCACATAATTCTTAAGTAATTCATTGAAATAATCCATATTATAACCCCTTTATTCTTTTATCATTATAATGCAAGTTGATAATAAACTCAAATATGAATGACTTATTTATATATTAACGATATAATAGCAGTAATGTTAATTGTGATGGAGAACTTATGACAGAGCATGTTTTAGTAACCGGGATTGTAATAAAAGCTGAACCTGTTGGTGATTACGACAGAAGAGTAGTTATTCTGACGACTGACAGAGGTAAGATTACTGCCTTTGCCAGAGGTGCCCGTAAGCCTAACTCAAGATTTGTGGCTGGAACAAACCCGTTCTGTTTCGGCCGATTTTACCTGTACGAGGGGCGCAATTCATATTCAATCAATGAAGTTGAGATAGATAATTATTTCGAAGAACTAAGAGACAACTTTACAAGTGCATATTATGGAATGTATTTTCTTGAAATTGCTGATTATTATACGCGAGAGAATAATGATGAGAAGGAGATGCTTAAGTTAGTCTACACAGGCTTAAGGGCTCTGACTAATGATAGTCTGTCAAGGCGGCTTGTGAGAGCAGTGTTCGAATTGAAGGCAGTGATAATTAATGGAGAATTTCCAGGGATACCTGCTAACAGGACTTATAGTGATTCTGCAGTATATACTGTTGAGTATATAGTTAATTCCAGGGTTGAGAAGTTATACACTTTCACACTTAAGGAGGAAGTTCTGGCAGAACTAATTGAGATTGCAGGAATTGTTACAAGAAGAATTATAAATTATACATTCAAGAGTCTTGAGATATTGGAGACTTTGGAGTGATATGATATATTGAATTAAGACTATTTTTTAAGGAGAATACTATGAGCGGAATTGATAAGGGATTCAATGGTACAAGTGAATATGTGGCTAGTGAACAGCTTTTAGCTGCTGTTAATGTTGCAATAACTCTTCAGAAGCCATTGCTGATAAAGGGTGAGCCTGGTACTGGTAAGACAATGTTAGCTGAAGCGGTTGCAAAGTCACTTGGTAAAAAACTTATTATATGGAATGTAAAGTCTACAACAAAGGCACAGGATGGTCTGTATATGTATGATACTATTCAGCGTCTGTATGATGGCCAGTTCGGAGAAGAGGGCGTAGATGATATTTCAAGATATATTAAGCTTGGTAAGCTTGGTGAAGCATTTGAGAGCGATGAACAGGTGATTCTTCTTATAGATGAGATTGATAAGGCGGACCTGGAATTCCCTAATGACCTCTTATGGGAGCTCGATCAGATGGAGTTCTATATTCATGAGACTAAGAAGACGGTTAAGGCTAAGCAGAGACCAATAGTAATAATTACATCCAATGCAGAGAAGGAACTTCCGGACGCTTTCCTTAGAAGATGTGTATTCCATTATATTGATTTCCCTGAGGCAGAACTCATGGAAGAGATTGTTCGTACACATATTCCGGATGTAGAGGAAAGTGTACTTAAGAATGCATTTGATGTTTTCTACGATATAAGAGCAATGAGAGATGTAAGGAAGAAGCCATCAACATCTGAACTGATTGATTGGATTAATGTACTTCAGATTGGTGGAATAAGCGCTGACGAGATTAGAAGTAAGCTTCCGTTTGTCGGAGTTATTGTTAAAAAAGATGAGGATTTAACAACTGTAAAGCAGAAGATTAACCTGTAATCCGGATATCAGAGAGGGCTGAATGTTTACTAAGTTTTTTTATGACTTACGAGAAGCTGGGCTGAAAGTTAGTGTTGGTGAATGGCTTACTTTGCAGGAGGCGCTTAAGAAAGGTCTTCATGGAAGCAGTCTTACCGATTTCTATTATCTGGCCAGAATGATTCTTGTAAAAAGTGAAACTGAATATGATAAGTTCGACATGGTATTTGAAAGCAACTTTAAGGGAAAGACCTTTGATCCTGAAGTTGGTGCCAATATGCTTAAGTGGTTAGATAAGTCTGAGATGAGTGAGATGCTTGCAATGGAGGAGAAGCAATGGCTTAATCGGGTTGAAGAGATTCAGGTTGATAAGGATGATGTCGAGCAGAAGTTCAAGGAACGTCTTAAAGATCAGGATAGTGAGCATAATGGTGGCTCGCATTGGATTGGTACTATGGGAAAGACTTCCTTTGGTAACACAGGTGGTAACATTGGCGGTGTCAGAGTTGGAGGCCAGACAGGGTATCAGTCAGCTTTTGCAGTTATAGGTGCCAAGAAGTACAGGGATTTCAGAGAAGACAGAGTTGTTGACAACAGACAGTTTATGCAAGCGCTTAGAAAGCTAAGGCAGTTCTCAACCAAGCTTGATATTCCCAAGACTGAGCTGGATATTGATGCGACAATAGACAAGACCTGTAATAATGGCGGTATGCTTCAGATAGTGATGGATAAGCCTAGAAAGAATGCAGTTAAGCTTCTGTTGTTAATGGATAGTGGTGGAACAATGATCCCTTATTCGTCCTTAATGAATGAACTGTTTCAGTCAGTGAACCGTTCAAATCATTACAAGGATGTTAAAGTATATTATTTTCACAATTGCATTTATTCCAAGTTATATAATACTCCGGAATGCGAGAATGGCGACTGGATTGATACTGAATGGATGTTCAGGAATCTTGATAGTGATTATAAAGTAATCATTGTTGGTGATGCGGCAATGGCCCCGGAGGAGTTATATTCCGATAATGGTAATTATCGTGGACCTAATGGTGGACTTCCGGGCTGGGACTGGTTACTTCTTCTAAAGAGACATTATAAGAAGGTTGTCTGGATGAACCCAAAGATGGCTCCCGGTGCTGCACCATGGAGAGAGGCTGAGACGGCTATCAAGACAATTTTTCCAATGTTTAAGCTTACGGTTAAGGGGCTTAATGATGCCATGACCATTCTTATGACAGGAAGATAGTGTATGTTGTTGTGTAATTTGACAAAAATATGATTTTTTAATAGAATTACTAAGTCTGCGTACATGTAATGCAGAGAATCTTATTGATTTTTAAGATAGGAGAGAAGAAATGGGTATTTATGAAGAACTTGTTGCAAGAGGGTTAATTGCGCAGGTTACTGATGAGAAGGAGATTAGGGATCTTATTAATAATGGTGGGGCAAGATTCTATATTGGATTTGACCCAACAGCAGATTCACTCCATGTAGGCCACTTTATGGCGCTTTGCCTTATGAAGAGACTTCAGATGGCTGGCAATAAGCCGGTTGTTCTTATCGGTGGTGGAACTGGTTATATAGGAGATCCATCAGGTAGAAATGATCTTCGTTCAATGATGACTCCAGAGATGATTCAGCATAACTGTGATTGTTTCAAGAGACAGATGGAGCGTTTTATTGAGTTTGGCGATGATAAGGCAATAATGGTTAATAATGCTGACTGGCTTCTTAAGCTTAATTACATTGATGTATTAAGAGAGGTTGGACCATGCTTTTCTGTTAATAATATGCTTAGAGCAGAGTGCTATAAGCAGAGAATGGAGAAGGGACTGACATTCCTTGAGTTCAATTATATGATTATGCAGTCATATGATTTCTATCATCTCCATCAGAACTATGGCTGTAATATGCAGTTTGGTGGCGATGATCAGTGGTCAAATATGTTAGGTGGTACAGAACTCATCAGAAAGAAGACTGGCGAGGATGCATATGCGATGACAATTACGCTACTTCTTAATTCTGAAGGAAAGAAGATGGGTAAGACATCTAAGGGTGCTGTATGGCTGGATCCTGAGAAGACATCTCCATTTGATTTTTATCAGTATTGGAGAAATGTTGGAGATGCAGATGTTCTTAAGTGTATTAGAATGCTGACATTCCTTCCTCTTGAGCAGATTGAGGAGATGGATAAGTGGGAAGGCGCTGAGCTTAACAAGGCAAAAGAGATACTCGCATTTGAACTCACATCGCTTGTTCATGGAGAAGAGGAAGCTAAGAAGGCAGAAGAATCTGCCAAGGCTCTGTTCGGTGGTGCCGGCACTCTCGAGATGCCTACAGTTACCATTACAGAAGCTGATTTAAGAGATGGTAAGATAGACATCTTAGGATTACTTGTTTCATCAGGACTTACACCTTCACGTTCAGATGCAAGACGTGCAGTTGAACAGGGTGGTGTATCTGTTGACGACGAGAAGATTACAGATGTTAAGAAGTTATATTCACCTGAGGATCTTGCTGGGGACGGAATTGTTCTTAGAAGAGGTAAGAAGAGTTATAAGCGTGTGAAGTTTTAACTTGCATTTTTTGTGAATTAATATCTTGTATGTATTATACAAATGAGATATTATGTTATAGCGAATGGGAATAATTGTTGAAAGGAAAAGAATAATGAAAAAGAATCTGTTACTTGGACTTGTTGGTCTTATGGCAGCTCTTTCACTTGTTGCATGTGGCAAGAAGGAGAAGGAAGCTGAAGTAGAGCCTGTTACAATTGAAGTTGAGGCAATTGATGAAGAGAGTTCAGCCGTTGAGGAAGTTGCTGAAGAAGAAGTTCTTGAGGAAGCTCCTGCTGGAATGTACTTTAGCGAATTAACTGGTCTTCCAATTGATGAGGCACTTAAGAGCCAGAAGCCAATTGCTGCAATGGTTGATAATGAGAGTACAGCTCTCCCACATTTTGGTCTTAATTCAGCTGATATTATCTATGAGATGATGAATTCTACAGCTAATGACCGTGTTACAAGACTTATGGTTGTATATAAGGACTGGGGTAACATCGAACAGCTTGGTTCTATCAGAAGTATTCGTCCAACTAATATCATGGTTGCTGGTGAGTACAATGCTGTTATGTGTCACGATGGTGGCCCATTCTATATCGATGTATATTTTACTCATGATTATGCTCAGCATTTCTCGGGAATCTTTAGCCGAGTTAATAATGGTAAGGCAAGAGAGTTTACAGAGTATATCTGTAAGGGAGACCTTGACAAGGCATTCAGTAAGTCATCATATTCTACAGAGTATGATCAGTATTATGAGGGACCTCATTTTAAGTTCTCAACAGAGTCTAAGCCAGTAAAGTATGAAGGTACAAAGGCTGCAACAAAGGTTGATCTTAGTGCAGCATTTAAGCACAATTCTTCAAAGCTTAACTATGATGATGCAAAGCAGACATATTCATACAATGAGTATGGAAAGGATCACGTAGATGGTAAGACAGGTGAAGTACTTACATTCAAGAATGTAATTCTTCAGAAGTGTGGTTATAATCAGTTAGATGATCATGGATATCTTGTATACAATGTTATCGGTGAAGGTGAAGGATATTACCTTACTAACGGTGAGATGATTGATATCAAGTGGTCAAAGACTACAGAGAATGGTATTACACATTTTACAACTGCTGATGGAGAAGAGCTTAAGCTCAATGCCGGTATGACATATATTGGTATTGTTCCTGATGAGTTCTGGAATGAGATTACAATTCAGTAATTATTTTGAGCCAGCATTTTTATGCTGGCTCTTTTTATTTTTTTTTACATATTATATATAGTTTGTGGTAAAATAAGTGATACAATATGTTGTATAAAATAAGCGATAATATGGAGGTTGACATGAGTGATATTTATGCAAAGTTACAGGATTGTCTTAAGAGTGTTCGTTCAAGAACTGATTTTGTTCCTAAGGTAGCAATTGTATTAGGGTCAGGTCTTGGAGATTTTGCAGATGGAATAGATGTTGTCTCAGAGATTGACTATCATGATATTAAGGGTTTTCCTGTTTCAACTGTACCTGGACATGCGGGCAAGTTTATATTTGGATATGTTAATAACGTTCCTGTAGTATGTATGAAGGGAAGAGTTCATTTCTATGAAGGATATCCTATTAGTGATGTTGTTCTTCCTACACGATTGATGCGTCTTTTAGGTGCAGAGATTTTATTCCTTACTAATGCATCGGGTGGACTTAATAGTTCCTTTAAGGCTGGCGATTTTATGATGTTAACAGATCATATTGCATGCTTTGCGCCTAATCCACTTATTGGTCCTAATATAGATGAGCTCGGAACAAGATTCCCGGATATGACACATGTATATGATGAAGACTTAAGAGATATTATTGCATCTACTGCCACAGAAGAAGGAATTGATCTTAAGCAGGGTGTATATGCACAGCTGACAGGACCTAGCTTTGAGAGTCCGGCAGAGATTAGGATGCTTAGAACATGTGGAGTTGATGCTGTAGGTATGTCTACGGTCGTTGAAGCCATTGCTGCTAATCATATGGGGATGAAGATTTGTGGTATCTCATGTGTATGTAATCTGGCTGCAGGGATGACAGAGAATCCACTTACACATGATGAAGTTCAGGCTGCTGCCAATGAAGCGGCACCTAAGTTTAAGACACTTGTTGCCAAGTCAGTTGCGAAGTTTGGCGAATTATAATAATAGGAATGGGTAAAGTAATGAGAATTAGATTTTATAATGCAAGAATACTCACTATGGTAGAGAATGAGGAGATCTACAATGGTGATGTTTGGGTAGAAGATAATAAGATTATTTATGTAGGTGAGGCTAAGACTGGTGAAGGAACATGGGACAGAGAGATAGACTGTAATGGCAATCTTCTTATGCCTGGTTTTAAGAATGCACATACACATTCGGGTATGACTGCTTTTAGATCTTTAGCGGATGATCTTAATCTTCAGGACTGGCTTAATAATGAGATTTTTCCAAGGGAAGCTAAGATGACACCGGAGGATTGCTATCATCTGACTAAGCTGGCTATTCTCGAATATCTTACAACGGGTGTTACAGCTATCGAGGATATGTATCTTACGCCTGAGACAATAGCTGATGCATGTATTGAGATGGGAATGAGATGTGAGCTTGTGTCCGGACTTAATAAGTTTGGTCCTACAGTAGAAGTTTTAGAGAACCGTTATATTGAACTGAACAAGAAGCATCCTCTTATAGGTTTTAAGATGGGTGTTCATGCAGAATACACATGTGACAAGGAACTTCTTGAAGAGGTCTCTAAGCTTATACATAAGTATGAGGCTCCGCTTTATGTGCATATGTCAGAGACGAAGCTTGAAGTGGAAGAGTGCGTTGTAAGACATGGTATGACACCTGTTGCATTCTTTGACAGTCTGGGGCTTTTTGATTTCGGTGGAGTAATCTATCATGGTGTATGGACTACAGCTGAAGACCGTGAGATTCTCAAAAACAGAGGTGTTGTGGTAGTATCTAATCCAGCATCGAATGCCAAGCTTGCAAGTGGTATAGCACCGCTTACCAACTATCTTAATGATGGAATTCCTGTTGCGCTTGGTACAGATGGACCTAGCAGCAACAATGCACTGGATATGTTCAGAGAGATGTATCTTGCTACGGCTTTAGGTAAGCTTCGTGAGATGAATCCACTTGCTGTTCCAGCAGAAGAAGTACTGAAGATGGCAACCGTAAATGGTTCACTTAGCATGGAGCATTCTGATACAGATGTTCTTGCAGAAGGTAAGTTGGCGGATATTATTATGATTGACCTGTATCAGCCTAATATGCAGCCTATACTTAATATTTCCAAGAATCTTGTATATAGTGGATGTAAGTCTAATGTTAAGATGACAATGATTGATGGAAGAATCCTATATGAGGATGGTAAGTTCCTTTGTGCAGATGCCTCAGCTATATATGATAAGGCTGCTGAGATTATGGAGCGTCTTAAATAATGGAATCATTAGTTATTCTTTGCATGGTAGTAGTCATTCTGCTGTTTCTAATGGCAGGAGGAGCTATTAATACGTATAAGAGAAAGAATTATATAAAGTCCTTATTTAAGAATTCATATGGGGCAAAGCCTGGACGAGTATATAAGGACGGCGAATACGAGCATATATGTGGATATTTTAAGAATCATCAGTCTGATATCTCTATTGATGATATTACCTGGAATGATCTTAATATGGACGAGATGTATGCACGTTCGAACTACTGCAATTCTTCAGCAGGTGAGGAGTATCTGTATTACCTGTTGCGTAATCCGTCTGATTCATCTGTCAGGGATGAGTTAGAGCCATTAATTGATTATTTTGCTAACAATGAAGATGAGAGGATTAATCTTCAGTTTGCGCTATATGAATGTGGCAGGACGGGAAAGTATAGCATATATGATTACATTAATAATCTTGATGTTTTAAATGGTACCAACGCGAATATTGATAAGATTTTAGTTATTGCTGATATTATTATCTTTATAATTATGTTTTTTAATCTTTCCGTTGGCATTGCACTTTTAGTTCCTTCTCTGCTTGTGGGAGCATTTACATATTTTAAGAAGAAGCGAATGATCGAACCTTATATCACATGCTTTTCTTATGTCTTTCGCATGATTAATGGTGCTGCAGGAATATGTAATTCGCAGGTTGACTGTATTGATGATTATAAGGACAATCTTCATTCACTTGTATCAGAATTGACTTCATTCAGACGATTTTCCAGAATTGTGATGAATCAGAATTCTGGAAGCGGTGACCTACTCGAGATTATTCTTGATTATATAAGGATGTTTCTTCATCTGGATATAATCAAGTTCTATAGTATGTTAGATGAGATTGGAAAGCATAAGCAGGATATTGATGCTATGCTTACAATAATAGGTAAGATTGATTGTTCAATAAGTATAGCATGTTACAGAGAGAGTCTTAATGAATGGTGCAGGCCTGACTTTAATGCTGATTCTGACTTGATTGCAGTGTCAGTTTATCATCCGTTACTTGTAGAACCTGTGAGCAATGATGTGAGACTTACAAGAGGAATACTGTTAACAGGTTCCAATGCTTCGGGTAAGTCTACATTTCTTAAGACTATTGCAATTAACGCGATATTAGCACAGTCTGTTAATACTGTATGTGCATCTTCGTACGCTGCTCCGAGATATAGAGTAATGACATCTCTTGCTCTTAATGACAATATTTTTGAGGGCGAAAGCTATTATATGACTGAGATCAGATCTCTTAAGCGGATTATTGATTGTGGCAATAGATCTGACTGGCCGATACTGGCATGTGTGGATGAGGTATTGCGTGGAACCAATACTGTCGAACGAATTGCAGCATCCAGCGTTATACTTAAGAACCTTTCCAAGGTGAAAGGATTAATTCTTACGGCAACACATGATCTTGAATTGTCATATATGCTGGAGGAGTATTACGATAATTATCATTTTGAAGAGACCGTTCGTGATAAGGATGTGTCATTCTCCTATAAGATATTAACTGGCAGGGCAACAACCAGAAATGCCATAAAGCTTCTTGAGATTATGGGATATGATGAAGATATTGTATGTGATGCCTATAAAGTTGTAGAGAAGTATGAGCAGACAGGAGCTTTTACATGAATGTAACAATTTATACAGATGGTTCGGCTCGTGGTAATCCGGATGGACCAGGTGGTTATGGTACAGTTATAGAATACATTGATGGACACGGAATACTGCATACAAGAGAGTATTCCTGCGGTTATGTAAGAACCACCAATAACCGAATGGAACTAATGGGTGTAATTACAGGTCTGGAAGCCCTGAATAGACCTTGTGGGGTTGAGATTGTATCTGATTCCAAGTATGTTACAGATGCGTTTAACAGCCATTGGATTGATGGATGGATTAAGAGTAACTGGCGCAGAGGTAAAAGCAACGAGGTTAAGAATATAGATCTCTGGCTACGACTTCTTAAGGCAATGGAGCCACATCAGGTAAGATTCACCTGGGTAAAGGGACATGCTGGTCATCCTCAAAATGAGAGATGTGATGAATTGGCGACAACAGCTGCTGATGGAGAGAATCTTATAGCTGATGAAGGGTTATTATCTTGACTCTTATATTATGCGATGATAAGATTTAATTGTATTTATTTTATTTGGAGGCCTTATGATTAATTTACTATCTTTTTTAAGTGCATTTGCATCATATCTTTTAGTTTTTGTTATTTTTGCTGCATGTATAGTTGCAGCGGTTTTTGCTGGAATTGCTGTTCGCAAGAACAAGGACAAGAAGGATGCTGCTGATACGGCTGATGCATCCGAGGCAGTATAACTGAATTAATATGTTTAATGGCAACAGACTTTGGTCTGTTGCTTTTTTTTATGAAAAATCACAAAAGTTTTATTCTATATTTTGTATATTATTATCTGGTTGACACACAATTACTAGTTAGATATACTAGATGATAGCACAATATGTTGTGTGCGGTTAGGAGAAGTAAAATGGCTGATAATATTGTTAAGAGTATTGAACTGGATGATAACACATACGGCGACAAGTATCATACAACTCGTCCTGTCAAGGTTATTAAGAAGGATGGCAGTTACGAAGAGTTTAATGTTCAGAAGGTCGTGAATGCTGTTGGAAAGAGTGCATACAGAGCACTTACTAAGTTTACTGACGAGGAGAAGGATCAGATCTGCTTATATGTTGTAGAGAAGGTAGATGAGCTCGATACAGACGAGATACCTATCCCTATTATGCATAATATTGTAGAGAGTGCACTTGAACAGGTTAAGCCTATTGTTGCGAAGTCATACAGAGATTATCGTAATTATAAGCAGGATTTTGTCAGGATGCTTGATGATGTATATAAGAAGAGCCAGTCAATTATGTACATTGGTGATAAGGAGAATGCTAATACAGATTCAGCACTTGTATCAACCAAGAGATCTCTTATATTTAATCAGCTTAATAAGGAATTATATCAGAAGTTCTTCTTAACAACAGAGGAGATTCAGGCGTGTAGAGATGGTTATATCTATGTCCATGACATGAGTGCTCGTAGAGATACAATGAATTGCTGTCTCTTTGATGTCGAGAATGTCCTTTCTGGCGGATTTGAGATGGGTAACATCTGGTACAACGAGCCTAAGACTCTGGATACAGCATTTGATGTTATTGGTGATATTGTATTAAGTGCTGCCAGTCAGCAGTATGGTGGATTTACAGTTCCTAGTGTAGATAATATTTTAGAGCCATACGCAGAGAAGTCATACAACAAGTATGTTGATAAGTATCTTAAGCTTGGTATTGATCAGGAGACTGCTGAGGCGGAAGCTTATGCTGACGTAGTAAGAGAGATGGAACAGGGCTTCCAGGGATGGGAGTATAAGTTCAATACGGTTGCATCAAGTAGAGGAGATTATCCGTTTATTACTGTTACTGCTGGTACTGGAACGGGAAGATTTGCTAAGCTTGCAACTATTTCTATGCTTAATGTAAGACGTCGTGGTCAGGGTAGGAAGGAATGTAAGAAGCCTGTACTTTTCCCTAACATTGTATTCTTATATGATGAGAATCTTCATGGAGAGGGTAAGGCACTCGAGGATGTCTTTAAGGCAGGAGTAAAGTGTTCTGCTAAGACTATGTATCCAGACTGGCTGTCACTTTCAGGTAAGGGTTATATTGCAAGTATGTATAAGCAGTATGGCAAGATTATTTCACCAATGGGATGCAGAGCTTTCCTTAGCCCTTGGTATGAGCGTGGTGGAATGCATCCAGCTGATGAGAATGATAGTCCAATTTTTGTTGGTAGATTTAATATTGGTGCGGTAAGTCTTCATCTGCCTATGATTCTTGCCAAGGCAAGACATGAGAGTAAGGATTTCTATGAAGTGCTTGACTACTATCTGAATCTTATCAGACAGTTGCATATTCGTACTTATGCATATCTTGGCGAGATGCGTGCGTCGACTAATCCTCTTGCATACTGTGAGGGTGGTTTCTTAGGTGGTAATCTTAAGCTTACTGATAAGATTAAGCCTATTCTTAAGTCTGCGACAGCATCATTTGGAATCACAGCATTTAACGAGCTGCAGATGCTTTATAATGGCAAGTCACTCGTTGAAGATGGTCAGTTTGCCGTAGAAGTATTAGAGCATATCAATCAGAAGATTAACGAGTTTAAGGAAGAGGATGGTAACCTCTATGCTATATATGGAACACCTGCTGAGAATCTTTGTGGACTTCAGGTTCAGCAGTTTAGAAAGAAGTACGGAATTATTGAAGGCGTTTCCGATCGCGAGTATGTAAGCAATAGTTTCCATTGTCACGTTTCTGAGAATATTACACCTATTCAGAAGCAGGATACAGAGTACAGATTCTGGGAGCTTTGTAATGGAGGCAAGATTCAGTACGTTAAGTATCCGATTGATTATAATCTGGATGCTATAGAGACACTTATTAGAAGAGCTATGGAGATGGGATTCTATGAAGGTGTTAATATGAGCCTTGCTTACTGTGATGATTGTGGTCATCAGGAACTTGAGATGGATGTTTGTCCTAAGTGCGGTAGTAAGAATCTTACAAAGATTGATCGAATGAATGGTTATTTGTCATATTCAAGAGTACATGGTGACACCAGACTTAATGATGCGAAGATGGCAGAGATAGCAGAAAGGAAGTCTATGTAGCCATGAGATATCATAATATAACTAAGGATGATATGCTTAATGGCGATGGTTTGAGAGTTGTTCTGTGGTTGGCAGGATGTAACCATTGCTGTAAGGAATGTCAGAATCCATTAACATGGGATCCGGACGGTGGATTATTATTTGATGATGCTGCCAAGCAGGAGATTTTTGAACAGTTAGATAAGGATTATATTTCGGGGATTACTTTTTCCGGTGGAGATCCTTTACATTCAGCTAACAGGCTGGATGTTAGGGCATTCATTCAGGAGATTCGTGATAAGTATCCTGGTAAGACAATATGGTTATATACTGGATCTGATTGGGAAGATGTATGGCATTATCCTATGATGAAGAATATTGATGTCGTCGTAGATGGTGAATTTATGGTCGATTTGAAGGACAATAAGCTTCTTTGGAAGGGAAGTTCCAACCAGAGGGTAATTGATGTACAGAAGACCTTAAAGCAGACAGATCCATTAATTCCAGTTTTACACTGTGGAGATTTTGCATAAGTTGTTATTTATGTTTTTAGAGGTGGCTTTACTTAAAGAGTCCTTTTATTTTTTTGGTAAAAGTGGTATTATATACGCGGTACAGTTAAGTTTTTAATGGAGGTTTTCATGGCTGATTACAGAATTGTTACTGATACAACTACTGATTTACCTGAGTGGTATATTAAGGAACATGACATAGATATTATGTCGCTTTCTTATATTATAGATGGAGAGACATATTCTAAGGATCTCGGCAAGGAACTTGAACCGAAGGTTTTCTATGATCTTGAACGAGAGGGTAAGATGCCTACAACATCCCAGGTCAATCCCGATCAGGCAAGAAGAGTATTTGAGGAAATTGGTAAGCAGTGTAAGAATATATTAACTATTAGCTTTTCTTCGGGCCTTAGTGGAACATACAATAGCGTCAGGATTGCTGCGGAAGAACTGATGGAAGAGGATTCTTCATATAATATCTGTGTAATTGATTCAGTGGCTGCATCATTAGGAGAAGGTCTGCTTGTACATAAGGCAATCTGTAACAGAGATAATGGCATGTCTATGGAAGATAATGCAAAGTGGGTAGAGGACAACAAGCTTAATCTTGTTCACTGTTTTACTGTTGATGATCTTTTCCATCTGTACAGAGGTGGTCGTGTTAAAAAGGGAACTGCTATCGTAGGTACACTTGTTAATATTAAGCCGGTTTTACACGTAGATGATGAAGGCAAGTTGATTAATCTCTTTAATGTTAGAGGTAGAAAGAAGGCTCTCAAGTCACTTGTAGAATATATGAGTGAGCATGTTGGCTCATATGAAGGTAAGAATGATATTATTTTCATTAGCCATAGTGACTGTGAGGATGATGCAAAGTTTGTTGCAGAGGAGATTAAGAATAAGTTTGGTATTGATTCATTCTTAATTGATTATATTGGACCAACAATTGGTGCCCATACTGGTCCTGGAACAGTAGCGCTGTTCTTTATGGGTGATAATAGATAGGAAAGAGGAATTATTATGAAGATTAGAACACGTTTTGCTCCGAGTCCTACTGGTCGTATGCATGTAGGTAATCTTAGGACTGCATTATATGCATATCTTATTGCAAAGCATGAAGATGGAGACTTTATTCTTAGAATTGAGGATACAGATCAGGAGAGATATGTAGAGGGAGCTGTTGATATTATCTATAGAACTCTTGAGAAGACAGGACTTGTTCATGATGAAGGTCCTGATAAGGATAAGGGTTTTGGCCCTTATGTTCAGAGTGAACGTCAGGCTTCTGGAATCTATCTTGATTATGCGAAGCAGCTTATTGATAAGGGAGAGGCTTATTACTGTTTCTGTGATAAGGAGCGACTTGATACACTTCATCAGAATATTAATGGCAAGGAGATTAATGTCTATGATAAGCATTGTCTTTCATTATCTGAAGAAGAGGTGAAGGCTAATCTTGCTGCAGGAAAGCCATATGTTATCAGACAGAATAATCCTAATACCGGAACAACTACATTTAACGATGAGATCTACGGGGCAATTACTGTAGATAATTCAGAACTTGATGATATGATACTCATTAAGTCAGATGGATTCCCTACATACAATTTTGCTAATGTAGTAGATGATCATATGATGGGAATCACACATGTTGTAAGACGTAATGAATATCTCTCATCATCTCCTAAGTATAATCGTTTATATGAAGCTTTTGGCTGGGATGTGCCTGTATATATACATTGTCCTCTTATAACAGATGAGGACCATCAGAAGTTATCCAAGAGATGTGGGCATTCTTCATACGAAGACCTTATAGAGCAGGGATTCGTTACAGAAGCTGTCGTTAACTTTGTTGCATTACTTGGATGGAGTCCTACAGACTGTAATGAAGAGATTTTCTCTCTTGATGAATTAACTAAGCTTTTTGATTACCGACATATTAACAAGTCACCAGCGGTATTTGATTATACCAAGCTTAAGTGGATGAATGGCGAGTATATCAAGAAGATGGATATGCAGGAGTATCTTGAAAGAGCAATTCCATTTATTGATTCGACAATAAGCAGAAGTATTGATAGGGAAGCAATTGCTGGTCTTTGCAAGACCAGAATCGAAGTATTCAATGATATTCCAGATTTAATTGATTTCTTTGAGTCAGTTCCAGAGTATTCGATTGAGATGTATTCTCATAAGAAGATGAAGACATCAGCTGAATCGTCACTTACTGTACTTAGAGAAGTGCTTCCAGTATTGGAAGGAATTGATGACTATTCAAATGATGCACTGTATGCAAAGTTACAGGAATTTGTTGCTGAAAAGGGTTATAAGAACGGATATGTTCTTTGGCCTATAAGAACTGCAGTATCAGGAAAGCAGATGACACCTGCGGGTGCTACTGAGATAATGGAACTTCTTGGTAAAGAGGAATCCTTACTCAGAATAAAGAAAGGAATTGAAAAGCTCGAGGCTGAGCTTTAAATGAATACATTCCTTGAATTATAGTAAGGAACAGATTAAAGCAATTAAGCACAGAGAAGGACCGGCTATTGTAATAGCTGGTCCAGGCTCTGGAAAAACGGCAGTTCTTATTGAAAGGATTAATTTCCTTATATCCAGACATAGTATTGAACCTGATAGAATACTTGTTATTACTTTTTCTAAAGCTGCAGCATCTGAACTGCAGAATCGATTTTCTATGAAATGTTCAGGCATTTTTGCTCCAGTAACTTTTGGAACATTTCATTCTGTATTTTTTCATATATTACACCAGGAACTACAATTTAATATTACTAATATAGCAACCAGTATGGATAAGCGTATGATGCTTCGCAGGACTCTGAAGATGCTGGATATTGCCGAATCTGCCGAGAACGAATTGCTCGACAATATCTTGAAAGCTATTTCATTTTATAAAAATGGTGCATTAAAGAAATTGCCCGCACTTGACTGTAATATCACATCAAAACAATTTATTGATATCTATGCATATTATGATGAAGCTATGAGAAGCAATGGGAAGATAGACTTTGAGGACATGCTTCTATTGACATATAATCTTATATCTGAAAATGAGGCGATAAAGCAGAAGTATGCGAATAAGTGGCAGTATATTATGATTGATGAATTCCAGGATATCAATCCTATACAGTTTGAGACAATCAGATTACTTGCTAAGAATAGTAACTTATGGATATGTGGAGATGATGATCAGAGTCTGTATAAGTTCAGATTCGGCTCTCCAGAACTTATGATTAATTTCAAAAAGTATTATCCAGATGCCAATAGTTATTATCTGTCAACAAATTACCGATCCAGTAACGAGATAATACAGGCAGCCAACAGAGTGATTAGTGAAAATAAGACAAGGATTTCAAAGAATATCATAGGTACAGGAAGACAGGGGAATAATGTCAGAATCATGTCACATGATACAGCAGAACATGAAAATGAGTGGATAGTTAATCTGATTAATGAGTTTATAGAGAATAATACTATTAACGATTCAGCTATTCTATGTAGAACCAATCTAGAAGCAACGTTGTTATCACAATATATAAGCGCCAGTGGATATAGCTGTGAGAATCCCAATCCAGATAACAATCAATTCCAAAGGAAAGTACTTTTTGATTTTATGCATTATATTAAGCTTGCAGATAATAATCCTATATTATATGCAGAACATCTGTTACCTGTTATGAATAAACCAGTCAGATTTTTTAACAGGAAGTATTTGGGTAAAAAAAGAATAACGATGGATGAAATTCGGGATATATATAGTAAGCGTGGCTATATGAGAGCAGTAATTGATAATTTTGAATACCAGCTAAATAAGATTAATTCGATGGAAGACCTGTATTCAAAGATCAATTATATAAGAAAGGGAATAGGATATGATGAGTATGTAAGGGAACAGAATCTTGGTAATCTGGATGTCTATGAAGATTATTTAAGGATCGCAGATAGTCTTCAATTTATCTCAAGAAACTACGATTCGATTGACGAAATGGTAGATGCTTTTGAAGATTTGGCACACTATAAGAAGCCCCTTACTGGGAATACTTCTGATTCTGTTCGAATAATGACATTTCATTCATCAAAAGGACTGGAGTTTAGAAATGTAATTATTCCGCATGTGAATGAAGGGACTGTACCACATAGGAAAAGTATTGGAGAAGAGGCAGTTGAGGAAGAGAGAAGGATGTTTTATGTAGCAATGACTCGGGCCAAGGATAACTTATATATATCATTCGTCGATGGAAAGAAGAAACGTAAGTCTATGCCAAGCAGATTTCTGTATTCACTTTTAAAATATAATTCCACATAAATTTAAATGTCGTATTTTTACAGCAACACATATGCTATTAATAAAACGATATTGACACATATGGTATTATTGTATACAATTATACGCGAACATATAATATGTTGAAATGGAGAAATAAAATGAGTCAGAGTTTTCAGGGGTTTGAGAATCGCCCAGTATCACTTAATGAGAAAAATAACCTTTTGGAATTAGAGGAGCATATGTATATTCTCAATGATGTTGAGAAGCCTAATGTTTTTAGAAATATGTTCCCATATTCAGAGATTCCTAAGATTCCTTTTAATGACAGAATCGTTCCGCATAATATGCCAAAGGATATATGGATTACTGATACGACGTTCAGAGATGGACAGCAGTCACGTGCTCCATACTCAACAGAGCAGATTGTAACAATATATGACTACCTGCATCGACTTGGTGGTCCTAATGGAATGATACGTGCTAGTGAATTCTTCCTTTATAGCAAGAAGGACAGAGATGCCGTATATAAGTGTATGGAACGTGGTTATGAATTTCCAGAAGTTACAAGCTGGATTCGTGCCAGCAAGGAAGATTTTAAGCTTGTTAAGGAAATTGGTATGAAGGAGACTGGAATTCTTGTTTCATGCTCGGATTATCATATCTTCCTTAAGCTTAAGATGACAAGAAGACAGGCTATGGAGCATTACTTAAGTGTTGTTAGAGACTGTCTGGATGAAGGTATAAGTGTTCGTTGTCATCTTGAGGATATTACAAGAGCTGATATTTATGGATATGTTGTTCCGTTCTGCCTTGAGCTTATGAAGCTGATGGAGGAATATAAGATTCCGATTAAGATTCGTGCCTGTGACACAATGGGATATGGCGTCAACTATCCTGGTGCCGTAATTCCAAGATCTGTACAGGGTATAATCTATGCTATTCATACTCATGCCGGAGTTCCGCATGAACTTATTGAGTGGCATGGTCATAATGATTTCTATAAGGCTGTATCTAATTCTACAACTGCATGGCTTTATGGATGTTCATCAATCAATACATCGTTATTTGGAATTGGTGAGAGAACAGGAAATACACCTCTTGAGGCAATGGTATTTGAGTATGCACAGCTTAAGGGTGATCTTAATGGTATGGATACTACTGTAATTACAGAACTTGCAGAGTATTACGAGAAAGAGATAGGATATCATATTCCTGAGAGAACACCTTTTGTTGGAAAGAACTTTAATGTAACAAGAGCAGGTGTTCACGCTGATGGTCTTCTTAAGAACGAGGAAATCTATAATATTTTTGATACAGAGAAGTTCCTTAAGAGACCAGTTCTGTGTGCTGTTTCCAATACATCAGGTCTTGCTGGAATAGCTCACTGGATTAATACATATTACAGACTTCCTGACGAGAGTAAGGTTGATAAGAACAGCGAACTTGTTAAGGATGTGAAGGTCTGGGTTGATGACGAGTATGTAGCAGGAAGAGTGACTGTACTTACAGACAATGAGTTGATTTCTGTTATCCAGAAGAATTGCAATAAGCTTGGTTACACTCTTGAAAATGGAGTTTTTAAGAAGAACTAGTGGGAAGTGAGAGGTTACTATGAACATCAAAGATGAAGTAACTGATAAGTATTCACTTAGAGGAAGAGTCTACAGTCGAATAAGAGAAGATATTCTTGATGGTAGATACAAAAACGGCGATGAGCTTAGGGAGATTGCGATTGGTCAGGAACTGGGAGTCTCAAGAACTCCGGTAAGAGAGGCTTTTCGTCAGCTCGAGCTTGAAGGCCTGATTAAGATTATTCCTAATAAGGGAGCTTATGTTACTGGCATTACAGTTAAAGATGTCAAAGATATATATATGATTCGTTCCAAGCTTGAGGGGCTTGCTGCAAGATGGGCAGTTGAGAATATTACAGACGAGCAGATGAACGAGCTTGAAGAGAATATTTATCTTTCCGAATTTCACGCATCCAAGGGACATTATGAGCAGATGTCAGAACTTGATAACAGATTTCATGAGATATTATATGAAGCCTGTAACAGTAAGATGCTTGAACAACAGTTAAGAGAATATCATGAATATGTTCTTAGAGTGCGTAGAAAGACTCTTTCGCAGAATAAGCGGGGTAACGCATCAACTGAGGAACATAAGAAGATAATGGAGGCCATTAAGGCCGGAGATGCAGATGCAGCAGAAGAGGCTGCTAATGCACATATAGTTAATGCATATGAGAACATGGTTCGAAATGGATTGAAGGAAGCATATCCAGATAATATTAGATAAGGAGAATAATATGAGCAAAATCAAGATGACAACCCCTATTGTTGAGATGGACGGAGATGAGATGACAAGAATCCTTTGGAAGATGATTAAGGATGAATTGCTTAATCCTTTCATTGAACTTAATACAGAGTATTATGATCTCGGTCTTGAGCATCGTAATGAGACTGATGACCAGGTTACTGTTGATAGCGCGAATGCGACAATGAAGTATGGTGTTGCTGTCAAGTGTGCGACTATCACACCTAATGCTGCTCGAATGGATGAATATAACCTTAAGAAGATGTGGAAGAGTCCTAATGGTACTATTAGAGCAATGCTTGATGGAACTGTATTTAGAACTCCTATTATCGTAAAGGGTATCGAGCCATGTGTAAGAAACTGGGAGAAGCCTATTACTCTTGCAAGACATGCTTATGGTGATGTATACAAAAATGTTGAGATTAAGGTTCCTGGTGTTGGAAAGGCTGAACTTGTATATACGGACGCATCAGGTAACGAGATTAGAGAGACAATTCATGAATTTGATGGACCTGGAATAATTCAGGGAATGCATAACACTGAGAAGAGTATTGAATCATTCGCAAGAGCCTGTCTTGGATATGCAGTATCACTTAAGCAGGATATATGGTTTGCAACAAAGGATACAATTTCAAAGAAGTATGATCATACTTTTAAGGATGTATTCAATGAGATATATGAAAATGAATTCAAGGATAAGTTTGAAGAACTCGGTATTGAGTATTTCTATACACTTATAGATGATGCTGTTGCAAGAGTAATGAAGAGCAAGGGCGGATTTATATGGGCATGTAAGAATTATGATGGTGATGTAATGAGTGACATGGTTTCAAGTGCTTTTGGTTCACTTGCCATGATGACATCAGTTCTTGTTTCACCAAGTGGTGTATATGAGTATGAAGCGGCTCATGGAACTGTTCAGAGACATTACTATAAGCATCTTAAAGGTGAAGAGACAAGCACTAACTCAGTTGCAACAATTTTTGCATGGACAGGAGCACTTCGCAAGAGAGGTGAGCTGGATGGCAATAAGGAACTTATGGAATTTGCTGATAAGCTTGAAAGTGCAACTCTTAAGACTATAGAGTCTGGAAAGATGACTAAGGATCTTGCACTAATTACAAGTCTTAAGGATGTAACAGTTCTTAACTCTGAGGATTTCATCAAGGCAATTAGGGCAGAACTCGAAAAGTAGTAAGTAAAGCTGTACACACAATTGTGTGTACAGCTTTTTTAATCCTGTAATGATTCCCATCTTTCCATTAGAGAATTGAGATCTGATTCAACCTCATCTTTTTCTTTTTGAAGTGCAATTAGCTTGGCAGTATCAGTTCCGTTACCCGGATCACACAGTTCTTTATCGATTTCATCCAGACGCTGCTCAAGCTTTTCGATGCTTGCTTCAACATTTGCAAGTTCTTTTTCTAATTTCTTCTTTGCTGCTGCCTCGGCTTTCTGAGCTTTATAATCAAGCGCAGCAGAATTTACAGAAGAATGTGAAGCGCTTTCTAGTGAACTATAAGCTTCGTCCTTTGGTGAAAGTTCTTCTTTTTTCTCGATGTAATAATCGTAATTACCAAGGTATTCAGTTAAATGTCTGTCAGATAATTCCAGAATTCTGTCAGCAGTCCTGTTAATGAAGTAGCGATCATGACTGACATATAGTACAGTACCAGTATAATTGTTAAGTGCGTTTTCCAGAATTTCTTTGGAAACAATATCAAGGTGGTTGGTTGGCTCGTCAAGTATTAAAAGGTTGCTTTCGCCTAACATAAGCTTTGCAAGGGATACACGGCCTTTTTCACCACCAGATAATGATCTTATCTGCTTGAATACATCATCAGATGTAAAGAGAAAAGCAGCAAGTACATTTCTAATCTCAGTATTGCTGAGTGTAGGGTAGTCGTCGCTTATTTCTTCAAATATTGTCTTTTCATCGTGAAGAACATGATGTTCCTGATCGTAGTATCCAATTGATACATTAGCGCCAAGCTTAATTGATCCGGAATCGGCTTCGGTTAATTCATTTATAATTTTTAATATTGTTGTTTTACCTGTTCCGTTATCACCAATAATGGAGACATGATCACCTTTTCGCAGCTGGAAGGAGATACTATCAAAAAGCATTGTTGAATATGATTTTGTTAAGTCCTTAACCTCTAAAACATCATTACCACTTTCGAATCGAGGAGTAAGTACAATCTGCATTTTGTCGCGAACTTCAACGGGCTTATCAATTAATTCAACCTTGTCTAACTGCTTTTGCCTTGAATCAGCTCTCTTTATGGACTTATCACGATTGAAGGAACGCAGTTTTTCTATAACTTCCTGCTGATGCTTAAGATCACGCTGCTGATTAAGATATGCATTAAGCATTGATGTTCGCTGCTGTTCTTTTTTATATGCATAATCAGTATAATTACCACTAAAAGTACTGATTTTTGAATTATCAATCTCAATAACCTTATTGACTATCTTATCAAGGAAGAATCTGTCATGAGTTACGATTAACACAGCGGCATTGTAGTTAAGAAGATAGTTCTCAAGCCATATAATCGAGTTCATATCAAGATGGTTGGTTGGCTCATCAAGTATGATAATATCTGGCTTGCCAATTAATAGCTTGGCTAAGGCTACACGTGTCTTCTGACCGCCGGAAAGAGTTGTAACTTTCTGGTTAAGATCAGCCTCGTTAAAACCAAGTCCTTTTAGGGTGCCATAGACTTCAGACTGAAGCATATTACCGCCGGCACGATCAAATGCCTCAGATTTTGTGTGGTATCTGGCAATAAGATCCTCGAGAGCAGGGCCTGTAAGACTGCCCATCTGATACTCCATGTCTCTTAGAAGTTTTTCTTCATTCAGCAGATCGTTCTTTACAGTAATTACTTCCTCATAAATTGTATTATCTGAATCAATAATGGCATTCTGAGGAAGATAGCCAACAGTTGTATCCTTAGCAATTGTAACAACTCCGTTATCTGCAGGCAGTTCATTCATTATTATTCGAAGGAGAGTAGTCTTGCCACTTCCATTAATGCCTATTAGTGCAGCCTTGTCCTTATCATTAAGGAAGAAGGATGCATTATCAAGAATATTATTATCTACAAATGTCTTTGAAATGTTATTAACAGATAGTATCATAGTAACCTCAAAATAAAGTGAATCAATATCTAAACGATAGTTTACAAGGCATCAAAAATGTTGTCAAATACATGTCTGCCCTTTATAATAGAAATTGGATTATTTTGCGAAAGTGAAGGCCATTTTATGGAAGATAAGATCATTTCACAAGCTGTAATTGGTAGACTTCCAAGGTATTACAGATACCTGGGAGATCTCAAGGATGCTGGTGTTGAACGAATATCCAGTCAGGAATTATCTGAGATTATGAGTGTTACTGCCAGTCAGATAAGGCAGGACTTTAATAATTTTGGTGGATTTGGTCAGCAGGGGTATGGTTATAATGTAGAGTTTTTATATGATGAGATAGGTAAGATTCTTGGACTTAATGAAGCGCACCATCTTGTCATTGTTGGTGCGGGTAACCTTGGAAAAGCACTGACTAATTACAGTAACTTTGGCAATAGAGGATTCATCTTTGAGGGTATATTCGACAGTGATCCTAATGTTATTGGTACAAGAGTTGGTGATCTGACTGTTATGCCAATGGATGAAATTGAAGAATTTATTGATTCTCACAGTACAGATATAGTTGTGATTGCAATACCTAAGACGGGAGCAGTAGAGGTGGCGGACAGAGTTGTCAGATGTGGAATTAAAGCCATCTGGAATTTTGCACATACAGATCTTAATGTTCCAGAGGGTGTTGTTGTTGAAAATGTTCATCTTAGTGATAGTCTTATGAAGCTTAGTTATACATTAAGCGTAAGCGGCAGGGGGAATAATAACAGATGAGCTTTGGGGATAAAAAAACTGAAGAACGTATCAATAGTGTTCTTAATGGTAAAAGGTTACCGATTGTTACACTTGATAACAAGTGGCATAAAATATGGACGATGATAGAAAAGCCTTCATCGGTTGCTCAGGCTGAGAATAATCTTAATGATCTGCTTAAGAGACAGGGAAAACTAGGTACTGAGATTAAGGAGATTAAAAAGCTTAAGAAAAAGCTTATGGATGAGATTGTTACACTTATGGATGACGGCGGTACAAGTGATACGAAGAAGGTTGAAGAGAATAAGCGTCTTATAGAAGAATGTAATGAGAAGATGGATTCATATAATGATGAATTAATGGATCTTCCGCATCAGATTAATGAGATTAATAAAGAACTTATGAATGACACGGTCGAACTATGTTATGATGCGCTTCACAGCAATGAGACAGGGATTGAGGAACTCACCAACTGGGTCAATAATATTAGAGTTGAACTGAAAAAGAATGTCGTTCGCAAGCAGGAGATGGAGGTACAGAACGCGATTATGTATTCGTATATGCATGATGTATTCGGACCCGAAGTGCTTGAACTGTTTGATATGAAGTATAATCCCCTCGAAAAAATGATTAAACTTAAAGCAATTAAGGATGAGAATAAGAAAGCTGAAGAGAAGAACAGCGAAGTTTCTAAAAGTGATAATTAATTCGGATTTATGGAGATAAGCGTATGAGAGAATACTTACTTTCAAAAGAAGAAATGATTCAATACGACAAGAATGCAATGTCAAGACATGGCTTAAGCCAGGAGTGTCTTATTGAAAGAGCTGCATGTACTGTTGTAAACTATGTTCTTCATGAGTTTCCTAAAACTAATAAGCAGATATTAGTTGTATGTGGTAATGGAAATAACGGAGCTGATGGAGTTGCAACTGGAAGAATTCTCAGAGAATACGGTTACAATGTTGATCTGCTGATTCCGTTTGACGAAGATGATTATAGTGAAGGAATTATTCACCAGGTTAAGATTGCCAGGAACTATAATATTACAATAATGCAGGAACTTGGTACAAAAGAATATGATATTATAATTGATGCTTTATTTGGTATAGGGCTTAATCGTAACATAGCTGGTGATTATCAGTCGCTGATTAAAAAGCTTAATAAGAAAAAGGGGTATAAGATTAGTGTTGATATTCCATCCGGTATTGACTGCAATACGGGAATGACACTTGGTACTGCTTTCATTGCTGATACAACGGTTACATTTGGATTTTATAAAAGGGGCCTGTTTCTTAATGATGGTCCTAAAGCTACTGGAACTATCGTTAGAAAGAACGTTGGTATCAACGAATACTGTTTCTTTGATAATAAGCCTGAGATGTTCATGTATCTGACTGATGAAGATAAGTCAGACAAGATTGACATTGGACGTAATCCTAATGGAAATAAGGGATCGTTTGGTAAGGTTCTTATAATAGCAGGAAGAGAAGACATGAGTGGAGCTTCCATTCTTGCTGCAAAGTCTGCAATAAGATCTGGTTGTGGAATGGTATCGGTAATTACTGAGGAGGCCAATCGTGCAATTCTGATTGCTGCGTTACCAGAGGCTATTGTTCACACATATAAGGATAAGAGCGATATTGCCAAGTGCTTTGAAGAAGGTGAAAAGTGGTGTGATGTTATCGCAATTGGACCTGGTATAGGTACTGACGATATTGCTACCGAACTGTTGAAAAAGTGTATACTTAACAGCTCAAAGCCACTTATTATAGATGCTGATGCTATTAATATACTTAGTAGAAATAAGAGGCTTAAGATTACACTGCTTGATAAGCAGGGTAATGAGGAGACCAGAAGACCAATTATATTCACACCTCATGTTAAGGAATTTGCCAGATTATCTGAGAAGACAATGGAAGATGTTATTGAGAACAGAACACAGGCGTGTCAGTTCTTTTCAAGGCAGTTCCATAGCATTCTTGTTCTTAAGGATTCATATACTGTAATATGTGAGAATGACGAGATTTTTATTAATACAGTTGCCAATGATGCGCTTGCAACTGCAGGAAGTGGTGATGTACTAACAGGTCTTGCTGCATCATTTTTATCGCAGTATATTAAGAAGGATTCTATTGTTGAATCAAATAATGCTACTGTTGAACAGTTTCCATTCTATTCCGCAATTATGGCTGTATATATTCATAGTAAGGCTGGCCAAAAGGCTGCTGAGATGAATGGAAGATCATACATGATAGCAAGTGATATTATAGAAAAATACGGAGAAATACTTGTATAATGAAGAGTCATTATGAAAGAGTATGTGCAGAAATAAATCTTGATAATGTTTTGCATAATCTTGAAGCAATTCATGGATTGCTTAAGGAAGATACTGGAATTATTGCAGTAATTAAGACGGACGGATATGGACACGGTTCGCTTCCAATTGCTGGTGAACTGGAGAAAGTTTCATATGTGCATGGATATGGCGTGGCTACTGCAGAAGAAGCACTTCAACTGCGTGATAACGGTATCAGGAAGCCGATTCTTATTATAGGATATTCTTTTCCATATTCTTATGAAGAGATGATTATCCGCGATGTAAGATTAACTGTATTCAGGATGGATATGTTAAGAGAGCTTAATGATATTGCAAGACGTCTTGGACTGATATGTAAGGTTCATATCAAAGTAGATACTGGTATGAGTCGTATAGGTATTAATCCTGATGATAATGGCATTGAGTTTGTTAAGGAGGCAACTTCTCTTAGCAATATCAAGGTTGAGGGGATTTTTACTCATTTTGCCAGAGCAGACGAAAGTGACTTAACAAGGGCTTATGAACAGATGAATGAATTTCATTCATTTGTTGAACGTGTTAGAAGAGAACTTAATTATAGCTTTGATATTGTTCATTGTTCCAATTCCGGAGCAATTATAGGTATGCCCGAAGCCAATGATGACTGTGTAAGAGCTGGAATTATAATGTATGGAATGTGGCCTTCTGACGAAGTCAATATGTCATCGCTTAACTTGTGTCCGCTTCTTACATTAAGAAGTAGCGTTGTGTTTGTAAAGAAAATTGCTAAGGGTGTTCAGGTTAGCTATGGAGGAACATTTGTATCTGATAAGGATATGATGGTTGCAACGGTGTCTGTTGGTTATGGAGATGGATATCCAAGACTTCTGTCCAATAAGGGCGAAGTTCTCCTGCATGGAAAAAGAGCAAGAATTCTGGGACGTGTCTGCATGGACCAGATGATGATTGACGTTACAGGTATTGACAATGTTACAGAAGGTGATATTGTTACTCTTATTGGGCGAGATGGTGATGAGTGTATCACTTTTGAAGACCTGGCACGATGGTCGGGGATGCTTAATTATGAACTGGCTTGTGTAATAGGTAAAAGAGTTCCGAGATTATATAAGAAGAACGGTGAGATTGTATATGTTAAGGATTACACCGATGACGTACCGTTAGTCAGACTTAAGAGATAGGAGCAGTATTTTTGGATACAGTAGTTGTTTTATTAATTAACGATTTTGTAATACTGTTTGTGTTAATTATATTATTTTTGATTCGAAAGAAGAAAATCAACAATTCAGCAGAGCAGGAAATCATTACAATGGTCAATGAAAGCCATGAACAGGGTATGATTGAAGATAGCGAAGCGAAGATGATTAATAATATTTTTGAGTTTGGTGATAAACAGGCCAAAGATATTATGATTGACAGAAGTAATATTATTGCTATTGAGAGTTCATGTAAGCTTGGCGATGCGCTGAAGTTTATGCTAGATACAAGTAATTCCAGATTTCCCGTATATATTGATGATCTGGATCATATTATTGGCATACTTCATCTTAAGGATGCAATGAGAATCTCGCGAATTAAGGGTAATATGACTAAGCGTATTGATTCTGTTGAAGGCCTGCTAAGAGAAGCAAGATGTATTCCAGAGACACGTAATGTAGATAAGCTTTTCTCTACTATGCAGTCAACAAAGCTACAGATGGTTATTGTTGTAGATGAGTATGGTCAGACATCTGGTCTTGTTGCTATGGAGGATATTCTTGAAGAGATAGTTGGTAATATCCTTGATGAGTATGATGAAGAGCAGGACGGTATTGTTGAACATGAACATGGAAAGTTCATTATTGACGGAATGACCCGGTTGGAGGATCTCGAGAAGAGATTTGGTATTTCATTTGACTGTGAAGAATTCGAGACAATTAATGGTTTCATGATTTCGAAGCTTGAACGTATACCGGAGAAGAAGACCAAGTTCGATATAACTGTTGATGGTTACAATTTCAAAATAATTGAAGTTGATCATAATAAAATACAGCACATTCTTGTTACAGTAGATGAGTCAGCTGATAGCGAGAATAGTGATGAACAAGAAGACTAATGGAAAAGGAGACATATCATGTCAGGACATTCAAAATTTGCTAACATTAAGCACAAGAAAGAGAAAAATGATGCGGCAAAGGGTAAAATCTTTACTATGATTGGTAGAGAAATTGCTGTTGCAGTTAAGGAGGGTGGCCCTGATCCTGCCAATAACTTTAAGCTTGCTCAGGTTGTTGCAAAGGCAAAAGCTAATAATATGCCAAATGATACTATCGAAAGAGGTATCAAGAAAGCAGCCGGAGAAGGTGGAAGTGTTAATTATGAAAATATTACATATGAAGGATATGGTCCAAGCGGAACAGCTATTATTGTAAAGACACTTACTGACAATAAGAACAGGACAGCTGCCAATGTAAGAAGCTGCTTTACAAAGGGACAGGGAAGTATTGGTACTCCTGGTTGTGTAAGTTTTATGTTTGACGAGAAGGGTCAGATAATTATTGATAAGGAAGAATGCGATATGGATGCTGACGATGTTATGATGATAGCTCTTGATGCTGGTGCCGAAGATTTTACTGAAGAGGACGACAGCTTTGAAATCGTAACAATGCCAGATGATTTTCAGGCAGTTGTTGACGCTCTGACAGAGAGCAAGATTCCAATGGCATCAAGTGAGGTTACATTACTTCCACAGACATATGTTGATGTTACGGATGATGAGACGGTTAAGCTTATACAGAGAATTCTTGATCTTCTTGATGAAGATGATGATGTTCAGGCTGTATATACTAACTGGTCAGATGCAGAATAATAGATGAGGTGACTTAGTTTGAATAAATATGGAATTAATACTATTGCTGTTCAGTCGGGATGGGATCCTAAGAATGGTGAATCACGTAATACACCAATAGTTCAGAGTACAACATTTAAATATGAATCCAGCGAGGCAATGGGAGATCTTTTTGATCTTAAGGCAAGTGGCTATTTCTATACAAGACTTGCCAATCCAACCAATGACTGTGTTGCAAAGCGCATTTGCGAGATGGAGGGCGGAGTAGGTGCAATGCTTACAAGCTCTGGTCAGGCTGCCAATTTCTTTGCTGTATTTAATATATGCGAAGCGGGTGATCACTTCATTGCGTCTTCTGCTATATATGGTGGAACATTTAATCTGTTTGTATGGACAATGAAGAAGATGGGAATTGAATGCACAGTTGTTGATCCTGAGATATCATATGAGGACCTTTGTAAAGAGTTCAGACCTAATACAAAGTGTGTATTTGGTGAGACAATTGCTAATCCAGCTCTTGTTGTACTTGATTTTGATAAGTTTGTTAAGGCAGCTCATGAGCATGGTGTACCAATGATTGTTGATAATACATTTGCTACTCCTGTTAACTGTCGTCCATTTGAATTTGGTGTAGATATTGTTACTCATTCTACGACAAAGTATATGGATGGACATGGTGTTGCTGTTGGCGGAATCATTGTTGATAGCGGTAATTTTGACTGGAATGCAAGTGCTGATAAGTTCCCGGGATTATGTACTCCTGATGAGTCATATCATGGACTTACATACACTGAGTCATTTGGAAAGGCTGCATATATTACAAAATGTACAACACATCTTATGCGTGATCTTGGTGCAATACAATCACCACAGAATGCATTTTATATCAATATGAGTCTTGAAAGCCTTCCTCTCAGAATGGCAAAGCATTGTGATAATGCTTATAAAGTGGCTAAGTGGTTAAGCGAGAATCCTAAGGTTGCCTGGGTAAAGTATCCTGGCCTTGAGGGTGATAAGTATTATGATCTTGCGAAGAAGTACATGCCAAATGGTACGTGTGGTGTCGTTTCATTTGGTATGAAGGGTGGAAGAGATGCATCCGCTGAGGTAATGAATCATCTTGAACTTGCATGTATAGTTACACATGTTGCAGATGCTAGAACATGTGTGCTTCATCCGGCGAGTCATACTCATAGACAGATGAATGACAAGCAGCTTGAAGAAGCAGGTATACTTCCGGAACTGATTCGTCTTTCTGTAGGATTGGAGAATCCTGAAGATATTATTGCAGACCTTGAGCAGGCAATTAATAAGGTGAACTAATTGGAGAATATGAGAAAGAGAAATATATGTAGTTTTATTTTGTGGATAGCGGGAATTGCTATAACATTGTCCGTGCTGCATAGTTTTCTGTTTGAACAATTAACTAAATATAATATTAATTATTCTCTTTACAACCGGTATATTGCAGTTGGCGTTACATTGGTGCTTTTTGCTTTTATACTTGGGATTTCTTTTGTAACATCACTTGGGAAAATTGCGATATCTGCAAATGCAAAGAGTGTGATCACAATTGCAGGATTTGGAATATCAATTGCTGGGTTCTTTGGTGTAAGAATTGTTGATTATCTTGTGTATAATCACAGAATAGATTATACAGCGTATGGTTCAACCATTGAGACGGCTGCAATAGGAGCAGATGGAAAGCTGGTTTGCGACTTTACAGGTGTTTCGGGTATATATACAACTGTATTATCGGTGTTGTTTAAGTTTTTAGGAAACACGGATAATGCTGTGTTCGTCTGCCAGTTATTATTTGCTTTTGTATCATTAATAATACTTGCGATTTCGTTTAAAAGCTTATTTGGTCGGGTTGAATCAGTTGTTGCCTGCATTGGAATATCATGTTTTCCATTATTTATAGACAGTGCTTTTAATGTTGATATGACGGTTGCACGATTATTTGTCTGGAGCGTTACTTTAGGTCTGATCACATTTTGCATATATCTGGCTGACAGAATAAAGCTGATTGAAGTTTCAACTGTTATTGCGGCTATATGCGTTGGCCTGCTATATATATATGATGTCTCGATAATATATATTGGTCTTCTATACCTGGCTTCGGTTATATTTTGGTCAAAGACGGGGATTATTCGAAGGATTATCAATTCGATCCTGTTTTTGGCAATTATGATAATTATAATGAATTTGCCATATATATATGATTGTATTATGAGCGGTAGAGTTGATATTAATGCTTTAATTATGACTATTCAGATGAGATTCAGAGGAAGTCTTGATTATAGCGAAACCGTTAGAATGTCACTTGAACCATTTGCAATTATAATATGGATCCTGGGGATTCTGTACTTTATCAGTTCATTTTTCTATAAGGCTGATACCGCTTATGGGATTATTCCGGTTTTACTCTTTATGATATTTGAGAAGTGCTATATTAGAGGAACGGATTACAACTATTATTATAGTATTATTCTTATAATACTATTTGTATTGTCAGGCGCAGGAATTAGAAAGATTATTCTGACAAAAGGACGTGATACTAAGGATACGGTTGGAACTGATATTACAGAGCAGACTGAAAAGAAGGAACTGACGGAGGAGATAGAGACTGACTCAAAGACAGAACCGGATGAGATTATTGAAGAAGTCAAGCCGACCAGACTGATCAATCCACTACCAGTTCCTAAGCCTCATGAGAAGAAGCAGATGGACTTTGATTATAGTGTATCTGATTACAAGATGTATTATGATATTGATGTTGATGAGGCTAATAATGATTATGATATATAGATTTAAGGCATGAGTGATTACTCATGCCTTTTGCAATATATATTGTAAAAATATGATTCATTACCACTAGATTATGTGTTATAATAAAATATCTGTCGGGATGTGACAGATTATAAGTACTGATTATTGAGAGGTTGAGATGGCAGGTTCTTCGTCAAGTAATAGAAAGAGTTCAACAAGGACAAAATCAACACGTAATAGTAATGGTAATAGAAGAGGCGGTTCGGGTAATAGAAAGAACAATGATATTGATATTTTTCTGTCGCCAGAGGTTACCTTTATTATTACTGTTGCACTTGGTATCTTTCTGTTTTTATGTAATTTAAGACTGATAGGTACTGTTGGTAATAGTATTAGTAATATAATGTTTGGCCTGTTTGGTTTCCTGGCTTACATATTTCCAGTTGCAGTGGTCGTTTTCACCTGGTTGGGAATAAAGGCATCTGTTAATGCAAAGCAGGGTGGCGTATTAAGAGTAAAGCTTTGGGCAGGAATACTTCTGTTTGTTGTAGTAGGAATTGTTTTTGAACTTATAAATGGTACGGTTAGAGACCTGTCTACGTATTCTATTGGTGAGATTTGGAATAATTCTTCAGAGGGAAGATGTGGCGGTGGTATCTTATCAGGATCGCTGACATATCTGATGTATAAGTACCTTGATACGGCAGGAACTGTACTTATAGCGATTCTTTTGATTCTGATATGCATAATAGTTATAACTGGACGTGCTTTAATTGATCTCATTAAGGATGGCAGTTATAATGCTTTGGCTGCTGCCAGAGCTGATGCCAGAGAGTATAGAGATGAGATGGAAAGATCAAGAGTCGAGAATGAAGAGAGACGAAGAAACAGACCGGCCAGAGAAGATACTTCTGATAATGTACCTCGATATGTTAAGAAGAGACGTGGTGTTGACAGTGATATGCTTGTTGAAAAGCCGGAAGCAGAAGCTGTTTCATATGAAGAGATTGAGAATATTCCGCGAAGAGATAAGAAGGTATCGGGAGTAATGCTCGACACCAGCCTTAAGAAGAATAGCAATGTTAGTAAGAGGCGTAATGACATTCATGAGATTACAGTTGAGACTTCAACAGACGATGTAACTGTTGAGAGGCTTCCAGCATATAGTAACAGTCCTTATGATAATCTTACTGAGATTAATTATCATGGCATGAATGCTTCTGAAAGTACAGATGTTTTAGATAGTGATGATTATATTGACAGAAGCAGTAATATTACCAGAGATGTAATTCAGCAGGAAGTTGAGAGTAGGGAAGAGTATAACGTTGCAGATGGATCATTTACTTTCAATCAGGCAACAGTTGGTAATCAGACGGATGCCTATGATACTAATGATACAGATGTATCTGCCAAGACACCTTCAGTGACAAAGAGAGCGAAAAAGGGAACATCATCTGGTAAGTATAAGGCACCTACTGTTGATCTTCTTAACTATCTGTCAGGACAAAAGGGTGGGGTTTCGCAATCTGAACTTGCCGAAAAGGCTCATCTTTTAGAGGAATCATTATTTACTTTCGGAGTAGAGGCCAAGGTTACTGATATTAGTCAGGGACCAAGTGTTACCAGATTTGAGCTTAAGCCTAAGGCCGGGGTAAGAGTGAGCAAGATAGTATCGCTTACTGATGATATCAAGTTAAGTCTTGCTGCATCAGATATCCGTATTGAAGCGCCAATTCCTGGAAAGCAGGCAGTTGGTATTGAAGTTCCTAATGATGTTAGCGCGGGAGTTTCATTAAGAGAACTCTTTGAAGCCAAGGAGTTTAAAAATTTTGACAGTAAGATTGCATTTGCAGTCGGAAAAGACATAACCGGTAAGGTTGTTGTTGCTGATATAGCCAAGATGCCTCATATGCTTATAGCAGGTGCAACAGGTTCAGGTAAGTCTGTCTGCATTAATACAATTATTATGAGCATTCTTTATAAGGCTCATCCAGATGAAGTAAAGCTTATTATGATTGATCCTAAGGTTGTTGAACTTAGCGTGTACAACGGCATTCCGCATCTTCTTGTGCCTGTTGTGACGGATCCTAAGAAAGCAGCCAATGCTCTTAACTGGGGTGTTAATGAGATGACAGATCGATACCAGAAGTTTGCGCAGATGAATGTAAGAGATCTTAAGGGGTATAACAAGGCTGTCATGGACATGAAGGCCAGAGGCGAAGGTGAAGAACTTAAGATTTTACCTCAGATTGTAATTATAGTTGATGAGCTTGCGGATCTTATGATGGTAGCTGCCAAGGATGTTGAGGAATCTATATGTCGACTGGCACAGTTAGCCAGAGCCTGTGGTATTCATCTGATAATTGCAACCCAGAGACCATCTGTTGATGTTATTACCGGACTTATTAAGGCTAATATGCCAAGCAGGGCAGCATTTGCTGTTAGTAGTGGAACTGATTCAAGGACTATACTTGATATGAATGGGGCTGAGAAGCTGCTTGGTAAGGGAGATATGCTTTTCTATCCGCAGGGGTATCCAAAGCCTGCGAGAATTCAGGGCGCATTTGTATCTGATGGAGAAGTAGGCAATGTTGTTGATTTTCTGAAAGCTCAGAATCTTATTGTAGAAGATGACCAGGAAGATATTCTTAGTAAGTTTTCTTCGGCTGGCGGTCACTCTGATGCAGCTTCGGGGGATGGTAATGACTGGGATGAGTTGTTTGTTAGTGTTGGTAAGTTTGTTATAGATCAACCGAAGGTATCTATAAGCCTTTTACAGAGAAAGTTTAAAATCGGATTCAACAGAGCTGCCAGAATAATTGATCAATTGTCAGAGGCGGGTGTTGTTGGTCCTGGGGACGGAACTAAGCCAAGAGAGGTACTCATGGGACCTGAACAGTTTGAACAGTTTATAGATGAGTATTTTTAAGTGAAAGAGAGGAACTTTGATGAAGACTGATATTGAGATTGCACAGGAAGCAGTGCTTGAGCCAATCGAGAACATTGCAGCCAGAATTGGGATTGATAGAGATGATCTTGAGTTTTATGGAAAGTATAAAGCTAAGATTTCGGATGAGTATATTAACAGAATACAGAGCAATCCGGATGGAAAGCTCATTTTAGTTACAGCAATTAATCCGACTCCGGCAGGAGAAGGTAAGACAACGACTACTGTTGGCCTTGGTCAGGCATTTGGTAAGCTTGGAAAAAAAGCAATAATAGCGCTTAGAGAGCCATCATTAGGACCATGCTTTGGTATTAAGGGTGGAGCTGCCGGAGGTGGAATGGCGCAGGTTGTTCCTATGGAGGATCTTAATCTTCATTTTACAGGAGATTTCCATGCAATTACTTCAGCAAATAATCTATTAGCAGCTTTAATTGACAATCATATTCATCAGGGCAATGAGCTTGGTATAGATACAAGACAGATTGTATGGAAGAGATGTCTTGATATGAACGACAGAGCTCTTAGAAATGTTGTTGTTGGACTTGGAAGTAAAGCTGATGGCTTTGTAAGAGAAGATCACTTTGTTATTACAGTTGCCTCTGAGATTATGGCTATTCTGTGTCTTGCTGATGATATGGAAGACCTTAAGCGTAGACTGGCAAGAATCATTGTTGCTTACAATTATAATGGAGAACCTGTAACTGCTGGTGAGATTGGTGCCGTTGGTTCAATGGCAGCTTTGCTTAAGGATGCGCTTAAGCCTAACCTGATTCAGACTCTGGAGCATACTCCTGCGATTGTTCATGGAGGTCCTTTTGCTAATATTGCACATGGATGTAATTCTGTAAGAGCTACTAAGGCAGCGCTTAAGATTGCAGATTATTGTATTACTGAGGCTGGCTTTGGAGCTGACCTTGGAGCTGAGAAGTTCTTAGATATTAAGTGTAGAATGGCTGGATTAAAGCCTGATGCAATAGTTCTTGTGGCAACTATAAGAGCACTTAAGTATAATGGCGGAATTGCAAAGTCTGATCTTAATACCCCTAACATTGAAGCGCTTAAGAAGGGTATTGTTAACCTTGAAGCGCATATTGACAATCTTCAGAAGTTTGGTGTGCCTGTTGTAGTTACTCTTAATGCATTTATTACTGATTCAGAAGAAGAAGTTTCTTTTGTTAAGGAGTTCTGTGAGTCAAGAGGCGCTTCATTTGCACTTTCAAAAGTTTGGGAGCATGGTGGCGAAGGTGGAATAGAACTTGCAAACACACTTATTGATACTCTTGAGAATAAGAAGAGTGAGTTTAAGACACTGTATGCTGATGACTTAAGTCTTACAGAGAAGATTGAGACAATTGCTAAGAAGATATATGGTGCTGGTAGCGTTAATTACTCAGCTACAGCAAAAAAGCAGCTTGAAAAACTGACAGAACTTGGATTTGGTAATTTACCAATATGTATGGCTAAGAACCAGTATTCATTGTCGGATGATCCAACTTTATTGGGAAGACCTGAAGGATTTGATCTTAGTATAAGAGAGGCTTATGTTTCGGCCGGTGCTGGATTTGTTGTTGTTTTGACCGGAAGTATTATGACAATGCCAGGACTTCCAAAGAAGCCTGCAGCATATGCAATAGATGTTGATTCAGATGGCAGAATAGTTGGTTTGTTCTAATTGTTGAGGGATATTAAATGATTTGTCCGAGATGCGGAAGAACAATTGAAGATGAAATGCTATACTGCGGATACTGTGGCGAAGAGATACGCATTGTTCCTGATTTTATTCCAGAGGTTGAGATTAGTATCGAAGAGACTCTTAATTCAGTTGTAAAGGAACTAACGGAAGAGGAAAATGATGATTCTGTATCTGATTTGGATAATTCCTTTAGTAAGAAGCCTTTGTTATCCAAGCTTAATCTGGTATATTTCTTTCTGGTTGGAATATTTGCATCTATATTATTAATTGCACTTGGAATTATGATTTATCATGATAATTCTGCGACATATCAGATACGCCTGGGAGATCGGCAGTTTGATAAGCATAATTACAGGCAGGCTAGCGGATATTATGAGAAAGCCGTTGACCTTAAGCCTTCAGAATTTGAATATCGTAATAGGCTGGCGAACTGCTATATTGCAATGGAAGATCGTGATATGGCTGCTGCATGTTACCAGGGACTTCTTGAATATGATTCTGAATCCACACTTATATATACCAAGATAGTTCAGCTGTACGAGGAGGTTCAGGATTATGATAAGATTAACGATTTCATCCTGACATACGGCGATGAGAAGATCAAGGAGGCTTTTGCTGAATATATCGCTCCACCACCTGAGTTTGATCATGATGCCGGAGAGTACGATTCTGCTGTGATGCTTGCAATTAAGGATTCTACAGTTGGCAATATTTACTATACCGAAGATGGAACAACTCCTGATGCTAATAGCACGTTATATAGAGAGCCTTTATATCTTAAGAAAGGTAAGCATTTTATTAAGGCGGTATTCGTTAATTCATTTGGTGTGATGAGTAATGTTGCATCAACAGAGGTTGACGTCGATGCGATGAATGCTAATGAGCCAATAGTTCTCTTGGAAAGTGGAGAGTATACATCTCCTCAGCTGATCCGTGTTGTAGTAGCAGAAGACTGTAATATTTATTATACCTTTGATGGAACAGTTCCAGATGAGACGAGTAGAATATATTGTGATCCTATTCCGTTGCCAGAGGGTACATCATCATATCAGTTTGTTTCGATTAATAGTAAAGGCGAGAAAAGCGAAGTTGTTACAAGAGATTATTCTTTGAATGTTTCTTATGTATACGATAAGGATGAAGGCGTCTATCGTCTTGTTGATAAGCTTGTTGAAGTAGGATATCTTCTTGACTTTAATGGTAATCTGAAAGATTATCCTGGATACTTCACATATGTATATTCTGAGATGAGAAGCATTGGAGGTTTATCATTATACTGCTTTAATGAGTATTATAATTATGCTTCGATTTCCCGAAATATGACCAGTAACAGTTTTGGCGTTGATATGAATACTGGTGAAGTATATGTAATAACAAAAACAGAGAATAATGTTTTCTCTGTTAAGAAATTATAATATTGATTTTTTTGTTAAATAGTTTTATCATTTAGTGGATTAAAGCATTAAATTGATATATTTATAAGTTTAGGAGGCTAAAATGTATAAGATTCTTGAAGCAAAGGAACTTGCAACTAATATTTATGAGATGGTTGTAGAAGCTCCACGTGTGGCCAATAAGTGTATGCCAGGGCAGTTCCTCATTGTTAGAACTGATGAGACTAGTGAGCGTATTCCACTTACTATTTGTGACTACGATAGAGAAAAGGGAACAATAACAATTGTATTCCAGATCGTTGGTGCGAGTACAAAGCTTATGGCTAACCTTAAGACAGGAGACAGCTTCCATGATGTTGTTGGTCCTCTCGGAAGGGCTTCAGAGCTTACAGAGGAAGATATTGATTCACTTAAGGCAAAGAAGATCCTCTTTGTAGCAGGTGGTGTTGGTACAGCACCTGTATATCCACAGGTTAAGTGGCTTAATAGTGTTGGAGTTGATGCAGATGTAATTGTTGGTGCCAAGACAAAGGATATGCTTATTCTTGAAGATGAGATGAAGGCAGTTGCTGGTAACCTCTATGTTACAACTGATGATGGTTCATATGGTAGAAGTGGTATGGTTACGAAGGTAATTGAGGAACTTGTTGGAGATGGTAACAAGTACGATGTATGTGTTGCTATTGGACCAATGATTATGATGAAGTTCGTGGCTAAGCTTACAAAGGAGCTTGGCATTCCTACTATTGTAAGCATGAACCCTATTATGGTAGATGGAACTGGTATGTGTGGCGCATGTAGAGTTGTTGTTGGTGATGACATTAAGTTTGCATGTGTTGATGGACCTGAATTTGATGGACATCTTGTTGATTTTGATGGTGCGATGAAGAGAGCTCAGTTATATAAGACTGAGGAAGGCCGCAAGATGCTTGAGTTAACTGAAGGTGATACACATCACGGTGGATGTGGTAATTGTAACTAATATCGGAGAGGATGGAGTAATGGACGTTTTAAGTAAAGTGCCTGTTCGTGAACAGGATGCAAAGGTAAGAGCAACTAACTTTGATGAGGTTTGTCTTGGATATAATGTAGAAGAAGCACAGTGCGAGGCATCAAGATGTATTAATTGTAAGAATGCACAGTGTGTTCAGGGATGTCCTGTTTCTATTAATATTCCTGGCTTTATTGAGCAGGTTAAGGAAGGCAACTTTGAGAAGGCATATGGTATTATTTCTGAGTCAAGTGCGCTCCCTGCTGTATGTGGTCGTGTGTGTCCACAGGACAGCCAGTGTGAAGGAAAGTGTATAAGAGGAATTAAGGGCGAGCCAATTTCTATTGGAAAGCTTGAGCGTTTTGTTGCTGACTGGGCGAGCGAGAATGGAATTAAGCCTTCAGTAAATGCTGAGAAGAAGGGCAAGAAAGTTGCAGTTATTGGGTCAGGCCCTGCAGGACTTACTGCTGCCGGAGATCTTGCTAAGATGGGATATGATGTTACTATTTTTGAAGCTCTTCATGAAGCGGGTGGAGTTTTAGTATATGGTATTCCAGAATTCCGTCTTCCAAAGGAAAAGGTAGTTAAGAAGGAAATTGAAAATGTGAAGGCTCTTGGCGTTAAGATTGAGACTAACGTAATTATTGGTAAGTCTGTAACAATTGATGAACTTGTTGAAAACGAGGGCTTTGAGGCGGTATTTATTGGCTCGGGTGCAGGATTACCTAAGTTTATGGGTATTCCAGGTGAGACTGCTAATGGCGTGTTCTCTGCTAACGAATTCCTTACAAGAAGTAATCTTATGAAGGCATTTGACGAAAAGAGTCCAACTCCTATTAAGAGAGGTTCAAAGGTTGCTGTTGTTGGTGGCGGTAACGTTGCGATGGATGCGGCAAGAACAGCATTAAGACTTGGTGCTGAAGTACATATCGTATATAGAAGAAGTGAAGAAGAGCTTCCTGCAAGAGTAGAAGAAGTTCATCATGCTAAGGAAGAGGGAATTATCTTTGATCTTCTTACAAATCCAACAGAGATATTAACAGATGATAATGGTTGGGTTAATGGAATTAAGTGTATTAAGATGGAACTTGGAGAGCCAGATGCATCTGGAAGAAGAAGACCAGTTGAGGTTGCTGGTTCTGACTTTGTTATTGATGTTGATACTGTTATCATGTCACTTGGAACAAGTCCTAATCCACTCATTTCATCTACAACAGAGGGACTTGATATCAATAGCAGACAGTGTATAGTTGCCAATGAAGAGACTGGTGAGACATCTAAGAGCGGTGTATTTGCCGGTGGAGATGCTGTTACTGGTGCTGCAACAGTTATTCTTGCAATGGGAGCTGGTAAGGCTGGTGCAAAGGGAATTGACGAATATCTTTCCAATAAGTAATCAGAAAAGAGGAAGCTGTTATGCCATGGTGTCCTGTTTGTAAAAATGAATATAAGGATGGATTTACAAAGTGTGCTGACTGCGGTGCAGAGCTTGTAGAATCTCTTTCAGAGATTAAGATTCCAATATACTTCACAGAAGATGAGGCTCTAATTGACGGTATTATTGCATTTCTTGAATCCAATGACTGTACTGTCTGTGAAAAGAAGGTATCTGAGGATGAATCAACCTTTGAACTTTGGGGACCATCTGAAGAGGCTAAGCATATTACTCAGATGATGTCTGTATACTTTAGGGAATTTGTCTCGAAAGAATCAGCTGATTCTGATGATGAAGAAAATGCATCCGTATTTGACATTAACGAAGAACTTCAGTCTGACAATGATGAATCTGAACAAACCAGTAGATATAAGGACGCTGGGGAGAGGGCCGAAGAATATAAGTCCGGTGCAATTGTATTACTTTTTGTAGGAATTGCCGGTCTGGTTGCATTATCACTAATAAGTCTTGGCGTAATTAATATTGCATTTACTTCAGCAAGTCTTTATATGATTGATATTGTTATGGGACTGTTATTCCTGATTTTTATCGTTGTCGGTTCTAATTCTTATGTGTCATACAGACGACTTAAGAAGAAAAGTCAGGATGACAACAGCCTTAAGGACAAGATTTTTGACTGGGCATCTGAAAATCTGTCAAAAGAGAGTATTTCAGCTGATGATTCTTCAGACAGTGCTGATGAAGTTAATTATTTTGCTCGTATTTCGATTATAAAGAATAAGATTCTTGAGAACTTTGATGATATTGATGCGTCATTTTTAGAGTATATTGTTGAAGAGATTTATAACAGATTTTATGAATAATTATGAAGATTTCCGTTATATGTGTTGGTAAAATTAAAGAGAAGTTTTATGTTGAGGCGCTTGCAGAATATAGTAAGCGCCTTTCCAAGTATTGCAAGCTTGATATAATTGAGGTTGCGGATGAAAAGACACCTGACAGGGCAAGTGATGCTGTCAATGATTCGATTCTTACAGCTGAGGCTGGACGAATTGAATCAAGGATACCTGAGAGTGCATACGTAATTGCTCTTGCTATTGAAGGAAAAAAACTTGATTCTGTTGAACTGGCACAAAGTATTGCAAAAATCACAGTTGATGGAAATAATCATATTGTATTTATTATTGGAGGAAGTCTTGGGATTCATGAAAGAGTTAAGCGTAGAGCCAATATGTTACTTAGCTTTTCTGATATGACTTTTCCGCATCAATTGATGAGAGTTATTCTTTTAGAGCAGATATACAGATCGTTTAGAATTAATAACAATGAACCCTATCATAAATAAGGAGGCTAATATGGCAAAGAAAGATTATAAGGAAAAAGGTAAAACATTCATGGATGAATTCAAGACATTTATTATGCGAGGAAATGTTTTGGATATGGCGGTAGGTGTAATAATTGGTGGTGCATTTACTGCAATAGTAACATCGCTTAATGAAGATATTTTAACACCAGTTCTTGGCGTTTTTGGTGGAACTGATTTTTCTAATCTGGTTATAACTTTGGGAAGTGGTGATGCAGCTCCGGTTATTAGATATGGTAACTTTATTACAGCACTTATTAATTTTGTTATAATTGCATTTACAATTTTTCTTCTGATCAAGCTTATTAATTCGATTTCTGATAAAATGAGTAAGAAAGAGAAAGAAGTAAAGCCAACGACTAAGAAGTGTAACTACTGCCAAAGTGATATAGCAATTGAGGCTAAGAGATGTCCTTTGTGTACATCAATTCTTGATAAGAGTATTTTGAAAGATTTTGAATAGTTTTTTGACCGAAGAATCGCTTTTGATTCTTCGGTTTTTTATTATGTATTTACTTGTAGATTAAGCCTTTCGATGATACAATATATTAGATTAGGTGTATTATGCGTAACTATATTTTGTGGTTATAAGTTTGGGATTTATATGGAAGATAGAATTAGTATTGATACCGCTGATGCGTGTAATATTTTTGGTAGTTGTGATATATATCTTAAGAAGATTGAGCGGAGTTTCGGCGTAGACATTATTCTTCGAGGAGATGATGCAACTATTAAGGGATCTTCGTCGCAGATCAGGCAGGCCAGGGCAACAATCGAGACCCTGGTAGAACTATCAAGACGTGGTAATGAGATTATGGAACAGGATGTTGATTATTCGATTGCAATGAGTATGGAAGAACAGCAGAACGAGATTTTGAATATGGACAAGGAACTGATTTGCCACACGATTTCGGGCAAGCCTGTTAAGCCGAAGACGCTTGGACAGAAGCAGTATGTTGACGCCATCAGAAAGAACATGATTGTATTTGGGTTAGGACCAGCTGGAACAGGTAAGACATATCTTGCAATGGCAATGGCGATTACTGCGTTTAAGAATGGTGAAGTTGAGCGAATTATACTCACCAGACCAGCAATTGAAGCGGGTGAGAAGTTAGGCTTCCTGCCAGGTGATCTTCAGAGTAAGGTTGATCCATACTTAAGACCTCTTTATGATGCACTTTATCAGATTATGGGAGCAGACAGTTTCAACAAGAATATGGAGAAGGGGCTTATAGAAGTTGCTCCTCTTGCTTATATGCGAGGAAGAACTCTTGATAATGCTTATATTATACTTGATGAAGCACAGAATACAACTCCAGCTCAGATGAAGATGTTTCTTACAAGAATTGGATTTGGTTCCAAAGCAGTGATTACAGGTGATTCAACACAGAAGGATCTTCCACAAGGAACAAAGTCTGGCCTTGATATTGCTGTTAAGGTGCTGTCTAAAGTTGAAGGTATTGAATTCTGTAATCTTTCTTCGAAGGATGTTGTAAGACATCCATTAGTACAGAAGATTGTTGATGCTTACGACAGATATGAGAGTCGCGATTCTGCTAAAAAAAGACAGGTAAGGAAATAATGATTTATTTAGATAACGATACTGAGATTACAATGGAATTTGATTATGCTGATGTAGCGAATTTAGTTGTTGGTCATGTGCTTGAAGTAGAGAAGTGTCCGTTTGATGTGGAAGTTAATATTCTGCTTACTGATAATGATGGAATTCATTCCTATAACAGGGAATGCAGAGGTATCGACAGTCCGACGGATGTTCTTTCATTTCCTAATCTATACTTTGATTCAGAAGCCGACTTCTCAATTGAAGATACAGAATTGGCAGATTATATTGATCCCGAGAATGATATGGTTATATTGGGGGATATCATTGTTTCGCTTGATCGGGTTATATCTCAGGCCGAGGAATATGGTCATAGTAAGAAGCGGGAGTTTGCATTTTTAATTGCGCACAGTATGTTACATCTGTGTGGCTATGATCATATGGAACCAGACGAAGCTGCTTTAATGGAAGATAAGCAGAATATTATTTTAAATGATTTAGGAATTACAAGGGAAGTTTAGATGAATGTTAAGACTATTTCCACTTACATATATAGAATAGTTAATATAGTTTTTCTCATGCTTGTAGGCTATCTTGGTCATGATGAAGGAATAGGTGCTTTTGCGCTGGCATTTTTGGTTGGTGAAGTATTCTACATTCTCCTGTTAGGTGGAATGGAGCAGGTTGTCTCTAAGATGGTCCATGCCAGGTATAAGAGAGGTTTTAACAGTAATGCCCGTAAAGTTTTAAGAACGGGTATTCTTGTGGTCCTTGCTGTAAGTATTGTGATTTCTGTTTTCTTAACTCTTCTGGGAAACAAAATATCAGTCTTTTTTATTGGCAATGTTGGACTTTCAAGCGTGCTTGTTGTGATATGTATTCTAATATTGCTTCAAGGACTGCTTATGTGCTTAAAGGGATATTTCTCTGGTATATCTAATCATGGCGTGGTAATTGCAACTGACTTTATTTATAGTATTGTGCTTATTATATCTTCAACAGTAATTATTGCTAAGATGTATACAAGAGGCAAGCTCGTTTCAGCTCTTTTAAAAAATGAGATATTCTCAGGTATCAACAGTTCTATAGGTGCCTACATATGCCTTGGAATAACATTGCTTTTATGTGTCATATTTTTGATAGGTAATTTGTTGTTTGGGCGTGGAACATATGGTGAAGCATCTGGAACTGTAAGGGGTATGGATAGTGGAAGAAATTTTATTTCTAATTATATTAAGGTGTCTTTGCCTGTGTTAGAGAAGAATATATTCCCATTAGCGGCCCTGGTTATTTTTGTTTCTTTCTATTGTCATGGTATGGCTAAGAATGATGCATCTGGTCAGAGCATTCTTCATGATATTGGTGTTATGTTTGACAAGTATTTCATTAGTATTATGTGGCCATTTATTACTTATCTCTCTTACGTGAAGAAGGAGTGCAGGAAGATTAAGGCTGATTACAAGAAGGACGAGCATGGCAATGTTGTGATTCGAAGCAATATGATGATTAAGAACTGCTTTTATGTGATGTTACCTGTTTCGGTTATGCTCATTGTTCTTGCCAAGCCATTTGTTATGGTTTTCTTTGGTGGTTCGATGAGTATGGGAGTAACAATGCTCAGACAGGGCGGCATTGTTGTTCTGTTCTTTGCAGTTTCATATGTATGTAAGAGTATTCTTCGTGAGATTGGATTGAGCCTTTATTCATTACTGGCTTCAATAATTGGCACAGTATTCGGACTTTTATATTTACTCCCGGCGCTTAACAAGAATCTTTCGATTAATATTGTTGTATGGACAATAGTTATCTATTCTTTTGTTCAGTTTGTATGTAGTCTTCTTATTATTCACAGGATGGTAGGACTCAAGTTATTTGATATTGGAATTAAGCTTGGTAAGATTGCTGTTTCAAGTGCTATTATGGCTATCCTTATAGCAATACTGGATAAGTTCATTGTTATGAATGTTCTGTTTTTGCTTTTAACAATGATCATCGGCTTTGCAGTATTCTTTGTTGCTACGTCAATTTTACAGACTTTTAGTAATAGGGAGATTGCTTCGCTCAAGGGAACATTAACATATTTCCCGGCATCATTTATTAATGGTTTTCTAACTGGAAGGTAATTATATGAATAATAGGGTATTGGTTGTCGGCTGTGGGGCATCAGGAATGTTTGCAGCGATACAGTCTGCATCAAATGGTTCTAAGGTTACAATTCTCGAGAAAAATGATGTTCCAGGCAAAAAGATTCTTGTGACAGGGAATGGAAAATGTAATCTGACTAACAGGAATTTTAGACTGGATTGTTATTATACTTCCTATGAAGATCTCAATGAGTACTTTGGACAGTTCGATAATCAGGATACAATTGATTCATTTTCAGCTCTTGGGTTACTTCTTAAGGAACGTGATGGGTATATATATCCTGTTAGTGAACAGGCATCATCAGTAAGAGACGTATTGCTTAACAGACTTAAGAATTTGGATGTTGAGATTGTATATAATACTGTCCCAGAGAGCATTATTAAGACAGATGAGTCTGGATTTGAAGTTACCTATAATGATGAGATTCATCTTTATGATAAGGTTATTCTTGCATGTGGTAGCTATGCGGGATTACGTAAAAGAGACAGGATCCCAAGTGATATTGACGGATATTCACTGGCATATCGTTTGGGACATCATATTCTTCCTGTAAAGCCGGCTTTGACACAGGTTGTCTGTAAGGAAGATTATTTTGGGATGGTTGCAGGAGTTAGGGTTGATGCATTAATTAGCCTCTGTTTAGATGGTGTCTGTGTGGGAACGGAATATGGTCAGGTTCAGATTACCGAATATGGATTAAGCGGTATTCCGGTCTTTCAGTTAAGCAGAATGATTAGTAATACTCCTGATGAAGAATTTGAATTTCTATTGGATCTAATGCCTGGTGTATCGGAAGACGATTTTATAAGCCTTATGCAGACACGTATCCTTAATTACCAGGGCGCAACAGTTAGTGATTTCTTTGTTGGTATACTTAATGATAAGCTATGCAGATTAATGATTAGTCTGGCAGGTCTTTCACAGGATTCAATAATTGATGATGATATAATGGACGATTTAATTTCAGCTATTACACTTATTAAGTGCTGGAAGATTAGTGTTAAGGGGACTAAGTCCTTTGAAAATGCGCAGTGCTGCAGTGGAGGCGTATCTTTAGATGAAGTAGATTCAAATTGTCAGTCAATATATGCAGATGGATTATATATATGTGGCGAGATGTTAGACGTAGATGGTAAATGTGGTGGATACAATCTTCAATGGGCCTGGACGACAGGCTATATTGCTGGTTCGGCTTCATCAAAGTAATGGTGGTACATAATGATTAGAATTAATCAGATTAAGATTGCTGTAACAGATGATTTTGATACTGTTTTGCAAAAGAAAATCAAAGATATTCTGCATATTAACAGTTATAAATCGTATAGACTGATTAAAAAATCAATTGATGCACGTAAGAAACCATTAATATATTATGTATGTTCCGTTGATGTCGATGTCAATGATGAGAAAAATGTTCTAAAGAAGTGTCGTAATAAAGATGTTACGATTTCAAATGTAGTCAAGTACAAGTGGCCAACAAGAATTGGAAGAACTGGAAGCAATCAAAGACCTGTTATTGTTGGTCTTGGACCTGCAGGATTGTTCTGTGCCTATATGTTAGCCGAGGCTGGCATGAAGCCAGTGTGTATAGAGCGAGGTAAGCGTGTCGAAGAAAGGACTGCCGATGTCGAACAGTTCTGGACAATAGGAATACTGAATACTCAGTCGAATGTTCAATTCGGAGAAGGTGGTGCTGGAACATTTTCAGATGGTAAGCTGAATACTCTTGTCAATGATAAATGCGGCAGGAACAGAAAAGTACTAGAGATTTTTGTTGAAAATGGTGCGCCAGAAAACATCTTATATGATGGGAAGCCACATATTGGGACAGATATACTTTCCAAAGTTGTAGTTAATATGAGAGATAGAATATTGAAAAATGGTGGAGAGATATTCTATAACACTCAGTTAACAGATATTAGAACGGATGGTGAGTCAAATCCTTCACTGACAGGAATAGTAATTAATGATTCAGATATAATTGATACAGATAAGGTCGTTCTTGCAATCGGACATAGTGCAAGAGATACTTTTGAGATGCTTCATAATAAGGGGATATGTATGAGTCCTAAGGCTTTTGCTGTTGGAGTTCGTGTACAGCATAAAGCGTCACTAATTGATTATTCTCAATATGGAACAGATAATTCAGATGATATGCTCCCAAGAGCATCATACAAGCTGACATATCAATCCGATTCGGGAAGAGGAGTATACAGCTTTTGTATGTGTCCCGGCGGATATGTTGTTAATGCGTCAAGCGAAGAGGGAATGCTTGCAATTAATGGTATGAGCTATAGTGACAGAGGAAGTGGAATGTCCAATAGTGCTATAGTATGTACGGTAACACCAGATGACTTTACTGATAAATCTCCGCTTGGCGGGCTTCGGTTCCAACGTGAACTTGAGAGAAAAGCATATGAGATTGGAAATGGATGCATTCCTACGATTTTATACGGAGATTATAAGAACAGGTCAATTGATGAGTTGTCTGATGACAAGGCATTTGTTGAGAAAGACGGCTGCTTTAAAGGTGATATTAGCTATCCTGCGCCGGTATATGAGATTTTTACAGATTCGATTAATGACGCATTTATTGAAGGAATGGAATATTTCGGTGGACGTATTGCAGGATTTGACGATGATAGATGTATTGTGAGTGGCGTCGAGAGTCGTACTTCATCGCCAGTGAGAATAGAAAGAGATGAAAGACATATAAGTGTTTCGCTTGGAGGTCTTTATCCTTGTGGAGAAGGAGCTGGATATGCAGGCGGTATAACCAGCGCGGCCATGGATGGAATACTAATTGCTGAGGAGATATGGAAAGATGAATAATACTGAAGTAACTCGTCCTGATATAAAGGATAAAAAGAGAGTTGTAGTTAAGATTGGATCGTCAAGTCTGATTCATCCACAGACAGGTGGGCTTGATTATACTAAGCTCGAAGTGCTTGTAAGAGAATTATGCAATCTTAGTAACCAGGGGAAGGATGTTATTCTTGTCAGCTCAGGAGCGATAGCAGTCGGAAAGAAAGCTGTTGGTCAGGTAGCGGTTAAAAGTGAAAGTGGCAATATGGGATTTAAGCAGGCATGTGCAGCTATTGGTCAGGCAAGACTTATGATGACATACCAGAAGCTTTTTGGGGAATATAATCATATTGCTGCGCAGATTCTTATGACTAAGAATACAATCACAATTGATACTAACAGAACAAATGCTTATAATACGTTTTCTGAACTTTTGAGAATGGGAATTATTCCAATTGTTAATGAAAATGATACGGTATCGACTGATGAGATTAATGTATCTGAAGATGACGTACTTATTGGAGATAATGATACATTATCTGCAATAGTTGCATCGCTTACCCAGGCAGATTTACTGATTCTTTTATCAGACATTGATGGGCTGTATTCAGATGATCCCAGGAAAAATCCGGATGCAAAGTTTATAAGTGAGGTTACAGAACTTACAGATGATTATATGAATATGGGCAAGGCGTCAACAGGAAGTAATGTTGGCACAGGTGGAATGAACACCAAGATGTGTGCTGCCAAAATTGCTACAAGTTCTGGCGCTGATATGATAATCGCAAATAGTTCTGATATTAGAATTATTCACAGAATAATGGATGGAAGAAACATTGGAACTTTATTTACTGCTAATAAAGACGATGATTTTGATGTTATTGATTATATTAATCATATGCATGATTAGAGGAGAACTTCTATATGACAATGGAAGAGCGAATTGCAAGAATTAACGAATTATATCATCTTTCACAGGAAAGACGGCTTACAGAGTCAGAACTGGATGAACAAAAGACACTTCGCAAAGAGTATATTGCATCGGTTAGGGCTAATCTTAGAGGACAGCTTGATAATATTGATATTAAGAATGAAGATGGTAGCATCGAGAATCTTGGGTTAAAGCATAAAGGGAAGATTACACACTGATTATGGACAAGTCTTATATTAGAAAGACTATACTTAATAAAAGGCGACAATTGAGTGATTATGAGAGGCTTTATGCATCTGATTTAATATGTAACAGGGTGGTTAGTTCTGAACAGTTTATTCAGGCTGATTCAGTTTTAATATATGCTGATTACAATTATGAAGTGGCAACTGACAGAATTATCAATTATGCACTCCTGCAGTCTAAAAAAGTCTTTGTACCAGTTTGTTACGAAGACTCTTTAATGAATTTCTATCGAATTTTTTCGATTGATGAGTTGTATCCAGGCAGGTATGGCATTAGAGAACCAATTGTATTTGATAATTTGATTTTTTCGGATAGTGAACTGAATGAAAGTACTCTTTGTATTGTTCCGGGAGTTGCTTTTACCGTTAGTGGCGAAAGACTAGGATATGGAAAGGGGTTCTATGATCGATATTTTGAAAGATTTCCAATTCAGAACAGGATTGGAATCTGCTATAAATGTCAGATTGTTGAAAAGCTTCCAACGGATGAGCATGATGTTCTGATGACTAGTGTTATATACGATTAATTTAAGGAATGGGGTAAATATGACAGATCTTAAAACTATAGGCAGAATTGCCAAGCAATGCAAATATGATATGAATTCCTTATCTACAGAAAGAAAAAATGAAGTTCTGATTAATATTGGAAAAGACATATTAGATTCTTCATCTGAAATCCTGGCTGCAAATGATATGGATATTCAGGCGGCAAGAAGTAAGAATATGGCCGAAGGTCTTGTTGACAGACTAAGACTGGATATAAGCCGTATTAATGGAATTGTAGAGGGAATTAATCAGGTTGCCTCATTACCAGACCCTGTTGGTGTAGTTATGGAAGACAGAGTACTCTATAACGATCTTAAGCTCACTAAGATTGCAGTACCTCTTGGAGTTATAGGAATAATCTACGAGTCAAGACCTAATGTTACTGCTGATGCTTTTGCTCTTTGCTTTAAGTCCGGTAATGTAGTCATTCTAAAAGGTGGAAGTGATGCAATATATACTAATATTGCTATAACTGATATCATCAGGGCTTCACTTAAAAAACAGGGACTTGATGAGAATATTATTCAGCTTATTAAAGATACTGACAGAGCTGTCACGACTGAGTTTATGAAGCTTAAGGAATATGTTGATGTACTAATTCCAAGAGGAAGTGCTGGCTTGATTCAAAGTGTAGTTAATAACAGTTCGATTCCTGTTATTGAGACAGGAAGCGGTAATTGTCATATATATGTTGATGAGAGCGCTGATGTTGATATGGCTATAGATATCATTTTCAATGCCAAGACACAGCGTATAGGTGTATGTAATGCCTGTGAGAGTCTTGTTGTTCATAAGAATACTGTTGCCGAGTTATTACCTGCACTAAAGAGAAGACTTGATGAGAAGAATGTATTACTAAAAGCTGATCCTATTGCAAAAGCCGTTATTCCTGAGGCTGAGGAAGCTACTTTGGAAGACTTTGCAACAGAGTATCTCGATTATGTGTTGTCTATTAAGACTGTAGATAATATTGATGAGGCAATAGCACATATCAATATGTATTCAACACATCATTCAGAAGCGATTATTACTAATAACAAAGCGAATGCTGATTTGTTTTTAAGAGATATTGATTCTGCATGTGTATATGTCAATGCTTCGACACGTTTTTCTGATGGTTTTGAATTTGGCCTTGGTGCTGAAATTGGAATTAGTACACAGCGTTTACATGCAAGAGGCCCAATGGGCTTGAAGGAATTGACAACTTACAAGTATACAATAGTTGGTGAGGGACAGGTTCGTGGCTGATTTAGATGAACTGAGATTACAAAACGAATATATTGCAAAGTGCAAGAGCATTATTGAAGAAAAAACAGCTGTACTTGGCAGAAGCCCTAAATGTGCAGTTATAACCTTCGGATGTCAGATGAATGCCAGAGATTCTGAAAAACTTGAAGGAATACTAAGAACAGTCGGATATACGATTACCGATGATGAGCTGGACGCAGATTTTGTTATTTATAATACATGTACTGTTAGAGATAATGCCAATAAGAAGGTATATGGTCATCTGGGTATTCTTAAGGCGAGAAAAAAGAAGAATCCTGATCTTATGATCGGTCTTTGCGGCTGTATGATGCAGGAGCAATCTGTCATAGAGACCATTAGAGAAAAGTATCGATTTGTTAATCTTGTATTTGGAACTCATAATATTTTTAAATTTGGTGAATTGCTTTTTAATATGCTTACCAGTGACAGCCAGATTATTGATATTTGGGATGAGACAGATAAGATTGTCGAAGAATTGCCAGTTAGTCGAAAGTATAAGTTCAAGTCGGGAATTAATATTATGTTTGGATGCAATAATTTCTGTAGTTATTGCATTGTTCCTTATGTTCGAGGCAGAGAAAGAAGCAGGGAACCGCAGGAGATTATCAGAGAGATTGAGAAGCTGGTTGCGGATGGCGTTGTGGAAGTAATGCTTCTTGGACAGAATGTCAACAGTTATGGAAAGAATCTTGATAATCCGATATCATTTGCTCAGTTGTTAACTGAGATTGAGAAGATTGAAGGTCTAAAGCGAATCAGATTTATGACTTCACATCCCAAAGATTTGTCTGATGAATTGATTGAAGTGATGTCGAATTCTAGTAAAATATGCAAGCATATGCATCTGCCATTACAGTCAGGCTCCAATCGAATTCTTGATGAGATGAACAGGCGTTATACAAGAGAACATTATCTTGAAATTGTTGATAAGTTAAGAAAAGCAATTCCTGATATTGCAATTACGACTGATATTATTGTCGGTTTTCCTGGTGAGACACCATCTGATGTGGATGATACCATTGATATGATTAAAAGAGTTGAATATGATAATGCATTTACATTTATATATTCAAAGCGAACTGGTACGCCTGCAGCAGCAAGAACTGATCAGATTGATGAATCAATTGTAAAGGTTCAGTTTAATCGTGTGCTTGAATGTGTTCAGGAAGTTGCTAGAAAGAAGAACGGACAGTTGGTTGGAACTGTTGAAGAGGTTCTGGTTGAAGAAGTCAATGAACATGATTCATCTATGGTAACTGGCAGATTAAGCAATAACAGTATGGTTCACTTTAAGGGTAGTGAGGATATGATTGGTAGTCTTGTTAATGTAAGATTACTTGAGGCAAAGGGGTTCTATTACTACGGAGAAGTAGTTTAGAGTTATGGATAAGATAGACATTGAAAAGCTGTCTCCTATGATGAAACTGTATCTGGAGACCAAGGAACAGTATAGTGATTGCATATTATTCTATCGTCTCGGTGATTTCTATGAGATGTTTTTTGATGATGCACTCACAGCTTCTAAAGAACTTGATATAACGCTTACTGGTAAGCAGTGTGGACTTGAAGAAAGAGCCCCTATGTGTGGTGTGCCATTTCATGCTGTGCAGAGTTACCTTGATAAGCTGGTTCTTAAAGGCTATAAGGTGGCAACCTGCGAGCAGGTTGAAGATCCAAAGATGGCAAGGGGACTTGTTAAGAGAGAGGTTGTTCGAGTTGTAACACCTGGAACTAACATAAGCGAGAGTGCATTAGACAAGGAAAATAATAATTACATCATGTGCATATCGTATACAGTAGGTAATATTGGTATATCTGTATGTGATGTGTCTACAGGAGATTATTATCTTAGTGAAGTAAGCTCTAACAAGCTTCTGTCTGATGAGATAATGAAGTTTGCACCTCTTGAAATTATTGCTAATGATGCATTTTTAGTTAGTGGTTTTGATATTAATGATATTCGCGAGAGACTTGGAATCAGATTATTCGCTTTAGAACCTCATTTTTTCGATGAAGACAGATGCAGGAATGTAATAGCAAAGCATTTTGGCATTAATGGTATACAGGGGCTAGGTATAAGTGATTTTCCTAATGGAATAGTTGCTGCAGGAGCACTTCTTAAGTATCTTCTTGATACCCAGAAGAATGACCTGTCGCATATTACACATCTTTATCCATATATTGCCAGCACATATATGCTGATTGACAGTTCTACACGTAGAAATCTTGAATTAACAGAGACGTTAAGAGAGAAGCAAAAGAGAGGTTCTTTACTGTGGGTTCTTGATAAGACACGTACTGCCATGGGTAGTAGAACTCTTGCTGGTTATATTAAGCAGCCATTAATTGTTAAGGAAGATATTAATGACAGACTCGATGCGGTTGAGTCTCTTTCTAAGAATCCTGTCGAAAGGGATGAGATTCGGGAATATCTTAATACAGTATATGATCTTGAACGCCTTATGGGTAAGGTGAGCTTTAAGACAGTTAATGCACGAGATTTGATTGCGCTTAAGAGCTCTGTGTCAATGCTTCCAACTATCAAGATGCTCACATCGGAACTTGGTGGCAATCTGATAGGCAATATTAGTGAAAGTATTGATGGACTTGAAGAAATTTTTTCTTTAATTGATGAAGCAATTGAAGATGAACCTCCTATGACTATTAGGGAAGGTGGCATTATCAAAAATGGCTTCAATGAGAATGTTGACAGCTTAAGAAATGCAAAGACCCAGGGCAAGCAGTGGCTCGCTCAGTTTGAGGCCGATGAGCAGGAAAGAACAGGAATCAGGAATCTTCGTGTAAAGTATAATAAAGTATTTGGATATTGTATTGAAATATCCAATTCTAATAAAGATAAAGCTCCGGATGATTACATTAGAAAGCAGACTCTGACTAATGCTGAGCGCTTTACAACGGCTCGACTAAAGGAACTGGAGGATACGATACTTAATGCTGAGGATAAGCTGATTACTCTGGAATATGATCTGTTTTGCGAGATTCGCGAATATATTATGGAGCAGATGGCAAGAATCCAAAAGACTGCAAAGGCTGTTGCAACACTTGATGTATTATGCTCACTTTCATTAGTTGCTGAGCAGAACAGATATGTAAGACCTGTAGTAAATGATAAGGGAATTATTGATATTCATGATGGAAGACATCCGGTAGTCGAGAAGGTTATAGACAATGATATGTTTATTGCCAATGATACGCGACTTGATAAGAATAAGAATCTTATCAGTATAATTACAGGACCTAATATGGCTGGTAAGTCTACTTATATGAGACAGGTGGCACTGATTACGCTTATGGCTCAGATTGGATCTTTTGTTCCTGCATCAAAGGCCACTATTGGTATTGTTGACAGAATTTTCACACGTGTCGGCGCCAGCGATGATCTTGCCAGTGGTCAGTCAACTTTTATGGTTGAGATGAATGAGGTGGCCAATATTTTAAGGAATGCCACAAGTAATAGTCTGATTGTACTTGATGAGATCGGAAGAGGTACATCAACCTTCGACGGACTTAGTATAGCATGGGCTGTCGTAGAGCATATTGCCAATACGAAGATATTAGGAGCAAAGACTCTGTTTGCAACTCATTATCATGAACTTACGGAATTAGAAGGTAAGATGAATAATGTTAATAATTACTGTATTGCCGTTAAGGAAAAAGGCGATGATATAGTATTTCTTCGAAAAATCGTAAAGGGTGGTGCAGACAGGAGCTATGGTATACAGGTTGCCAAGCTTGCGGGTGTGCCTGATCTTGTGATTGGACGAGCCAAGGAGATTGTAAGTCAGCTTGTTGATAATGATATTATTCAGAAGGTTCAGCAGATTGCGATTAATACTGCAGGTAGTAACAGCAAAAAGGTAGAACACTATGATCAGGTTGACCTTCATCAGATGAGTCTGTTTGAGACAACCACAGATGAAGATGTAATAAAGGAACTGGCTGAACTTGATATTTCCAACCTGACACCATTAGATGCATTAAATACATTGTATAAATTACAGAATTCATTGAATAACAGATGGTCAGTCTAATCGAAAGGAAACAAAATGTCATTGATTAATGTCCTAAGTGAAGAGACAATTGATAAAATTGCTGCTGGAGAAGTTGTAGAACGTCCATCAAGCGTTGTTAAGGAACTGGTTGAGAATGCAATTGATGCTGGTGCAACTGCGGTTACAATTGAGATTAAGGACGGTGGAACATCTTTTATCAGGGTTACTGACAATGGAAGTGGAATTCTTAAAGAAGATATTAAAACAGCTTTTTTAAGACATGCGACAAGTAAGATTAAGGATGCACACGATCTTGAGAGCATTGCAAGTCTTGGTTTCCGTGGTGAAGCGCTTAGTTCGATTGCGGCGGTTGCGCAGGTTGAATTAATGACTAAGACTTTAGATTGCGTAACGGGATACAGGTACGTAATTGAAGGTGCTAAAGAAGTTGAGTTATCAGAAGTTGGTGTTCCGACAGGTACAACCATTATTGTAAGAAACCTGTTTTTTAATACACCTGTTCGTAGAAAGTTTTTAAAAAGTGCAACGACTGAAGCTTCATATGTGGCTGATGTCTGTGAGCACCTTGCTTTATCAAAGCCTGATGTGTCAATTAAGTTTGTATCTGGTGGTCAGGTTAAGTTTCATACTTCCGGTAGTGGAGATCTTTCGGAATTGATATACAGAATATATGGAAAAGATATTGCATCTCAAATAATTCCTATTGAACATAATTCTGGCAATATGAGTATATCTGGATATCTCGGTAAGCCTATTCTTAATAGAAGTACAAGAAATTATGAGAATTTCTTTATTAACGGAAGGTATATTAAGAGCAAGCTTCTGTCTACGGCGGCAGAGGACGGATATAAAGAATATCTTATGCAGCATAAGTTTCCGTTTTTTATAATCAATCTCGAAATTGATACATCGAGTGTAGATGTTAATGTTCATCCGACCAAGATGGACGTTAGATTTAGTGACAATATTGCAGTTTCTGATTTTATATCGAGTGCTGTTTCAAGTACGCTACGTGTGCGGGAGATGATTCCAGATGCTTTGTTTGAGAGTTCTTCAGATGAGGACAAGAGTATAATTAATACTCCTGAACCATTTGAGGTTAATCGTTCTGAAGAATTATCCGCTGAAGCTGTTGAGGTTATAGTATCTAATACTCCTATCAGAAGAGATATAACTGATAAGAATGATGATATGAATAAGGCTGATATTTCATCTCTGCGAAAGATAATTGGTGAAGCAGTGACGGGAATGTCCGAAGTTAGAACAGGCGTTGGAAATGTTATTAAAGCCTCTAATGCAGTGATAGTTGAAAAGCCTGTTCAGATGGACCTGTTCGAAGAACAGCTTTTGCATAAGGATGCAATTGCAGAATATAAGATAGTTGGTCAGTTATTTGATACATTCTGGTTATTTGAATATAAGGATAAGCTGTTAATTATGGATCAGCATGCTGCTCACGAAAAAGTCAAGTTCGAATCACTAATTAGACAGCTTGAAGCCAAGAGTATCGCTTCTCAGTCAGTTAATCCACCAATTGTGATTACATTATCATCTGCTGAAGCGGGTATTTTTAATCAGTATAAAGATACCTTTGCGGATTTTGGCTTTGAGATTGAGGAATTTGGTGGTAATGAGATATGCCTGCGTGCTATTCCTCTTGATCTCTATGGACGTGATCCTAAAGAATTATTCCTTGATATTCTTGATGAGATTGAAGAAGGACATATTGGTTCGGTTCCTGATGTTGTGAGAGATAAGATTGCATCAATGGCCTGTAAGGCAGCCGTTAAGGGCAATATGAGGATGACTGATAAGGAAGTGCTTAGTCTTCTTGATGAATTACTTAAGCTTGACAATCCATATAATTGTCCTCATGGCCGTCCAACAATTATTACTATGACCAAGTATGAAATAGATAAAAAGTTCAAGCGAATTGTATAAGGATATTAGTTGTGCGTGATAAGGAAATCATAATAATAGGTGGTCCAACAGCTGTTGGTAAAACAGGTATTTCGATAGAATATGCTGAAAGAATTGGTGGGGAGATAATCAGTGCAGATTCTGTTCAGGTCTATAAGTATATGGATATAGGCTCGGCTAAGATTACCCCTGATGAGATGAAAGGTATCAGGCATCATTTGATTGATATTCTTGATCCGTCACAGGATTTTGGTGTGGATAGATTTGTCGAGATGGCTTCAGCGTCAATTGATGATATTTTGGCAAGAGGAAAGGTTCCTGTTATTGTCGGAGGTACTGCCTTCTATATTCAGGCACTGCTTAAAGGTGTTGATTTTAATGATGAGGATGATTGTGACAGAAGTTATAGAGACGAGCTTGGCAGAATTGCCGATAGCGAATCAGGAAAGCAGGAATTACATCAAAGACTTCTGGCAATAGATCCGGAATATGCTGATAAGACTCCTTATCAAAATTCAAGAAGAGTAATCAGGGCACTTGAATATTACCACAATACAGGAAGAAGATTCTCTGATTATAACAGGGAACAGATGTTAAAGCCTCCTAAGTATAATTACAGATACTATGCCATAACTGATGACAGAGATGAATTATATAATAGGATTAATAAGCGAGTTGATATAATGTTTTCGGATGGACTAGTTGATGAAGTCATAAAGCTTAGAGATATGGGATATGACAGAAGTCTGAAATCAATGAATTCGATCGGATACAAAGAGACATGGGCTTATATTTGTAATGAGATATCACTTGATGAAGCTGTCACACTAGTAAAGCTCAATACCAGACACTTTGCCAAGCGGCAGTTAACATGGTTAAGAAGAGAAGATAATATAATATGGCTTGATAGAAGTCATGGAAGTATAAATATTGATTAAAGGATGAAATTGTAATGTTAGAGGAGTTAGGAATTAGTTCGGCGATTATTAGTGAATGCACTGAAGTCCTTGATGGACTAAAGTCTCGTTTTGAAGAGATTGATGCTGTTGCAGAATATAATCAGCTCAAAGTATTAAAGGCTATGCAGGACTGCAAGGTCAGCGAAGCCTGTCTGCATGGAACAACAGGATATGGATATAATGATATTGGAAGGGACACTCTTGAAGAAGTCTATGCTCATGTATTTCATACTGAGGATGCTCTGGTGCGTCCTCAGATAACCTGTGGAACGCATGCTCTGGCCCTTGCACTTATGAGCAATTTAAGACCAGGAGACGAACTGTTATCACCTGTTGGAAAGCCATATGACACGCTTGAGGAAGTTATAGGTATCCGAGAGAGTAATGGCTCGCTGGCTGAGTATGGAATTACATATTCACAGGTTGACCTGCTTGAAGATGGTGAGTTTGATTATGACAATATTGCAAAGGCAATTAATGATAAGACAAGACTTGTTACTATTCAGAGATCCAAAGGATATCAACCTCGAAAAACACTTTCAGTTGAGAGAATTGGAAATCTGATTGCTTTTATTAAGAATATTAAGCCGGATGTAATCTGTATGGTTGATAACTGCTATGGTGAGTTTGTTGAAAAGATTGAGCCTTCAGATGTCGGTGCTGATATGGTTGTTGGTTCGCTTATTAAGAATCCAGGCGGCGGGCTCGCCCCAATTGGAGGATATATTGCAGGAAAGAAGAGTTGCGTGGAGAATGCAGCTCACAGACTTACATCTCCAGGACTGGGTAAGGAAGTTGGTGCTTCGTTAGGCGTAATGAAGGATCTGTATCAGGGATTATTCTTAGCCCCGACTGTAACAGCATCAGCGTTAAAAGGAGCAATTTTTGCTGCTAATCTCTTTGAGAAACATAATTATAAGGTCGTTCCTAACAGTACTGAGAGCAGACACGATATCATTCAGGCAATCTGTTTTGGTGAGCCTGAGAAGTTAATCGCTTTTTGCGAAGGGATTCAGGCTGCAGCGCCAGTAGACAGCTTTGTTGTTCCAGAGCCTTGGGATATGCCAGGTTATGATGCACCGGTAATTATGGCGGCGGGCGCTTTTGTATCCGGTTCAAGTATTGAACTTAGTGCTGATGGTCCGTTAAAGCCACCATATTCCGTATATTTTCAGGGTGGATTGACTTGGCCGCATGTTAAGTTTGGAATAATGAAAGCCTTTCAGGCAGTGTTAGAGTGTGATAGAATATAACGGTATTAGCTAAGATAGAAAGGAGCATAAACGTGGGAACTAACGTTTTTGGAATAGATATAGGTACAAGCAATATTAGAATATATAATCAGCTTGATAACAGTATCTTTATGGAGAAGAATATGATAGCCATAGAGAACAAGGATCAGCTTCTTGCATATGGTGATTCTGCATATGATATGTATGAGAAAGCGCCTTCTAATATTGTAACTTCATATCCTGTTTGTAATGGTGTAATAGCTGATATTAATAATATGGAGACACTGATTAAGCTTTTTATTGGAGATCTTTCCAAGGGAGGAATTAAGCCTGCTGATTATTATATTGCTGTGCCAACTGATGTTACAGAAGTTGAGAAAAGGGCTTTTTATGATCTTGTCAGAGATGCCAATGTCAAGGCAAGACATATAATGGTTGTAGAGAAGGCTGTAGCCGACGGACTTGGATTAGACATTGATGTAAAGAATTCTGTTGGTGTAATGGTTGTTAATGTAGGTTATTCAACAACAGAGATTTCTATCTTATCCTTAGGTGGTATTGTTTTATCAAAGTTAATTAAAGTTGGTGGCAAGGTCTTTGATGAAGATATAAGAAATGCTGTAAGAAAAGAGTTCAATCTGATAATTGGCGAGAAGAGTGCTGAGAAGATTAAGAATAGTCTGGCATCCCTTGAAGCTGAAGGGAATAATGCCACGGTCTTTGGAAGGGATATTGTTACTGGACTTCCAATGGAGAGAAGCATTCCTACTGATTTGCTCGATGATTGTCTTATTGATTCATTCTCTGCAATTATTGATAATATTAAAGTGATTCTTGAAAGAACTCCACCTGAACTGGGTGCTGATATCTATCGCCATGGTATATATCTGACAGGTGGCGCTTCACATGTATCTAAGCTCGGAGAACTTATTAATCAGTCAACTGGTCTTAAAGTTAATATGTGTGATGATGCGATTGATAGTGTAATACTTGGAATTTCCAAGGTTATCAACGAAGAGAAGTACCGTAAACTTGCTTATACATTAGAAGGAATGAGTGTGAGATGAGTCCACTTGTTAAAAAGAAAAAGGAGCGATATACACTTCCTACGGGGTATGTCCTCCTTATTTTGACGTGTTTATGCATAATCTTAATGATTCTGTCGTTCACAACTAATATATTGTCAGTTCCGCTCAATGCGATTAGTGGATATACTATAGTCCCTTTCCAGAAGGGACTTACAAGTGTGGGCTCTTATATGGTTGAGCGTACAGAGAATCTAAAAAGACTTGAAGAGTTAACAATTGAAAATGAAGAGCTTAAGAGGCAGATTGATGAATTAACCAATGATAATACAGTCCTGCAGCAGGATAAGTATGAACTTACCAAGCTTAGAGAATTGTTTGAACTGGATTCAGAATATGCTTCTTTTGACAAGGTCGGCGCCCGAATAATAGCAAGAGATCCTGGCAACTGGTATTCAGGATTTGTTATTGATAAGGGAACCAATGATGGGATTCAGGTAGATTGTAATGTTATTGCCGGAAGTGGTGTTGTTGGAAGAGTAACAGATGTTGGTCGTAATTATTCAAAGGTTATCTCTATTATTTCAGACAATGTTAATACAAGTGGAATGACATTATCAACAGAAGATAATCTTATTGTTACCGGTAATCTTGAACTGATGAAGAATGGACTAATCGAGTATTCGCAGCTTGCAGATAGTGAAGACAAGGTTGGAGTGGGTGATAAGGTTGTCACTTCCAATATAAGTGATAAGTATCTACAGGGTATTTTAATTGGATATATAGATTCAATTAATACGGATTCCAATAACCTGACTAAGTCAGGTACACTGATTCCAGTTGTAGATTTCAAACACCTGGAGGAAGTTCTGGTTATTAAGAATGTTAAGAAGCAGCCATCTTTTGGCGATTGAGGTTAGTATGAGAGCGATAGCGGCATTTTTGCTTATATTGGTTAATTTTCTTTTGCAGTCTACTTTCCTTTCGTGGTTTAGTTTTGGCGGTATAATACCTAATCTGTTATTGATTCTAACTGCAACAGTTGGATTTATGATTGGACGAAAGTATGGATTATTTGTAGGCTTTTTTTCGGGACTTTTAGTAGATATTTTCTTTGGTCCTGTTATTGGTATATATGCGCTGATATATATGTATATTGGCTATATTAATGGTTCTTTTAAGCGAGTTCTGTTTCATAGAGATTTTAAGCTGCCATTATTACTTATAATTGCGAGTGATCTTTTATACTCACATTTGTGTTATTTGTTTTTGTTTTTTATTAAAGGGCAGTTTCATTACTCATCATATCTGATGAGTGTAATACTTCCAGAGGTAGTATATACGACCGTTATTGCATGTATACTTTATCCGTTTTTTAAGTTTGTTTTTGATAAGATAGAAGAATTCGAAAAGAAGGCAGAGGAGTCCGGTGTCTAGACGCAATCAGGATAGTTTTATTAATTCAATATCGGGCAGGACATTAGTATTTGGTATTTTTCTATTAATCATATCTGTTGTTTTGATGGGAAGAATTTTCTATCTTCAGATTGTTAATGGTGAAGATACGCTGTCAGAGTTTACTCTTAAGATACAAAAGGAGCGTTCAATTGACAGTTCCAGAGGAAAAATCTATGACCGAAATGGTAAGTTGTTAGCCTATAACGAACTTGCTTATAACGTTACTATTGAGGATGTATACGAGTCAGGTAAGGATAAAAATCATCTATTAAATGAGACGATCATGGATACTATCTCTGTAATTGAAAAAAATGGCGATAGTATTATTGGTGATTTTAGTATTGTTCTAAACGAAGACAATAACTATGAGTTCACATTAACTGATAGAAAGCTCAAGAGATTTCTTGCTGATATCTATGGCAGAAGTAATCTCAGTGACCTGAAGTATGAAGAAGAGACTGCAACAGCACAGGAAGTAATTGATTATTTGTGTGGCTATTCTAAGTTCGGTATAGGAGTATCTACGGACCCGGATAATCCCAAGGATTCTTTTATTGTTGGAAGTGGTTATACCAAGAAGCAGATTCTTAAGCTGATTAATGTAAGATATGCTATGAGTCTAAACAGTTATCAGAAGTATATTCCAACTGTAATTGCAACGGATGTTAACGAGAAAACAGTTGCAATTCTTATGGAGAATTCAGACAGCCTGCTTGGTATAGCTATTGAAGAAGATAATATACGAAAGTATAACAATAGTATGTATTTTTCTCAGATTCTTGGATACACAGGTAAAATATCTGAAGAAGAACTTGAGACATTGAATAATCTTGAACCTGAAGATGATAAGGTGAAAGCCAGAAATGACTATATACTTACGGATATGGTTGGGAAGGCTGGTATTGAACAGACCATGGAGACTTATCTTCAGGGTATAAAAGGCAGTGAGACAGTATATGTTAATAATCTTGGTAAAGTTATTGAGAGTACCAGACATGTAGAACCTATTGCCGGTAATGATGTATACCTGACTATTGATAGTGATCTTCAGGTGGCTACGTATAATATTTTGGAACAGAAGCTTGCGGGTATTCTTGTTTCCAAGATTCAGAATATCAAGGAATACGATCCGCCAGAAGGGACGCCTGCAAGTAAGTATATTATACCAATTACTGACGTATATTTTGCGTTGTTTAATAATAGCGTTATTGATATTGAGCATCTTAGCGAAGAAGATGCTATGGATAATGAACGAGCAGTATATGATGCTTTTTGTACAAAAAAGGCTAATGTATTTGAATACCTTACCAGAGAACTGACATCTTCAAAGACGCCATATAAGGATTTATCTTCAGAGTATAAGATATATGAAAGCTTTATTGTAACAATGCTTAACGATAAGGGGGTCATAATTGATTCGCTTGTTGATAAAAATGATGAAGTATATGTTGCATGGAAGTTTGATGAGACTATTTCGCTTTGTGAATATCTGGAATACTGTATTTCAATGAACTGGATTGATGTTACGCAGATTGAACTTGATGAGAAATATTCAGATTCTGAAGAAGTATATAGAAGATTATGTGATTATATAATAGAGAATCTTGATGAGAGTAACTCCTTTGCAAAAAGAGTTTATAAATACATGATCAAAAATGATAACATTACCGGAAGTCAGATTCTTCATATTCTTCTTGAGCAGGATGCAATATCAATTACAGCTGAAGAAGAGAAGAAGTTCACTAACAATGTAATGTCATCATATAATTTCATGCTCTATCTGATTGAGAATCTATATATTACACCAGGACAGCTTGCACTTGATCCTTATTCTGCTTCTGCTGTTATTACTAATATGGATGGAGAGGTTCTTGCTCTTGTTACATATCCAAGCTATGACAATAACAGACTGGCTAATTCTATAGATGCAGAATACTATGCGAAACTGCAAAGTGATCTTTCAAAGCCATTGTGGAATTATGCTACACAGCAGAAGACAGCTCCAGGTTCAACATTCAAGATGGTATCTGCGACAGCTGCTTTGATGGAAGGTGTAATTAATACTACCAATACGATATCTTGTAAAGGATATTTCGACAGATTCGCCAACGAACAGTATAGGTGCTGGGTATATCCTGGTGCACATGGTAGTCTGAATGTAAGTGGTGGTATAGAGAATTCATGTAACAGCTTTTTCTACGAAGTTGGTTATCAGTTATCTCTTGATGATCAGGGCACTTATAATGAGGATCTTGGACTTGAGAAGCTTGAGAAATATGCAGAATTATATGGATTGAGTGAAAAATCCGGCATTGAGATTGAAGAGTCTGAACCGGAGGTATCGGACGAATATCCTGTATTATCAGCAATTGGACAGGGTACAAATAACTTTACTACTGTAGGCCTGGCAAGATATGTTACAGCTGTGGCTAATAACGGTGTATGTTATAACCTTAGTCTTCTTGATAAAGTTGTTGACGCCAATAATAATCTAATTGCTGATTATTCACCTGAAATACGTAATATTATTGATTTGCCTTCTGCATACTGGAATTCAATTCATTCTGGTATGAGAAGAGTGGTTGAAAAGAAAGCATACTATAACGATTTAGGTGTTCATGTTGCAGGTAAAACTGGTACGGCGCAGGAGAATAAAAGCAGGGCAAACCATGCCTTGTTTATAAGTTATGCACCATATGAAAGTCCGGAAGTTGCAGTTGCAACACGTATTGCATTTGGTTATTCTTCTGACTTTGCAGCCAATCTAACTCGTGATATATATAAGTATTATTTCCATCTTGAAAAAGAGGATGATATTCTTACTGGAACAGCTGAAATTCCTGATGCAGTGATGTCAGCAGGAGATTAATGTAAAGTGGAGTGATTAATATGAATCAGACTATTTTGATTAAAAGTTATCAGGGCGGGCTATCCTTGCATATTAATTCAGACGAAACGTTTGATGTTGTTTTGCAGGAAATAGCAGATAAGTTTGAAGAATCAAGACGTTTCTTCAAGAATGCATCTGTTGCAATATCAGTTGAAGGCAGGCTACTTGATACTGATGAAGAAAAGCGTCTTATTCAGACGATTAATGAGCACTCAGATCTTAATGTGATATGTCTTGTTGGCAAAAACGAAGAAACTAACAAGAAGTTTATTAAAGCTCTTAAGACTGTCGAAATTCAGAAGGAAGAGTATAATGGACGTTTTTATCATGGAAATGTACTAGAGGATCAGGTTGTTGAAAGCGAGGGGAGCCTTGTAGTTATTGGCAATGTTCTACCTGGAGGAACTGTAGCTGCTGGCAAGGATATTATTGTTCTTGGTGAATTGTCTGGCGAAGCATACGCAGGTCTTAATAATAACAATAATCATTTTGTTATGGCAGGAAGATTCAATCCTGCCAAGTGTAAAATTGGAAGTCTTCAGTACAAGCATAAGGATAAGGGATTGTTTGGTAAAAAGAACAAGGATAATCCAATGATCGCATATTGTAGTGATTCAGAAGTAATTGCAGATGTTTTATCGCCGGAGATGTTAACTAATGTTGCGTCAATATAAGATACAGAATTATAACTTTAAATTGATAATTTTTGTCTTTGCCTTATCATTAATCGGATATTTTACAATTGGTAGCGCAAAGGAATCAGTACAGGATAGACAGATGTATGGAATTATTGTAGGTCTGTTACTGATGGTAATTGTTTCTTTTGTAGATTACCATCTTTATTCTTACATAAAGTGGATAATTTATGCCTTGAATATTGTCCTCTTAGTTGCTGTTCTTTTGTTTGGTGTAGAGGTCAATGGTTCGAAGAGATGGATCAATGTTGGCTTCCAGTTTCAGCCATCTGAGCTGGCCAAAATTTTATTGATTTTGTTCTTTTCGCAGTTTATTATGAAGTATAAAGAGCAGGTCAATTCGTTTAGGATGATTGCGATTATGGTTGGACTTGTGGTAGCTCCGCTACTTCTTATCTTCAAGGAACCAGACTTGTCTACTTCAATTATGATAGTTGTAACATTCTGTGTTATGCTTTTTATTGGTGGACTTGATTATAGAATAGTATTTATTGTCTTAGGTACAATTATACCTTTAGGCGTAGTATTTTTTAGTATCATTCTTCAGGATGACCAGACATTTCTGCAAGGTTATCAGATTACCCGAATTCTTGCATGGCTTGATCCTGAGAAGTATTCTGATTCTGCTGCCTATCAGCAGCTTAATTCAATTACTGCTATAGGTTCAGGTCAGTTGGTAGGAAAGGGTCTCAATAATAATGTTATTGCCTCTGTTAAGAATGGTAATTTCATTTCAGAGCCCCAGACGGATTTCATTTACGCTGTTATTGGTGAAGAACTTGGATTTGTAGGCGCTGCTGCAGTTATTATACTTCTAATTCTTATTGCAATTGAATGCATGAGAATTGCTCATTTATCTAAGGACATGTCAGGTGCTATTATTGCTGATGCACTTGGTGCTTTGATATGTATTCAGGGGTTTATGAACATTGCAGTTGCAACTGGCTTTCTGCCTAATACAGGTATTCCACTTCCGTTTGTTAGTTATGGTCTGACATCTCTTGTGAGTCTTTATATCGGAATTGGAGTTGTGCTTAATGTAGGGCTTCAGGCTAATAAGCGAAAGAATTTTATGGATACATAATACGGAGGAATATATGAATATAGCACTTATTGCACATGATAATAAAAAGAAGCTTATGCAGAATTTTTGTATAGCTTATCGTGGGATATTAAGTAAAAATGATATATATGCGACAGGAACAACAGGAAGACTTGTTGAAGAAGTTACCAATCTTAATGTTCACAAGTTTCTTGCAGGACATCTTGGTGGTGAGCAGCAGATTGGTGCTCAGATTGAGCATAATCAGATTGACCTTGTGATTTTTCTTAGAGATCCACTCAATGCTAAGTCACATGAGCCTGATGCGAGCAATATTGCAAAGTTGTGTGATATTCATAATATTCCTATGGCAACCAATCTTGCAGGTGCTGAATTATTAATTAAATCTTTGGACAGAGGAGATCTTGAGTGGCGTGAGATGTATAAGTAAAAGTATATTTTACAAATCAATAGCGTCTATACTGATACTTACTATTTCTTTAGGATTTATTGGCTGTGGTTCTTCAAAGCTGGTTATGGATTATACTGAAGAACATACAATAAGTACAAGTAACAAGGTTGATAATCGTGCCAATGGATTTGCAACCAGGCTTGCTGTAACTAATGATAATCTTTCGGGAGTAAATAATACAGAGATTGAGGCTGAATCAGCTGCGGGTCTGTTTGATGTTAATAGAGCCAAAGTATTGTATTCAAAAGATATTCATGAGCGATTCTATCCAGCATCTCTTACCAAGATTATGACTGCACTTGTTGCAATAAAGTATGGTAATCCTGAAGATGTAATTACATGCAGCAGCAATGTTACTGAGCTTGAAAGTGGTGCGACTGTATGTGGGCTTAAGCCAGGCGATCAGCTTACTCTTAATCAGGCATTGCATGCCTTGCTTATTAACTCTGCTAATGATGCTGCTGTAGCAATTGCAGAGCATGTTGGCGGAAGTGAAGAGGGTTTTGTGGTTCTTATGAATGAAGAAGCCGGTAAGCTTGGTGCGACCAATTCGCATTTTGTTAATCCGCACGGCCTGTCTGATAATGAGCATTATACTACGGTATATGATTTGTATCTGATGACTAATGAAGCCATCAAATATGAACTGTTTAATCAGATTATTCTTATGAAAGATTATGAGACAGTATATAATGACAGCGCAGGTAACGAAAAGACTATAAGTATTACGACGACTAATTTGTTTTTGCGTGGTGATTATTCGCCACCTGAGAAGATAACCGTAATTGGAGGCAAGACTGGAACAACTAATGCCGCAGGTAATTGTCTTATATTAGTTGTTAAGGATATTTCTGGTAATCCATATATAGGAGTGATTCTTAGATGCAGTGAAAGAACACTTGTTAATGAAGAGATGTCACAGATATTAAGAGAGATTACCAGTCAGTAGTTGTATTTTTAACGTATTTTTTGTATAATTTATATATCAAGCTAATTAGCTATACAAGGAGGGCGACCATGATTCAGTTAATCGTTGGCAAAGAGGGTAAAGGCAAGACAAAGCAGTTGTTGGATAAGGTTAATGAGGAGATCAAGGGGGCGTCAGGTAATATAGTTTTCCTTGATAGAAGCACAAAGAATATGTTTGAACTTAATAACAAGGTCAGACTTATTGATGTTTCAGAATTTTCATTTGCTAATTCATCAGAATTGATTGGTTTTATATATGGTATTATTTCGCAGGATCGCGATCTTGAGCAGTTATATATCGATGGTCTTATGAAGATTGTTGATATTGATGTTGCTGCACTTAATGAGATTTGTGTTAAGCTCGATGCCTTAAGTAAGAAGTTTAACTTTAATATTATTGCAAGTGCATCAGTTGAAGAGGCTGATATCTGTGCTGAACTTAAGGATAGCATAATTGTTTCGTTATAATATTAATTTTTTGAATTAGTGTATAAGCCTCGGGAGTTTCTTCCGAGGCTTCTGTTAGGATTGGAGTTATAGTTTGGCTAACGATAATGTACGACAGTATAGAAAACCACTTAATCTAAATATTGGACTATTATGCTTTTTAGTTATTATGTTATATATAGCAGTTAGTATTTTCTCTTATTTTACCTCCAAGCATATTGTAGGATATGAGGTAAAGACAGGTTCGCTTTCGGTTTCGAATGTATATGAAGGTATTGCACTTAGAGACGAAGTGATTGTTAACAGTGATTACTCTGGCTATGTTAATTATTATGCCAAGGAAGGCGAAAAGGTTGGTTGTGGTAACATAGTATGTTCTATTGATGAAACTGGTCAGTTACAGGATATTATGAATCGAGACAATAGCTCTGGCTTCGAGATGTTATCAGAACAGGATAAGACTGAGCTAAAGAACGAGATAGTTGATTTTTCATCTTCTTTTAAATCCACCAATTTTGCAACTGTATATGACTTTAAGTATTCTATTGCTGGTAGTGTCTTAAAATATGCTAACCGAGCGCTGCTTGCCAACCTTTCTGATCTGACAAAGCAGAGCAATAGTGGACTTATTAATCTATGTAATTCTCCTGAATCGGGTATTGTTGTTTATTCCGTTGATGGGTATGAAGGTGCAACATCAGCCGGCGTTAACATGGACTGGTTTGATAAGGAACAGTACGAGAAGAAGCAGTTAATTAATAATGAGATTATCAGTAGTGGTGACCCATTATATAAGCTTACTGATTCAGAGGAATGGTCAATTATAATTCCTGTTGACAGAGCGAGAGCTGAAGAACTGGTTAACGAAGAATATGTAAAGGTTAAGTTCCTTAAGAACAGATATGAATCCTGGGGTCGTGTTGAGGCAAGAGAAGGAACTGACGGCGAGATGTTCGTTGAACTATACTTCACCAATTCAATGATTACATTTGCTACAGACAGATTTATTGATGTCGAACTAATAACTGACCAGCAGACAGGATTAAAGGTTCCCAACTCATCAATTGTTGATAAGAACTTTTATCTTATCCCTACGGATTATATAACAAAGGGTGGTAATAATAACGCCGACGGAGTCTTAAAGGAAGTATTCTCTGAGGATGGAACCATGTCACCAGAATTTGTTCCTGTAACAATTTATAATGAAAGCGAAGGCGAGTATTATATCGATTCCGATAATCTGGCTATTGGCGATAGAATTGATAAGCCTGATTCAAGTGCTGATTATACCATATCAAAGTCTGCCGGACTAACCGGTGTATATAACATTAATAAGGGATATGCAGACTTTAAGCAGATTAAAGTCCTTAACAGTAATGATGAGTATTCTATTATAGAATCGAATACTAACTATGGACTTGTTGCTTATGACTATATTGTACTTGATGCTGAAAGTGTAGAGGTTGACGAATTTATATATGATTAAAGAAAACATAAGTGCAGTTGAGAAATCGATTAGCAATACAGTTGAATGTGCCGGTATTAATCCGGATAACGTGACTCTTATAGCTGTTAGCAAGACTAAGCCGCTTGAGATGTTACAGGAGGCTTATGATTACGGTATTCGCGATTTTGGTGAGAATAAAGTTCAGGAGATACTTGAAAAGTATGACTCTATGCCATCAGATGTTAGATGGCATATGATTGGACACCTTCAGACTAATAAGGTCAAATATATTATTGATAAAGTATATATGATTCATAGTGTTGATTCTGTTAAGCTTGCTAAGGAGATAGATAAGCATGCTATTAAGGCTGGTATTGTAATGCCAGTATTGATAGAAGTCAATGTTGCCGATGAGGATAGCAAGTTTGGTATTAGTGTTACAGAGCTTGAGTCATTTTTAAGAGAATTGAGCGCCTTAAAGGGTATATCAGTCAGGGGACTGATGACAGTAGCTCCGTATACTGATAATGCAGAAGAAAACAGGCAATATTTCAGTAAGATGAGGCAATTATCTGTTGACATAACGCAAAAAAACATTGATAATATTTCTATGAATGTTCTTTCAATGGGAATGTCGGGAGATTACCTTGTTGCAATTGAGGAAGGGGCATCCTACGTTCGTGTTGGAACAGGAATATTTGGGGAGAGATATTATATTAACTAAGGAGATATAGACTATGAGTTTTATGGATAATATTCTTGATAATCTTAAGTTCAATCCTGATGGGGATGATTTTGATGAAGAGTATATTGAAGCAGTAGATGAGCCTGTCCGTCCTGCCAAGAACGAATCGGCACCAGAGGAGAGAAAGCCATCTTTTGCTGCGAAGTCCTCTAATACAAGAACTAAGAGAATGGGTAACGGAATGGAAGTGTGTGTCATTCGACCAACAAGTGTTGATGATACTAGAGAGATTACAGATACGCTTTTATCTAACAGGACTGTTGTTCTTAACATGGAAGGTCTTGATATGGATATAGCTCAGAGAATAATCGATTTTACATCCGGATCAACTTATGCAATACATGGTAATCTTCAGAAGATTTCACATCACATTTTTATTATCACACCTGAGACGGTTGATATTTCTGGAGATTTCCCAACTATTCTTAATGATTCGTTTGATGTGCCACAGTTTTAAGCTTATGTTTATTTTTGTTCCTGCCTTATCTGAGGCAGGAATTTTTTTAAGGAGAATATTATGAATAGAATACCTGTAAAGACAATTGATAAAAGAGATTATGAAGTTGTTTTGACTGATAATTATAGTGGACTATCAGATGAACTTGAAAAGCTTGGGCTTACTAACAGAAAGGCTTTGATTGTTACTGATACAAATGTAGGTCCAATTCATGCTGATATGATTATTGAAGCAGCTGCCGAAAAAAATGTTAAGTGTGAAGTATATAGCTTTAAGGCAGGAGAAGAGTCAAAGAAGATTGAGATAGTACATGAACTGTACGACTTATTGATTGAGAAAGATTACAATCGAAGTGATATAATTTTTGCCCTTGGTGGCGGTGTTGTAGGAGATTTGGCTGGTTTTCTGGCTTCAACATATAGAAGAGGACTTAATTTTATTCAGCTTCCAACATCTTTGCTTGCAATGGTTGACAGTAGTGTGGGTGGAAAGACTGCTGTAGATTATAACGGCTATAAGAATATGGTTGGTGCATTTTATAATCCAAGACTTGTCTATGCTAATCTCCGTTCTCTGGATACTCTTGACGAGAGACAATTCTATAATGGATTTGCTGAAGCAATGAAGAGCGCAATAATAAAGGATGCTCACTACTATGAATGGCTTATTGAGATGATGTATGAGATTTGTGATAAGGATACAGATACATTAGAAGAACTTGTATCAAAGTCTGTAACCATCAAAAAACTTGTAGTAGAGAAAGATCCATATGAAGCTGGAGACAGGGCTTTACTCAACTTTGGACATACAATTGGTCATGCAATTGAAGAGACTAAAATTGGTGAACTGTTGCATGGTGAATGCGTTGCACTTGGAATGGTTGCAGCTGCATTTATTTCGCATAAAAAGGAATTGATTTCACTTGAAGAATACCTTGAAATCAGAGATATGCTTGTTCCGTTTAACCTACCAATAACAATAGACGATCTTGATAAGGAACGTGTAATGGCCAACATTGTTAAGGATAAAAAGCAGGATAATCTTGGTCTTAAGTTTGTTCTACTTAAGAAGACAGGAAAGGCGTTTGTTGATCGTAGTGTAACGGCGGATGAAATTATGGAAGCACTGAAGGAGATTGAATTTACTGATGAACTCGAGTAAAAGAATAATTAGACTGATTATTGATGTATTATGCATATGTGCACTGATATTTATTGATCAGATAAGCAAGTCATTAGCTGTAAATAATCTTAAGGATAAGCCTTCAATTGAGCTGATAAAAGGAGTATTTGAACTTCACTATCTTGAAAACCGTGGTGCTGCTTTTGGTATGTTACAGAATCAGAAGTATCTGTTTCTTGTGATAGCGGTTGTTATGGTTTTGCTTATCTTGTTCTTACTATATAAGCTGCCAGAAGATAAGAAATATATTGCATTTAGAATTGGATTGATTATGATAGCGGCCGGAGCAGTAGGCAATATGATAGACAGAGTAGTCACAACATATGTTGTTGATTTCTTTTACTTTGTTCTTATTAATTTTCCTATATTTAATGTTGCGGATATATACGTCTCTGTTGCCTGTGTCTTAATTATAATTCTTGTTCTGTTTATATATAAAGATTCGGATTTTGATTTTTTGAAGAAGCAAAAGGTGACAGATGGAGATAATTAAACTTGAGGCTGACGAATCGATAGAAGGTCTGCGACTTGACAAAGCTCTTGCTGATTCTACTGATGAGTTTCTTTCCCGCAGCTTTATTCAGAAGTTGATTAAAGATAATGCAGTTCTTGTCAATAATAAGATTCAGAAAGCAAGTTATAAGCTATCATTGGGCGATGAGATCGAATTTGAGATTCCTGATGCCAGGGAATGCGTAATTGAGCCTGAGGATATTAAGCTTGATATTCTGTATGAAGATAATGATATTATCATTATTAATAAGCCGAAGGATATGGTAGTTCATCCAGCTAATGGCCACATGTCAGGAACCTTGGTGAATGCGCTTTTGTATCACTGCAGGGATTCGTTATCTGGAATCAATGGAATAATGCGTCCTGGTATTGTACATCGAATTGATAAAGATACTACAGGTTCAATAATTGTATGTAAAAATGACCTGTCACATATTAAGGTGGCTAATCTATTAAAGGAACATGATATTAACAGATCGTACAGAGCAATTTGTCATGGTAATATTGTCGAGGATGAACTTACAATTGATGCACCTATTGGCAGAAGCGAAAAGGATCGGAAAAAGATGGCTGTTAACGCAGTTCATGGCAAAAGAGCAGTTACACACGTTAGCGTTCTCGAGAGATTTGGTGATTATACATATGTTGAATGCAGGTTAGAGACTGGCCGAACACATCAAATCAGAGTCCATATGATGAACATTGGGCATCCTATTCTTGGTGATGAAGTGTATTCCGGACGTAAGTCTCCGTTTAAAACTAACGGTCAATGTCTCCATGCCTATAAGCTTGGACTAATTCATCCAACTACTGGTGAGTATATTGAGTCGATTGCTCCGATTCCTGAATATATGGAAAAAATACTTAACAGTCTGCGTATAAAATATAGTGTTTAGAGTTTTCGATTTATTGTAAAAAACGTTATTTTTTGATAAAATACAAGGAGTAAGAGTTTTATAGATTGTCATGTGAAAGGGCTGCAGTATGAATACAATTATTACAATAGGTAGACAGTTTGGATCTGGTGGTCGTGAGATTGGCGAGAAGGTGGCATCACATTTTGGGATACCTTTCTTTGACAATGAATTATTATCCAGAACTGCCAAGGAGAGTGGATTTTGTGAAGAAATGATGGAGGTTCATGATGAACGTCCTACAAGTTCATTTTTGTATAATCTTGTGATGGATACATATTCATTTGGTTATAATGCTTCATCTTTTGTTGATATGCCTATTAGCCACAAGATATTCCTGGCTCAGTTTGATACTATTAAGAAGATTGCATCTGAAGGCCCTTGTGTTATTGTTGGCAGATGTGCTGATTATGCGCTTGCAGATAATCCAGATGTTATTAATCTTTTTATATATGGTGATGAAGCCAATAAGATTGAAAGAGTAATGAAGAAGTATGATCTGACATATAATAAGGCAAAGGATATGCTTGTAAAGCGTGATAAGCAGCGTCAGAGCTATTATAACTATTATTCATCTAAGAAATGGGGCAGAGCTGACAGCTATGACTTATGCATTAACAGTTCAATGTTAGGTGTTGAAGGTACTGTTAATCTGATTGTTCAGGCTGTTGAAGATTTCGAAAATAGATAATGTGTAACCGGAATCTAATTTGGATTCCGGTTTATTATTGTTATTGGTTACTTTTTATGAAAGAAATAATTGTTACTAAAAGTGATAGTGGAAGTCGTTTTGACAAGTATTTAAAGAAACTATTGCCAGGAGCTTCATCTGGACTCATATACAAGCAGCTTCGCAAGAAGAACATCACGCTTAATGGTAATAAGAGCGATGGCAGAGAGACTATCGGTGAAGGGGATGTTATTAGAGTCTTCTTTAGTGATGAGACTTATGAAAAGTTTCATAATAATACCGATTCAGGATGTAACTCCAATATAGTTGAGTATTCTACGGCTTATAATACACTGTCAGGAATTGAGATTTTGTTTGAAAATGAACATATAGCTGCGATTAGTAAGCCTCTTGGAGTACTTTCACAAAAAAGTTCGCCAGATGATATTTCACTTAATGAATGGTGGCTTGGATATCTCATTGACAGATATAATTATACGGATGATGATTTTAAAGTATATAAGCCATCAATTGTAAACAGACTGGATAGAAATACAACAGGCATTGTACTTGCTGCCAAAACACTTGTTGGAAGTATAGAACTGAGCGAACTAATAAGAAAGAGACTAATAAAGAAGTTCTATCGAACTTTAATTAGTGGAAATCCTGCGCATACATCAAAGATTGTTGAAGCATATTTACGCAAAGACAGTTCAGCTAACACTGTTTATATAAAAGACAATATTGATAAAGAAAAGAATGCAGATGAATATAGTAAGATTATAACAGCATATAATGTTATTAAGACTTTTAAATCGATTGACAATCACATTGTCTCTTTAGCAGAGGTTGAATTAATAACAGGTAAGACTCATCAGATCAGAGCGCATCTGGCGCATATTGGACATCCAATTGTAGGAGATACCAAGTATGGTGACCAGAAGATTAATACATCCTTTAGAAAGGCTGGAATCAAGAATCAACTTTTACATTCATATAGAGTTGAATTTCCTTCGGTCTGTGACAGAATACCTGAACTAAATAATCTCGTATTAATATGTAAGGAACCTGAAATATATGGCAACCTGGAAAAGTAGAGGACTTCGAGGATCTGTTCTTGAAGAAATGATCAATAGAACCAATGAGATATATTCTGAGAATGAACTTGCATTGATTCAGAAGATTCCAACACCAATAACACCTATTGAGATGGATCACAAGACAAAACGTATTACGCTAGCTTACTTTGATAAGAAGAGTACCGTTGACTATATTGGAGTTGTACAGGGTATTCCTGTATGCTTTGATGCGAAAGAATGTTCAAGCACCACATTTGCTCTTCAGAATATTCATGAACATCAGGTTGAGTTTATGAAGAAATTTGAGAAGCAGGATGGTATAGCATTCTTTTTGATACACTTTACATCCAATGATACTTTTTATTATATGAGATTAAGAGAACTTCTTATCTTTTGGGACCGTGCAAAGAATGGTGGGCGTAAGAGTTTTCGATACGAAGAGTTATCAGAAGATTTTTTTATAGAAGATACGAATGGAATAATAATTCCATATCTTAATTTTATTCAGAGAGATATGGATGACAGGGACTAATATACAGTATGCGAGTATATAAGTATTTGACATTAACCTATATTTAGTGTAGTATTTAGCGTGGTAGTGAATTATCACGTTACCACACTAAAGCGAATGAGGAGTTAATATGAGTAATTTATTACATACACCAGATGGTGTTAAAGACATCTATAATGGAGATTTTGCTGCAAAGACTTCTGCAGAGAACCAAATCCATAAGATTTTTGGTGATGCTGGTTACAGCGATATACAGACACCTACATTAGAGTATTTTGATGTATATGGAAGTGGTATCGGAACAACACCAGGTAAGGATCTTTACAAGTTAAGCGATCGTGATGGCGAAACAATTGTACTTCGTCCGGATTTTACGCCTGCAATTGCAAGATGTGCAGCAAAGTATTTTATGGAGGACAATACAACGCTTCGCTTTACTTATAAGGGTAATGCTTTCTCCCAGACTTCTGAATTACAGGGTAAGCTTAAAGAGACTACGCAGATGGGAATTGAACTTATCGGTGATGATTCACTTGAAGCAGATGCTGAAGTTATTTCTCTTGCAATCAAGTCACTTATTGAGGCTGGTCTTTCAAAGTTTAAGATTACAATCAGTAATATTGAGTATTTTAAGGGCTTTTGCGAAGAACTCGGTCTTAAGGATGAGATAGAGCTTACACTACGCGATTATATTACAAATAAGAATTTCTTTGGCGCCAAAGAATACCTTGAGGCCAATAAGATTGATTCATCAATAGTTAACAAGATGATGAGCTTTGATAGTCTGATAGGCGATGTAAGTGTTCTTGACGAAGCATTGTCTTATGTTAGCAATGCACGTTCAACAGATGCTATAATGCGTCTGAAGTCTCTTGTTAACAGACTTGAGGAACTTGGAATTGCGCAGTATATCTCCTTTGATCTTAGTATGCTTAATAAGTACAAGTATTATACCGGAATGGTTTTCAAAGCATATACATATGGAGTTGGAGACTGTATAGCAAAGGGTGGAAGATATGACAATCTTCTTAGCACATTTGGAAAGGATGCTCCGGCGGTTGGATTTGTAATTGTAATTGATGACCTTATGCAGGCAATCAGAAATGAATCCAAGACTGATGAGGACTATCTTACAATTGCATTAACCAAGGGACGTCTTGCTAATAAGACACTTGAACTCCTTGAGGCAATTGGTATTACCTGTGATGAAATGAAGGATAAAGATACCAGAAAGCTTATATTTGTCAACGAAGATCTCAAGCTTAGATTCTTCCTGGCAAAAGGACCTGATGTTCCTACATATGTGGAGTATGGAGCTGCTGATATTGGTGTTGTTGGTAAGGATACAATTACTGAGGAAGACAGACGAGTATATGAAGTTCTTGACCTCGGCTTTGGAAAGTGCAGAATGTGTGTATGCGGACCAGCATCAGCCAAGGAACTTCTGCAGCATCATGAGATGATAAGAGTATGTACAAAGTATCCTAATATAGCTAAGGATTATTTCTATAATAAAAAGGCACAGACTGTTGAGCTAATCAAGCTTAATGGTTCTGTAGAATTAGGCCCGATTGTTGAACTTGGTGATGTGATTGTTGATATCGTAGAAACAGGATCAACATTGCGTGAGAATGGTCTTGAAGTGCTTGAAGAAATATGTCCTTTATCATGCAGAATGATTGTTAATCAGGTAAGCATGCAGATGCATTCAGAGCGAATTAAGGATTTAATTAAAAAGCTGAGAGATAAGCTTGAGTAGATGGAGAAATATATGAGAATAGTTGAACTTAACAACGAGACTAAGAATGATATTCTGGAAAAACTTCTTAAGCGAAGCCCAAGCCAGTATACAGAATATGAAGAGATTGTAAAATCAATTATTGAAGACGTTAAAGAAAGAAAAGACGAGGCAGTATTTGAATTAACTCAGAAGTTTGATAAGTGGGATGTCAACTCCTCAAATGTCAAGGTTTCACGAGCAGAGATAGATGCTGCATATAATAAAGTAGACAGTAAGCTCATTGAAGTTCTTAAAGAAGCAGCTGCCAACATCGAAGACTTCCATAAAAAGCAGGTTAAAGAGAGCTGGATTACTACAAAGCCTGATGGAAGTATTCTTGGCCAGAAGGTTACGCCAATTGACAGTGTTGGATGCTATGCTCCTGGAGGAAAGGCTTATTATCCATCAAGTGTGCTTATGAATATAATTCCGGCAAAGGTAGCAGGAGTTAAGAGAATTGCTTTGGCAACACCTGCATCATTAGCAGGCGGTGTACATCCAATTACTTTAGTTGCGGCTGATATTGCTGGAGCTACAGAGATCTATAAGGTTGGTGGAGCTCAGGCTATCGCAGCTTTTGCCTATGGAACTGAATCTATCCCAAAGGTAAGCAAGATTACAGGACCTGGTAATATATTTGTTGCACTCGCCAAGAAGGCATGCTTTGGAAATGTTGGTATTGACTCGATAGCTGGTCCAAGTGAGATACTTGTAATTGCAGATGAAACAGCTAATCCACGCTTTGTTGCTGCAGATCTGTTAAGTCAGGCAGAGCATGATGAACTTGCAAGCGCAATTCTTTTGACAACATCTTCCAAGTTAGCAGAAGAGGTATCAAGAGAGGTTGATAAGTTTACTGAAGAACTTTCTCGTAAGGAAATAATTAATAAATCACTTGAGAATTATGGTTATATTCTTGTAGGTGATTCAATGGCAGATATTATTGATGCAGCTAATGAAATTGCCTCAGAACATCTGGAGATTCAGACTGCTAATCCGTTTGAAGTAATGACTCAGATTGATAATGCTGGTGCAATATTTATTGGGCCTTATTCATCTGAACCACTTGGCGATTATTTTGCAGGACCTAATCATATCCTGCCAACTAACGGAACAGCTAAGTTCTTCTCACCACTTAACGTTGATGAATTCATGAAAAAGACAAGCATTATAGCTTATTCAAAAGCTGGACTTGAATCTTGTCATGAGAAAATTGAATATTTCGCTGAAGAAGAGCAATTAACTGCGCATGCTAATTCAATTAAAGTAAGATTCGAATAAAAAGGGGTATGATTTATGGAAAGAGTAAGTAATATTACAAGAGACACTAAGGAGACACAGATTCAGCTTGAACTCAATATTGATGGTGAAGGAAGTTCTACTGTTGATACTGGAATAGGTTTCTTTAACCATATGCTCGAGGGCTTTTCCAAGCATGGACTGTTTGATTTGAATTGTAATGTTTCAGGCGATCTCGAGGTTGATGGACATCATACTGTGGAAGATACAGGAATTGTTCTTGGCAAGGCAATTCTTGAAGCGATTGGCGACAAGAAAGGCATCAAGAGATATGGTTCGTTTATTCTCCCAATGGATGATGCACTTGTCTTATGTGCAATCGATCTTTGCGGAAGGCCATATTTTGCATTTGACTGTGAATTTCCAACTGAAAAGGTTGGTGACTTTGAGACAGAACTTGTCAAGGAGTTCTTCGCTGCAGTAGCATATGGTGCGATGATGAATCTTCATATTAAGGTTATGTCTGGTGACAACTCACATCATATTGCTGAAGCAATGTTTAAGGCTTTTGCAAAGGCTCTGGATGAAGCAACATTGTATGATGAGAGAATTAAGGGCGTGCAGAGCACGAAAGGAGTATTATAATAATGACCAGAAAATTCTATCCATGTATTTATCTGTATGATAAGATGGCTGTTAAAAGCTTTGATGATATGACTGTAATTAAGGAAGATCCGGTTTCACTTGCTATGTATTATTACAATACAGGCTGTGATGGTATCATTATTTATGATATGTCTAATAATGATGAGGAGCATGATGCTGCACTGGATACAATTAAAGTTATCTGTGATTCAATTGATATTCCGGTAATTGGTGCTGGTAATGTTAAGAGGATGGAAGATATTAAGAAGCTTCTTTATGCGGGATGTACCCAGGCATGTCTTAACTACAGTAAAGGGTCTAATGTTGAGATTACGGAGGAAGTATCGAAAAAGTTCGGTAAGGATAAGATTGTGGCATGCGTTTCCAATCTTGTTGAACTTGAAGATAACAGTGAACTCCTTAAGGAATATGTCTCATCAATGATATTCCTTACACCAACAAGCGTTCGTGATGCTCTTAAGGAGACTCCGGTTCCTATTCTTGCTATGTTGCCACAGATTTCCCTTGATAAGCTTATTGATGTTGCCAAGCTAGATAATCTTGTAGGAATATGTGGAGACGTTGTATCTGATAATGCTGATAGTGTTCATTCAATGAAGACAATTCTTGATGAGAATGGCATCAAGACAACACTCATGAAGATAACCCTTGAGTGGAGCGAACTTAAGAAGAATAATGATGGACATGTCTGTGTTGTTGTGCAGGATGTTAAGACTGATGAAGTTCTTATGGTTGCCTATATGAATGAAGAAGCGTATAAGCATACTATTTCTACCGGTAAGATGACATATTACAGTCGTTCAAGAGATGAATTGTGGATAAAGGGAGAGACAAGTGGTCATTATCAGTATCTTCAGTCGCTATATGTTGACTGTGATGCAGATACATTACTTGCAAAAGTAACTCAGGTTGGTGCAGCCTGCCACACAGGTAAGCATTCCTGCTTCTATACATCTGTATATCAGAAGGATATTAAGAGAGAAGAGAATCCGATTAAGGTTTTTGAACAGGTATTTGATGTAATTAAGGACAGAAAGATTCATCCTAAGGAAGGCTCTTATACAAATTATCTCTTTGATAAGGGTGTTGATAAGATTCTTAAGAAGCTTGGTGAAGAGGCAACAGAGATTGTTATTGCTGCTAAGAATCCTAATCCTAATGAGATTAAGTATGAGATATCAGATTTCCTGTATCATATGATGGTACTGATGGCCGAGAAGGGCGTTACCTGGGAAGAAATCACTGAAGAATTAGCAAAGAGATAATAAAACTGTTGACTATATTATCAAGTGATGATATTATATCTTAGTGTGCCGCATAACGAGGCTATAAGTGTGTTCATTCACCGCCATAGTTAGCGAGATTTAAGAATAGGAGGAGAACCTCATGTACGCAATTATTGCAACTGGTGGAAAGCAGTATAAGGTAGCTGAAGGTGATGTAATCAAGGTTGAGAAGCTTGATGCAGAGGCTGGAAGCACTGTTACTTTTGATCAGGTAGTCGCAGTTAAGGATTCAGCGCTTAAGGTTGGTGCAGATGTTGCTAATGCAACTGTTACAGCAACTGTTATGGATCAGGGCAAGGGCAAGAAGGTCATTGTCTACAAGTATAAGAGAAAGACTGGCTACCATAACAAGAATGGTCATAGACAGGCATATACTCAGGTTAAGATTGACAAGATTAATGCTTAATATGACGTAGGTTATTATTATGACCAAGATTACTTTTGTTACATCCAAGGGAAGATTGAAGGGCTTTGAATGCAATGGTCACGCTGATTATTCCAAGCGTGGAGATGACATTGTATGTGCATCAATAAGCGTTCTTGCAATTAATACATGTAATAGTATTGAGAAGTTGCTTGATGACAAGTTTAAGCAACAGCAGGACGAGAAGAATGGAATAATCCGTTTTTCGATTATTGGAGATCCTTCAGATGAAGCTGAGTTATTACTTAAGAGCTTTCAGCTTGGAGCGACAGAGGTTGCCAAAGAATATGGCAAGAAGTATGTTAAAGTAGAGATTCAGGAGGTATAAGACCATGATGAATATGAACCTTCAATTCTTTGCTCATAAGAAGGGAGTCGGTTCTACAAAGAACGGTAGAGACTCAGAGTCTAAGAGACTTGGAGCTAAGAGAGCTGATGGCCAGTTTGTTAAGGCTGGTAACATTTTATACAGACAGCGTGGAACTAAGATTCATCCAGGAACAAATGTAGGTCGTGGTGGCGATGATACATTATTTGCTCTTGTTGATGGAGTACTTAGATTCGAAAGACTCGGAAGAGATAAGAAGCAGGCTTCTGTATATCCTGTAGAGAAGTAAGATTTTGATTAAGCTCCAAACAATTGTTTGGAGCTTATTTTTTTGAGGTGTAATCATGTTTGCAGACAGAGCAACAATTTACGTAAGAAGTGGCAAGGGTGGCGATGGTCATGTGTCATTTAGACGTGAGAAATACGTTCCTAACGGTGGTCCTGATGGTGGAGACGGTGGCCGTGGCGGTGACGTCATATTAGAGGTTGATGATGGTGTTAATACACTTGCCGATTTTAGACATATTCATAAGTATATGGCTGAACATGGCAAAGATGGCGGTAAGAAGAACTGTCGTGGTAAAAACGGCGAAAGCATTGTTCTTAAGCTTCCAGTAGGTACTGTTGTCAAAGAGGCTGAATCCGGAAAAGTAATTGTTGATATGTCTGGAGATATGCGACGCTTTGTTTTATTAGAAGGTGGTCGTGGTGGAAATGGTAATCAGCATTATGCAACCAGCACTATGCAGGCACCAAAGTATGCACAGCCTGGTCAGCCAGCAAAGGAACTTAATCTTCAGCTCGAACTTAAAGTTATAGCTGATGTTGGGCTTGTTGGCTTTCCTAATGTTGGAAAAAGTACATTTCTTACTAAAGTATCAAATGCCAGACCAGAGATAGCTAACTACCACTTTACAACGCTTAGTCCTCATCTTGGCGTTGTCGATCTAAAGGATGCTAAAGGATTCGTTGTTGCAGATATTCCCGGGCTTATTGAGGGTGCTGCTGATGGAATCGGACTTGGTCATGAATTCTTAAGGCATATCGAGAGAACCAAGGTTATTATTCATATAGTTGATGCTGCTGGGACTGAGGGAAGAGATCCTATTGAAGATATATATGCAATTAACAAGGAATTGTCACTATATAATGAAGATCTGTCCAAGAGACCTCAGATAATTGCAGCCAATAAGCTTGATATGCTATATGATGGTTCGGACGAAATTATCGCAAAGTTAAAGGCTGAATTTGAACCTCAGGGCTATCAGATTTTTCCTATGAGTGCAATCAGTGGTGAAGGTATTACTCAGATTCTATATAAGGTTAGAGAGATGCTTGATAAGCTTGATGACAAGCCAGTTATCTTTGAGCAGGAGTATTTCCCAGAGCTTATGGTTGATTCAAGTGAACCTTATACGGTTACTTTTGATGAAAAGGAAAATGAATATGTGGTTGAAGGACCACGTATTGAGAAGATGCTTGGATATACCAATCTTGATTCAGAGAAGGGATTCTTATTCTTCCAGAAGTTCCTTAAGGAGAATGAGATTCTTGACAGGCTTGAAGAACTTGGTATACAGGAGGGAGATACAGTTAGAATGTATGATCTCTCATTTGATTATTATAAGTAAGATTGGAGCATATGATGACTAGTAAGCAGAGAGCGTACTTAAAAGGATTAGCAATGAAAATCGATCCAATTTTTCAGGTTGGAAAGTCTTCTATTACGCCTGAATATACAGAAGCAATCAGAGAGGCATTTAATACAAGAGAACTTATTAAAATAGCTGTCTTAAAGAACTGTATGGATGATCCACGTGGAATAGCAGAGGTTCTTGCAGAAAGATCCGGTGCTGAAGTTGTACAGGTAATTGGTAAAAAAATTGTCCTATATAAGCCAGATAAGGATAACCCTAAGATTCTGTTGCCTAAGTGATTCAACTGACTTAAAATATAATTAGTTATAATTTTCGGATGGAGACTATTTATTATGAAAATGGATAAAAAAGTTGGTATTATTGGTGGTACATTTAATCCAATTCATCTTGGACATTTGATTCTTGCAGAGCATGCTTTGTGTGAATTTGATCTTGATGAGATTCTTTTTATTCCAACCGGAATCTCACATTTCAAGGATCCTAAAATTGTACTTGATAAGAAGAAGCGTATTGCGATGACAGGTGGGGCAATTGGTGATAATCCTAAGTTTGCCTTGTCAACGATTGAGACTGACAGACCTGGTAATTCTTATACATATGAGACTTTGGAAGAGCTTAAGAAGGCTAATCCAACTACTAATTATTATCTTATTGTTGGTGCTGATTCATTATTCCAGATGGAAGAATGGAAGAATCCTGAGATTATAATGAATCTTGCTACAATTCTTGTTGCAGCAAGGAAAGGTCAGAGCCTTAAAGAATTGAACAGTAAGGCAGAAGAACTCATGGAAAAGTATTCATCTAAGATACATGTTCTTCAGACTCCATATATTGATATTTCTTCAACTGAGATTAGAGAACGTATCAAGAATGGTAAAAGTGTTCGTTACATGATTACTGATGATACACTTGCATATATTGAGAGATTTAATCTTTATAAGGATGTGGAATAATCGCTATGACTAATAAGGATATAATTAAATCTCTTAAAAAACGCCTTGATTCGAAGAGATTTGAACACACACTTGGTGTTGCATATACAGCTTCATGTCTTGCAATGAGATATGGATTTGATATTAACAGGGCATATATTGCCGGACTTCTGCATGACTGTGCCAAGGGAATGAGTGATAAAGAAAGAATAGCTTATTGTGAAAGCAATTCCTTAACTATTAGTGATGTTGAACGACTCAATCCATCATTGCTACATGCAAAGGTTGGCGCACATCTTGCAGAACATGAATATGATATAGAGGATAAGGAGATTATTTCCGCAATCTATTATCATACAACTGGAAGATGTAATATGTCACTTTTAGAAGAGATAGTATTCGTTGCAGATTATATTGAACCTGCAAGAAATCATGATAAGGAGCTTGATGCAATAAGAAGCGAAGCATTTACCAATCTGAGCAGGGCTACATATCATATATACAGTAATACTCTTAAGTATCTTGAACAGTCTACTAAAGCTCTTGATCCAGCTACGCATGAAGCATATATATACTATAGTGAGAACATATAAAAGAGGATATACATTTGATTACAAGAGAAAACCTGGAACTCATATTTCACACTTTAGATGATAAAAAAGCAATAGATATTAAAATTATTGATATTTCAAATATATCTATAATGACTGATTATTTTGTAGTTGCATCTGCATCAAATATTAATCATGTGCATGCACTTGCTGAGCATGTTGAAGATGAACTCAAAAAAGTAAATCTTCATTTTTCGCACATGGAAGGTTTTAAGAATGGTAACTGGATATTAATGGATTATGGCGATGTTGTTATTCACATATTCGATGATGCCAGTAGAGAGTTCTACGATCTTGAACATATCTGGAAAGATGGTACAGAGATTAATATAGCTTAGATTATTTATAGGAGTATGCATATGTTATATTTTATTTCGAATAGCAGATTTGTAGTTAAGATTGATTCATTTGGTGCAGAAGTTAAGTCTGTAATGAAGAAAGATGGCTACAAGGAGTATATGTGGTATGGCGATAGCAAGTATTGGGGGAGAACTTCACCAGTACTTTTTCCATTTGTAGGAAGTCTTAAGAACAAGAAATATCGTTGGAATGGTATTGAATATCCAATGGGCCAGCATGGTTTTGCCAGAGATATGGAATTTGAATTACTTAATCAGGATAATGACAGCATTTCTTTTATTTTAAAGTCTTCTCCAGATACAAAAGTAAAGTTTCCTTTTGACTTTGAACTTGTAATTAGTTATAAGCTTACCGATAATGAACTTACAGTGAATTGGGATGTTAAGAATCCCTCTGATGACACACTGTATTTCTCTATAGGTGCACATCCTGCTTTTCTTTGCCCTGTCAATGGTGAAAGTAACAAGGCTGGATATAAGCTATATTTCGAAGGCGTTGATACTATTACACACCATGGCAATACATTAGATACTGGTCTTGCTAAAATGGACGAATCAATAATTATGCAACTTACTGACAACAGAGTTAGTATGACATCTGAATTTTTTGATCGTTGTACTTACTATGTCGAAGGTAATCAGACTGGATTAGTTGGATTAGAAGATCCAGATGGTAATAGAATAGTGGATGTTTGCTTTAATACACCATTATTTGCAATATGGTCACCAGAAAAAAAGAATGCTCCATTTATCTGTATCGAGCCATGGTATGGAAGAGCGGATGCCACTGACTTTAGCGGTATATTATCCGAAAGACCATATACCAATATACTTAATTCTAAAGAGACATTTAATGGCGGCTATAGTATGAAGTTCTATTAATGAGGTGACAATCATGTATTATGTTCCTGATGAAACCGAAAGATGTGGATTCTATGAGTGCAGCGATTGTGGTAACAGGTTCCTTTCGTTGCAGATTGGTCCATCTATCGTATGTCCTTATTGTGGAGAAGCTCCTAATATGGAAATTGGACCGGATGAAGAGATGCCTAAGATCGTAGAAAGTGCTCGTCTACTTCAGATGATTGAAGGAAAAGAAGAAGTTGAAAAAATGGATACTCTGTTATCTCTTGCAATTACAGGTGGAGATTATAATTGGCTTTAAAGCATAAAGGATATTCATATTAAAATTACAGATTTTAGAAGTTAACAAAAGACCTCTGGCAAATATGTCAGAGGTCTTTAATATGGGGTGGGATAATATAAAGTAACAATTACTTATATTCTGTTGAAAAATATGGAATTATAAGGCTCATTCCAGCTGTTATATCTGCATCTAAAAGGTGATTGATATGTGCAACATCGTCAATATACTCATCAACAGAAGAGTAGTTAGTCAGATGATCTGAAGCTATGCTGTATAATGTATCACCATTCTCAACAGTTATGCTTGTATAGTACTTATAATAGTGAACTGAGTCAGTTGTCTCAGCATTAGTAGTAACACTGTGGCATGAAAGACCAAGAATAATACTTGAAATAAGAATTGTTAACGAAACAGCAATTCTTCTAAAAATTATCTGCTGATGTCTTCTGTTAATATATTTACCATTCTTCTTAATTGCTCTCATATACTCCTCCGGTAAACAAGTGTTCAGAACGTTTGTTCTGTTATTATAATACCGAACATATTTTCGATTGTCAACAGTTTTATCGAACATTTTTTCGAAAAATCGAACATTTTTTCGGAATATATGTTTGTTTTTAATGTTTTATATGATATAATCATTCAAGTAAAAAGATATTAGATTGCTAGGGAGGGCACTAGTATGGATGATAATAAGCTTAATGGCAAGTCCATGGAGATCTTGGAATATATTAAGGAAGAGATACTTAGAAGAGGATATCCACCAACTGTCAGGGAGATATGTGAGACTGTTAATCTTAAGTCTACATCTTCAGTTCATGCTCATCTTGAAAAGCTGGAGAAGTTTGGATATATCAGGCGTGATCCTACCAAGACACGTGCAATAGAGATTGTAGATGATACTTTTAATGTTGTAAGAACTGAGATGACATCTTTACCTGTGATTGGTTCTGTTGCCGCTGGCCAGCCAATTTTTGCTGAAGAGAATATCTCAAGTTATTTTCCAGTTCCTGCGGATATGGTTCCAAGAGGAGAGCCCAGTTTTGTACTCAAGGTTCGTGGTGACTCAATGATTAATGCTGGTATTTTTGATGGGGATCAGATATTTGTTCAGAGATGCAATACAGCTCGTAATGGAGAGACTGTAGTTGCTCTTATAGATGATTCAGCGACTGTTAAGACCTTTTATAAGGAGTTTTCTCATATCAGACTTCAACCTGAGAATGATTCCATGGATCCAATAATAGTAGATGATTGTCAGATTCTTGGAAAGGTTTTTGGCGTTTTTAGATTATATCATTAATAATATAGCAGGTGTCAAATGGCACCTGCTATAATTTAGTCTTCTCTTAATTTAACCGCTTTTGCAGCACGTCTTTTATGCTCATCTTTCATTGCAGCATAATGCTTTCTGGTTGTATTAACATCCTTATGTCCAAGTACATCAGCAACAAGATATATATCACTTGTCTCCTGATATAGATTAGTTCCAAACGTGCTTCTTAACTTATGAGGAGTTATCTTTTTAACACTTGTAACGAGACTGGCATATTTCTTAACCAGATTTTCCACCGCACGAACAGTAATACGTCTGTTCTGAATTGATAAGAATAGCGCATTTTCATGGCCATCCAGTGGAATTATTTTTTTTCGCTGATCCATATAATCTGATAGAGCATTATATACTTCGTCACCAAAGTATACTACATCTTCATATCCGCCCTTACGTCTTACTTTAATTCGACCATTATTAAAATCAACATCATTAATATCAAGTCCAACGCACTCAGAAACACGAATTCCAGTACCAAGCAATAATGTCAAAAGAGCAGTATCTCTAACAGAAGTCTTAGCATGATAACTCATCTGCTTCTTACTAAGATCAGTTCCAGCCTCTACCTGATCTAATAATGTTGCTACTTCATCTGGTTCAAGTCTTATTATCTCTTTCTCGTGAAGCTTAGGCATTGGAACAAGTGCTGCAGGATTAGTCTCGATCAGTTCGTTTCGAAAATAGTAATTATAAAAACTCTTGAGAGAGGCAAGCTTACGGCTTTTACCTCTTTCATCATTCATTACTTCTGTTGAATCTGAATTCTTATATAATGAAAGATATTCAAGATATTCTTCAATATCCTCACGACCAATCTTATCAAGTACACTCATAGGTAGTTCTGTAATTTCGAAATTCTTACAATATGAATTATTGTTCATAAGAAATTCAAAGAATACTCTAAGATCATAAGCATATGCAATTTTTGTTCTGGATGAGAAAGAATCATTCATTCCTCTAAAATACATCTTACAAAAAGAGGGGAGTGTAGCCAAAATCTCACGCAGCTTTTCTACATTCTGCTTATTAACTTCATCATGATAATTAGCCATTAATAATGTGCTCCTTCTCTATGATCCCATCCATTAATATTACTATCAACTATAGCAGTAAACATTCTGTTCTTAACACCTGGATTCTTCTTAATCATATCGCGTAACAGATCGTGAGCATATTCACGCTTGGTATATCCATCAACAGGACACTTGCTCTTAACAACCGGGACATCATATCGTCTCACAAATCCAATAACATCAGCTTCGTGAACGTATATCATAGGACGTATTACAGCCAATTCAGTTCTGTCCAGATATGTTACAGGTGCAAATGTATGAAATCTGCCTTCATACATCAGTGATAACAGCATTGTCTCAACAACATCATCCTTATGATGTGCATAAGCAACCTTATTACAATTCAAGGCTTTAATTGCCTCATTAAGTGAGCCCTTGCGCATCTTGGCACATAACGAGCAGGGGCTTGATTCTTTACGCTCTTCAAAAACAATCTGTGCTATGTCTGTCCTCTCAACATGATATTCTATACCCAAATCATCACAAAGCGTCTGTATCGGGCTAAAATCCATACCTTCAAAGCCAACATCAACTGTAATGGCACAAAGATCAAAATGCTTTGGATAAAACTTCCGCAGTCCATGAAGGGCATAGAGCAGAGTAAGGCTGTCCTTACCACCAGATATACCAACAGCAATCCTGTCGCCTTCCTCAATCATATAGTAATCATCAATAGCTCTTCTAACATAACTGTATAACTTCTGCAGCTTCACAACTTACTCCAATCTGTCATTTCATATATATGTCATATTATAGCATAATAGTATATAAAAATTATAAGATTATGATATACTTATAAGGTAATCTTTTTAAATATCATATTCGGGAGATAACATGAACAAGATGAAGAAAAATAAGTATTTTAAGCTTGGACTAACAGCTTTTATTGTTGTTGCACTTTCAATGCTGTTTAGATATGTTCTATATAATAGTAAAGAGTTTTTCACTATTATCAAAGGTATAATTAGTGTATTCAATCCATTTATCTATGGCGTCGTAATTGCTTATCTTTTATGGCCAATTGTTCGATTTTTGGAAAATAAAATAGTTTTCAATTCATACAAGAAGCATAATAAGTCTATTTCAAGAGGAGATCGAAAGAGAGTACGTGTAATATGTATCATTATTACACTCATAATTGTATTTATTCTGTTATATGCTTTCTTTGGTACAGTGGTACCTGAGTTATATAGAAGTATAGAGAGTATTATTAATCATTTTCCAACATATTATGATAATGTTGTCAGTTATGCAGATAAGCTTATTGAATCTACAGATCTGTTTGAAGAGAATGACCTGATTTCATTATTTAATACATACTCCAGTGATGTATATTCATTTGTCGAGAATACTATTTTACCAAACGCCAAGGATCTTGTTATGAATTTTTCTCTT
>JAZUGT010000077.1:0-113379 GCA_045641365.1 Lachnospiraceae bacterium
ACTTACAGCGGTTCCAATTATTGAGACACAGGCTGCAGACGTTTCAGCGTATATTCCAACTAACGTTATCTCAATTACAGATGGACAGATATATCTTGAGACAGAGATGTTCAATTCAGGTTTCAGACCTGCTGTTAACGCAGGTTTGTCAGTTTCACGAGTAGGTGGTGCTGCACACATTAAGCCTATGAAAAAGATCTCTGCACCAATCAGAGTTGAGCTTGCACAGTATAGAGAGCTTGCAGCATTTGCTCAGTTTGGATCAGAGCTTGATGATGACACTAAGGAGAAGCTTGCACAGGGTGAGAGAATCAAGGAGATTCTTAAGCAGCCACAGTACAAGCCAATGCCAGTTCAGTATCAGGTAATAATAATCTATGTTGCTACTAACAAGTACCTTCTTGATGTACCTGTAAGTGCAATAACAAGATTTGAGACAGAGCTTTTCGAATTCCTTGATACAAAGTATCCTGAGATACCAAAGGCAATTGCAGACGAGAAGCAGATTAGCGATGCTACAGACGAACTTCTTAAGAAGGCAATTGTTCAGTTTAAGGAGCAGTTTAAGGCATAGATCAGTAGATTGGAAGGTGATAAGTTATGGCGTCTATGAGAGATATCAAAAGACGTAAAAGCAGTATTCAAAGTACAGGACAGATCACTAAGGCCATGAAACTGGTTTCTACAGTTAAGCTTCAGCGTAGTAAGCAGGCAGCGCAGAATAGCAAGGGTTATTTCGATTATATGTACAGAACAGTACAGTCTATCCTTGCTAAGGCAGGCAACCTTGACCATCCATATGTTAATCAGTCAGAGTGCAGCAAGAAGGCTGTTATTATGATTACAGGTAACAGAGGACTGGCAGGTGGATACAACTCCAATGTTGTTAAGCTTATTACAAAGGGCAACCTTCCTAAGGAAGAACTTGTAATATATACATTAGGTCGTAAGGGTCGCGAGGCGATGGGCAGATATGGATATAAGCTTGCAGAAGATTACTCTGCAATGATTGACAGTCCAGAATATGTTGATGCAATGCGATTATCTGCGGTACTCCTCAATGCATACAGAGCAGGTGAGATTGGTGAGATTTATCTTGCCTATACTAACTTTAAGAATACAGTTGTTCATGAGCCTGTATTAATGAAGTTGCTTCCAGTTGAGAAGGGTGAAGAAGTATTAGCTGATGGAGATGTTCAGGATAATATTCCTATGAACTTTGAGCCAGCTGAGGATGAGGCACTTGACCTGATTATTCCTAAGTATGTGACCAGTATTATATATGGAGCAATGATTGAATCAGTTGCCAGTGAGAATGGTGCACGTATGCAGGCAATGGACAATGCCACAACCAATGCAGAAGAGATGATTGATAAGTTAACCTTGCAGTATAACAGAGCTCGTCAGGGTTCTATTACACAGGAGCTTACAGAGATCATAGCTGGTTCACAGGCACAGAATTAGTGATAGTACGAATATAATTTTTGTTAAGAAAGGATAATACGATGGCAGAGAAGACAATCGGAAAGATTACGCAGATCATCGGTGCCGTACTTGATATCAAGTTTGAACAGGGCAATCTACCTGAGATTAACGAGGCTATCAAGATTACGAGACAGGATAACAGCGTACTGGTTGTAGAGGTATCACAGCATCTGGGTGACGATACAGTCAGATGTATTGCCATGGGTCCAACAGACGGACTTGTAAGAGGTATGGATGCACTTGCAACAGGAGCTCCTATCTCAGTTCCAGTTGGTGAGAATACACTGGGTAGAATGTTCAATGTACTTGGTGACCCAATTGACAATATACCAGCACCAGACGTAACAACATATGAGCCAATTCACAGACCAGCACCAGAATTCGTGGAGCAGGCAACAGAGGCAGAGATTCTTGAGACAGGTATCAAGGTCGTTGACCTCCTTTGTCCATATCAGAAGGGTGGTAAGATTGGTCTGTTCGGAGGTGCCGGAGTAGGTAAGACAGTACTTATTCAGGAGCTTATCCGTAATATTGCAACTGAGCACGGTGGATATTCAGTATTCACAGGTGTAGGTGAGCGTACAAGAGAAGGTAACGACCTGTACTACGAGATGAAGGAGTCAGGCGTTATTGACAAGACAACAATGGTATTTGGTCAGATGAACGAGCCACCAGGAGCCAGAATGAGAGTAGGTCTTACAGGACTTACAATGGCGGAGTATTTCCGTGACAAGGCTGGTAAGGACGTGCTGCTGTTCATTGATAATATCTTCAGATTTACACAGGCTGGTTCTGAGGTATCGGCTCTTCTTGGTCGAGTACCATCAGCCGTAGGTTATCAGCCAACACTTCAGACAGAGATGGGTGCTCTTCAGGAGAGAATTACATCTACAAAGAACGGATCTATTACATCAGTTCAGGCTGTTTACGTTCGTGCCGATGACCTTACAGATCCAGCACCAGCAACAACATTCGCTCATCTGGATGCGACAACAGTTCTTAGCCGTTCAATCGTTGAGCTTGGTATCTATCCAGCTGTTGACCCACTTGAGTCAACATCAAGAATTCTTGATCCACGTATTGTTGGTGAGGAGCATTACAAGGTTGCCAGAGGAGTACAGGAGATTCTCCAGAAGTATAAGGAATTACAGGATATCATTGCTATCCTTGGTATGGACGAGCTTGGTGAAGAAGATAAGCTTGTTGTATCAAGAGCACGTAAGATTCAGAGATTCCTTTCACAGCCATTCTTCGTTGCAGGACAGTTTACTGGACTTGAAGGTAAGTATGTACCTGTACAGGAGACAATTAGAGGCTTCAAGGAGATTATTGAAGGAAAGCATGATGATATTCCTGAGAGTTATTTCCTTAATGCAGGTAGGATTGATGTTGTAATTGCCCGTGTGAAGTAGTATCCGAATTGGAGAAATGAGTGAGACATGGCAGAAGATAACAAGATTTTTACAGTACAGATTATTACACCAGACAGAACCTTTTACGAAGGGGAGGCATCTTTGGTTGAGTTCAATACAACAGAGGGTGAGATAGGTGTGTATAAGAATCATATTCCTCTGACAGTAATTATTAAGCCTGGTGTGCTTACGATTACTGAGGACGGCGGTGTTAAGAAGGCTGCACTTCACTCTGGCTTTGCACAGATACTTCAGGATAAGGTAGTATTTCTTGCAGAAGTAATTGAGTGGCCAGATGAGATCGACGTTCAGCGAGCAGAGGCTGCAAAGGAAAGAGCTGAAAGGCTTATTAGGGAGAAGGATCCCAAGACAGATATAGCGCGAGCAGAGACAGCTCTTATGCGTGCATTGGCACGAATTAATGTGATTAAGTCTTAGTATAAGACAACAGTAATAGACCATGCGCTTAGGCGCATGGTCTTTTAAAGCAGAAAGTAACTTATGAAGAAAATAATAATAAGATGGATAGTGTATGCAGTGGTCTTTATTGCTGCATTAATATCTTTTTCATTATATTTTAATCAGGGCACTACAGATATGACTATTGAGATGGCTGAGCCAACTCTTCCAGTAGCATATATTAAATGTGGTGATATTAAGATCAATGAGATGCATGGATATGTGGTAAGTATGGAATCTAACACAATCCGCGACAGCATTACGCCAGTCGGAGATAACCGAGAAGTATCCTTTGAACTGGAGAAGTACGGATGCGGAGTCTCTGGCATAAGGATCGAGGTACGAAGTGCTGATGGTGAGCGTCTGATTGAGGACACTCCGGTAATAGATTATTCTGACTATCAGCAGAATCTTGTAGGTCACATTGCGCTTAAGGACCTGATTGAACCAGGAGAAGAATACAACTTAATCCTCATAGCCACATTATCTGATGGCAGAGAGGTTAATTACTATACAAGGATTATACAGAATGAGAATGCGAATCTGTCGGAGAAGATTGCATTTGTAGAGGAGTTTAGTGCAGCCACTTTTGATAAGGAGTCAATTAGGGAGCTGTCTACGTTCTTAGAGCCTAATTCGGAGGGTGATAATTCTACATTCGGACGAGTGGATATTCACAGCAGTCTTAATCAGGTATCATGGGGCAATCTGGCACCTGTCCGGGAGTCAGATTGTGCAATAACTGTTAAGGAGATAGGCGATACTATGGCTTCGATACAGCTCCAGTATACTGTCTCAGTCAATCAGAACGATGAGAAGAGCTACTATAGAGTGATGGAGTATTATCGAATCAGAAAGACTGAACAGAGATTCTATCTTCTCTCTTATGACAGAACAATGGATAGAATATTCTTACTGGATAAGGAGTCCTTTGTTAATGACAAGATAATGCTTGGTATTCAGAAGGATGATGTACAGATGTTAGAGAGTGATGGCGGCGAGATTGCTGCATTTGTTAACGATGGACGTCTGTACAGTGTCAATGTCGATGAGAATAAAGTAGCACGTCTTTTTGCTTTCTATGATACACCTTCTGATGATGCAAGAAATCAGTATAGAAGAAGTGATATAAAGATTCTGGATGTAGAGGAGAATGGTAATATCTCCTTCATGGTATATGGATACATGAACAGGGGTACTCACGAGGGTGAGGTAGGTGTTGAGGTATGCTACTACAGGAATCCGGTTAATACAATCGAAGAGCAGATATTTATACCATATAATAAGTCCGTGGATATACTTAAGTGTGATGTTGAGAAGCTAAGCTATATCAATTCCAGAGGGAACTTCTATGTATTCATGGATGGATATATATATAAGATAGGCACCGAAGATCTTAAGTGTGAGGTTGTTGTTGAGAATATTGATGAAGATAACTTCTGTGTATCTGAGAGTGGAAGGACCATTATGTGGCAGGAGACGGTTGAAAGTGATAACAATATTACTTCCAATCTGACTGTTATGGATCTTGCTACCGAGAAGATTACGATGAATGGAAGTCAGTCCTCTGATTATATACGACCGATTGGATTCATGAATGAGGATCTTATATATGGAGTATGTAATAAAGGTGACCTTATATACAATACCCTGGGTGATGTCACATTCCCGATGAATAGGCTGATTATTCAGTCCGAGGGCGGAACAGTACTGAAAGAATATAGTGAAGAGGGTATATATATAACCAACGGTAGTATTGAGGGCAATCAGATAACTCTTAAGAGAGCTAGAAAGAATGATGAGAGAGGTACATTCTCTGATACTACTGACGATTATATTACGAGTAATATAGAGGTAAAAGAGGGGAAGAATTCGGTATCTGTCGTTGTAACGGATACGTATGAGAAGATATATCAGCTGGTTGTCAAGAAAGTCATTGAGCCTAAGACGCTTAAGTTCTTAACGCCTAAGGAGGTTCTCTATGAGGGTGGACGAAGTGTAAAGGTTAAGAATAAGAATGAGAAGAACAGGTTCTTAGTATATGGCGCAGATAAGATGATAGGCGTATTCGACAGCCCTGCAAGAGCAGTAGTATGTGCATACGAGATAAGAGGCACTGTTGTCGATCTGATGGGCAATGAGATATACAGACGAGGAGAGATCAAGCCTAGAAATCAGATAATGGCAATTGAAGAGGCTGCAACAACTGAGAGCAAGAATTCTCTGACTGTCTGTATAGAAGCTATGTTACGACATGGTGGAGTGTCAAGGAATGTTGAGAGCCTGTTGGAGAGAGGTGAGAGTGTGTACAATATCCTTAGCAGTAATATGAAGGATGTATATGTGCTTAATCTCACGGGATGCTCAATGGATATGATGTTGTATTATGTCAACCTGGATATTCCTGTGCTGGGACTTCTTAATGATGGTTCAGCGGTACTCATAATTGGATTTAATGAACAGAATGTCGTTCTGATGGATCCGGTTGAAGGTACAATCTATAAGAAGGGAATGAGTGATTCCAGAGAGATGTTCGAGAATAATTCCAACAGATTTATGACATATGCTGCGAAGCATAATGAACAGTAGTTCATAATAAAGAAAAGCATTAAAATACCCCGAATGTATTCGCATTCGGGGTTAAATATTATCTGTATATTATAGATTCATCTCGCCATTACGATACTTGGTAACGATGTTCTGGATACGCTCGTTAGGAACAAGCAGATCGCTGATTGAAGAATCATGATTAAGAGTATCGATTATGTATGCAATATACTTGCTCATATCACAGCTTACATACCACTCACGGCTGAGAAGCTCATCTGGCTGATATATAAGGTTAGTTGTAAGAACCTTAGAGATAAGTCCCTTCTCATAATACTCATCGAACTTATCAAGACCATTAGTGAAAAGACCAAAGGTCGAGAATACGAAGATTCTGTTAGCCTTGCGGGTCTTAAGCTCGCTTGCTACCTCAAGCATACTCTCACCAGATGAAATCATATCATCAATGATGATTATATCCTTGCCTTCTACACTCGAACCAAGGAACTCATGAGCAACAATAGGATTCCTTCCATTAACAATTCTTGTATAGTCACGTCTCTTATAGAACATACCCATATCAAGGCCAAGTACATTGGCGATATAGATTGCTCTTCCCATTCCGCCTTCGTCTGGGCTGACAACCATCATATGCTCTGAATCAATGTTCAGATCACTTACATTCTTAAGAAGACCCTTAATGAACTGATATGCTGGCTGAATTGTCTCAAATCCATGAAGTGGAATAGCATTCTGTACTCGTGGATCATGGGCATCAAATGTGATTATATTATCAACCCCCATCTTGATGAGCTCCTGAAGTGCAAGAGCACAGTCAAGTGATTCGCGCGCTGTACGCTTATGCTGACGACTTTCATACAGGAAAGGCATAATTACAGTGATTCTTCTTGCCTTACCACCTACGGCAGCAATAATACGCTTAAGATCCTGATAGTGATCGTCAGGAGACATATGATTAACATATCCACCCATTGTATATGTGAGAGAATAGTTACATACATCTACCATTATGAAGAGGTCTGTACCTCTTACCGACTCAAGAATCTCACCCTTTCCTTCACCAGATCCAAATCTTGGAACCTTGGTATCAAGGATGTAAGAATCGCGCTGATAGCCTGCAAATGCAAGGCTTGTCTTGTGTTCGTTCTCTCTCTCTGTTCTCCACTTAACAAGATAAGCATCAATCTTGGAACCAAGAGTAGCACAGCTGCTTAATGGAATTATTCCCAAAGAACCAACAGGAATAGATTCGAGATTACGCTTTTCTTCACGATTTGCCATGAAAAAAACCCTCGCTTTCTATAATAATTATATATCATACTTATGCGCAAAACGGATGTCCGGACCAGACAGACGGCAGAAGGTAAATCCTCCTGTTATTCTGGAAAAAATACGGTCTGAATATCTGTCGCGCAACTCTTCCAATAGTAAATTGGTTGATATGACTATTGATTTCTTTCTAAGCATTCGCTCGTTCAGAAGAGTGAAGAGCGAAGATATTGTAAAATTATTGGTCATCTCTGTACCGAGGTCATCAATAATAAGCAGATCACACTCATAGATGTCACTACCTGCTACATTACTGCGATCCTTGTTGCCAAAGGTCTCTCTGGAAATAGTGTCCATCAGTGACGATGCACTGAAGTAGATAACTGAATGACCAGAGTCAATAAGTTCCTTTGCGATACAGGATGATAATAATGACTTACCGACACCTACTGTACCATAAAATAGTAAGTTTTGGTAGACAGAATCAAAATTTTGAACAAATTTAACTGAATTATCAAGACTATCTCTGAAGCGCTCAAGATCCTTGCCTTTATAATAGTCTTCCTTTAACATTGAAAAACTGACGTCTTTAAGATTATCACTGATATTAGACTGCTCATAGAGTACAGATATCTGCTGTAGCTTAAAGCAGTGACACTTGGAACCATTAATATATCCGGTATCCTGGCAGTCAGGGCAGTCATAGATTCGGTCAAGATAGTCTGATGGCAGACCTGCAGATGCCAAAAGAGCGGCCTTCTTTCTTGATAACACTTCGATTCTGGAGTGAAGTTCGCTAAGTGCAGACTTGTCACCGCTAAGAGCCTTCATGGTCGACTCTACAGATAGAGAAGAGATTGTATCAGAGAGCTTCTTGAAGCCTTCTATATGGCTATTGACGTATTCTATCCTCTCGAGATGCGTCTGCTCGTTGTTGCGACGGCGTTCATCGTAATCTCGTATTATGTCATTGTATTGAGAGTTGCTAAGTCCCACAGTAAAGCCTCCTGTTATTGTCTCTTAAGAAGCTGCTCTTCAAGCTTATCGAAATCGTAATCCCTCTGTTCAAACTGATGGAACTGAGTTGTCTTCTTAGGTGTAGATCTATTGGCAGTTGTTGAGAAAGACTTATCAAAACCTGCACAATACTTCTTGGCCTGACTAACACTTGTAATATCATTCTCTGCCCAGTCAATGGCTACCTTGTCAATATATGCAAAGGATACCTTGTCTTCCCTGCGTGTCACGCAGAACTGTAAGAGAAAATCAATTAGCTCATCTGAGAATCTAAGCTCATCAACGTAAAACATAATTGAACGAATCTCGCTGGCAGTAAGCTGTCTCTTAAGGTAAGACTCGGCAATAAATATAAGAGCTGTCGAGTCTTCACGCTCCTTGAAAGCCTTGAGTTCATTCGTGCTATAAGATGGCTTCTTGAATGTGGTAGCTGCTACCTTAGGCTTAACAGCAGGCTGAGCCACGCTATTAGCTGTCTGAGCCTCAGAAGGCATAACAACAGACATTACTGGTGTAAAGCTTGCCTGGTGAACAGGTTGAACAAGCCTTGGAACACTCGCTGGCTCGAAGAGCCGAATACCAACAATGGCACCATGGTCGTCGTGGTCTAATGAGATAAGTCCCTTCTTCTCCCAGTAGCGAAGAGCTCTGCATACTTCCTTCTCAGTATGATTAAACTTATCAGCAATATCACTAATGTTAGTGGGCCTTCCACAGTTAGTCATACGTATAAGATAAAGATATACCTTAATCTGGGCATCGTTCGCCTCAGCAAGATATTCATCTATAAAAATATTCGAAAGCATAGTACTACCACTATTGCTTTCTCTGTACAGAGCTAAATCACACATTCTTTTCACCTAATTTCATATTTTTTAAAGCATGTGAATTATAACATAGTAATGGTGAAAAAGGAATAGACCGAAAGTCTCTAAAGCCCGTAAAATAGGGGTTTTCGGGCTATTGTGGATAATGTGGACTCTGTGGATATCGTCTCATAAAAGTCTGTTATATCTCTCAAAATGGGCAATTTCGTAACAATAAAATATCCACATAATAAAGTATCAAAAATGATTCTTTAAAATGTGGATAAGTGGAAAACTATATTCCAAGAAGGCTTTCGCCCACTTTTACAATATCTCCGGCTCCCATAGTTATCAACAAGTCACCTGTTGAACACTTTTCTAAAATAAAATTTTCAATTTCATCAAAAGTAGGGAAATAGTAACAGTCCTTTCCGAGCTTCTGTATCTCGTTCTGTAAGTCTCTCGATGAAATTCCAATTGTATTCTTCTCACGCGCTGCATATATATCTGAAAGAATTATGCAGTCTGCCGCAGACAGCGCATTGGCAAAATCATGTAGAAAAGCTTTGGTCCTCGTATATGTATGTGGCTGGAAGGCGATGAACAGCCTGTTGTGAGGATAGTTCCTCGCAGCTGCAATTGTTGCAGCAATCTCAGTTGGATGATGAGCATAATCATCAATGACTGTAACTTCACCAAGCTTGCCCTTGTACTCAAATCTTCGTCCTGTTCCAGTAAAACCCTGAAGGGCTTCTATAGAAGAGGTTCTGCTAAGCCCACATGCATCTGCACAACAGATTGCAGCAAGCGAATTGGTTACATTATGTATGCCGGGAACCTTAAGGCTTACAATCGAGTCCCCACTTGGACTGTGAAGAGTATATGTAGCGCAGCCGAAATCATTGTAACTGATATCGGTAGCGTAATAGTCATACGAACTGTCGAGTCCAAAGGTTGTAACCTTGCATGGAAGCTCAGAAGTAATCTTATCAATATTGTCGATATCTCCGTTGATGATGAGATCGCCGTCCATTGGAAGAAGCTCAGCGAATCTTGTAAATGAACTACGAATATCATCGATATCCTTGAAGAAATCCATGTGGTCTTCTTCTATATTAAGAATAAGAGCGATTCTTGGGAAAAAACTAAGGAAACTATTGGTGTACTCACAGGCTTCAGTTATGAAGAAACGGGAGTGACCAACTCGAATATTGGAATCAATACTCTTAAGCATACCACCTATGGAAATAGTAGGATCTACATCGGCGTGAAGCAGAATCTCGGAAATCATACCTGTTGTAGTTGTCTTACCGTGTGTTCCCGAGATGGCAATTGGAAGTTCAAAGTTCTTCATGATCTCACCGAGCAGCTCGGCTCTTGTGAGTGAAGGGATGCCAAGCTCTTCCTTGGCTGTCCATTCCGGATTGTCAGTGTGAATTGCAGCCGTATATACAAAGAGGTCTATATCAGCTGTTACATTCGAAGAACGCTGTCCAATGTGTACTCTGGCTCCCTTAGACTCAAGCGACTCTGTAAGAGGCGAACTCTTCATATCTGAACCAGATACCTTAAAGCCACGGCTTAGTAGAATCTCTGCGAGACCACTCATACTTATGCCGCCTATTCCACAGAAATATACGTGAATAGGACTATTAAAATCTAATTGGTACATAAATGCCTCCAAATATTAAGCAATTTTCAAAAATATGATAGACCAATCTGATAAAAAATACAACTACTTGTCAAAATATACAAAAAATAGGAGATTATTCCTAAAAATTTGTAAATAATATTCACAATTCTGTACTGTTATGGTATAATTTCCCTACAATTCTATTGCATCTTCAGGGTAACGGGAAGGTGTGAATGCATAGGGGTGATGACATGATTAAGAAAGAAATGATAGCGATGTTGCTCGCTGGAGGACAGGGCAGCAGACTTGGCGTATTAACATCTAAGGTTGCGAAGCCCGCTGTGTCGTTTGGTGGAAAGTATCGAATTATCGATTTTCCACTTAGTAACTGTATTAATTCGGGTGTAGATACAGTAGGTGTACTTACACAGTACCAGCCACTCAGACTTAATACACATATTGGAATTGGTATTCCATGGGATCTTGATCGTAATATTGGTGGTGTTACAGTACTTCCTCCATATGAGAAGATGGCTCATACTGACTGGTATACTGGAACAGCTAATGCTATCTACCAGAATATTGATTATATGGATAGCTTCAATCCAGAGTATGTTCTGATTCTCTCAGGTGATCATATCTATAAGATGGACTATGAGGTTATGCTTGATTTCCATAAGCAGAATAAGTCAGAGTGTACAATAGCTGTTATGCCTGTTCCTATGGAAGAGGCCAAGAGATTCGGTATTATGATTACTGATGAGAACAGAAGAATTACTGATTTCGAGGAGAAGCCAGAGAATCCAAGAAGTAATCTTGCTTCTATGGGTATCTATATATTCAACTGGAAGACTCTTAAGGAAGCACTTCTTGCCAATTCAGAGCAGCCAGGTCTCGACTTTGGTAAGCATATAATTCCATATTGCCATGAGAAGGGAGCACCTCTCTTTGCATATGAGTTCAATGGCTATTGGAAGGATGTAGGAACACTCAATTCATATTGGGAAGCTAATATGGAGCTTATTGATATTGTTCCTGAGTTCAATCTCTATGAAGAGTATTGGAAGATCTATACAAGAAGTGAAGCACTTCCACCACAGTACTACGCTCCAGGAAGCGTTATTGAGAAGAGTATTGTTGGTGAAGGTTCTGAGATATATGGTGAGGTCTACAACTCTGTAATTGGTTGTGGAGTAACAATCGGTGAAGGAACAGTAGTAAGAGACTCAATCATAATGAACAATACCGTAATAGGTAAGGACTGTGAGCTTAACAAGACAATTGTGGCAGAGAATGTTGTGATTGGTAATGGAGATCGCTTTGGTATTGGCGACGAAGTTGACAATGAGACAGATCCACATATCTATAACAGCGGTCTTGTGTGTGTTGGTGAGAAGAGTATTATTCCAGACGGAATTACAGTAGGCAAGAATGCCTGTATATTCGGTGCCACTACGTTAGAAGACTATAGTGACAACAGACTTGAAAGTGGCAAAACATTGAATAAGGCAGGTGAAGAGAAATGAAAGCAATAGGAATTATTCTTGCAGGTGGTAATAACCATCGTATGAAGGAGCTCTCTTCTAAGAGAGCAGTTGGCGCAATGCCTATAGCTGGTAGCTACAGAGCTATTGATTTTGCATTAAGTAATATGTCCAATTCGCATATCCAGAAGGTTGCAGTGCTTACACAGTACAATGCAGGAAGCCTTAATTCACACCTTAGTTCATCTAAGTGGTGGGATTTTGGTCGTAAGCAGGGTGGACTCTATGTGTTTACACCAGCTGTTACGGCAGATAACAACTTCTGGTATAGAGGAACAGCAGATTCGATCTATCAGAATCTCGAATTCCTTAAGTCCAGCCATGAGCCATATGTTGTAATTGGTTCAGCAGACTGTGTATATAAGCTCGATTACAATAAGGTACTTGAGTATCACATTGAGAAGAAGGCAGATATCACTGTTGTATGTAAGGACATGCCAGCTGAGATGAATGTCGACAGATTTGGTACAATTAAGATGAATGAAGAGTGCCAGATTGAAGAGTTCGAAGAGAAGCCAATTGTTGCTAAGACCAACACTATATCATGTGGTATATATGTAATAAGAAGAAGACTTCTTATTGAGATGATTGAGAAGTGTGCTGAAGAAGACAGATATGACTTTGTTCGCGATGTTCTCATCAGATACAAGGATCAGAAGAGAATCTTCGGATACAAGATGAAGGATTACTGGAGAAATATTGCGACAGTAGAAGACTACTTTGATACCAATATGGACTTCCTTAAGGCAGATACAAGAGACTTCTTCTTCAAGCAGTATCCAGATATCTATTCTAAGGTTGATGATCTTCCACCAGCGAAGTTCAACCCAGGAGCAAGTGTATCGAACAGCCTTATAAGCAGTGGAACAATTGTTAACGGAACTGTTCAGGATTCGGTTGTATTCCGTAAGACATTTATTGGCAATAACTGTACAATTAAGAATTCAATAATTCTAAATGATGTATATATTGGGGATAATTCATACATCGAGAACTGTATTGTTGAGAGTCATGGTACAGTAAGAGCTAACTCTTACCACAACGGTGAGGGCGGCATTAAGATTGTTATGGAAAGTAGCGACAGATATGTAATGTAGTATTAAGGCAGGGGGTGTGCCTATGACAATTACTGATGTAAGAGTTCGTAAGCTGTCTTCGGACGGCAAGATGCGGGCTGTTGTCTCTATCACACTTGATGATGAATTTGTTGTTCATGATATCAAGGTTATAGAAGGCGAAAAGGGGTTATTTATAGCAATGCCTAGTAAGAAGGCTACAGATGGTGAGTATAGAGATATTGCTCATCCAATCAAGTCTGAGACAAGAGAATTGATCCAGAATACAATTCTTGATGCTTACTCAAAGGCAAAAACAGAAGATGATATTGAATAATTACAATGGTGGCTGGCATTATGGAATGCCAGCCACTTTTTGTGCTATACTGATTGGTAGAAAAGTGATAAGAACAGTGGCGATGATGATGCGGATGAAAGTGACACAGGAGGAAATGATGTATATAATAGCGGGTCTGGGTAATCCGGGAAGAGAGTACGATAATACAAGACATAATATCGGCTTCATGTGTATTGATACAATTGCTGAGGCCAATAATATTAATGTAATAGAGAGAAAGCATAAGGCGCTTATTGGCAAGGGCTTTATTGATGGGAAGAAGGTTATACTGGTTAAGCCTCAGACCTATATGAATAACAGTGGAGAGAGTATCAGGGAACTGATTGATTATTACAAAGTGGATCCTGAAGATGAACTCCTGGTAATCTATGATGATATTGATCTTGATGTGGGTAAGCTACGAATAAGAGAGAAGGGAAGCGCAGGTGGCCACAATGGTATAAAGAGCATAATAGCTCATGCGGGTACCCAGAACTTTAAGAGAATACGTGTTGGAGTTGGTGCCAAGCCAGAGGGCGGTGACCTTGTCAAGCATGTCCTTGGACACTTTGAAGGCGAGGATAAGAAGCTTGTCGATATGGCTAGAAAGAACGTAAGTGATGCAACTGCGGTAATTGTTACAGATAGTATTACCAGGGCAATGAATGAATACAACTAGGTGTCTATGAATGCAATACTTGAGCCTATCAGAGAGTGGGCGGATTATGAGAAGGTAAGAGATGCACTCTATAAGGAGAAGCAGACTGTTGCTATATCAGGGTGCATTGATTCGCAGAAAGTTCATATGGCTGAAGGATTGAGCGATGGTTCTAAGTATAGAATCATCGCTACTTATTCTGACTCGCGCGTGCAGGAGATAATAAGTGATCTTGGAATGTATGAGCGCAATGTCTGTGCTTATCCGGCCAAGGATCTTATATTTTATCAGGCTGATATACACAATAACAGACTTGTAGCAGAGAGAATAAAGGCGCTTAAGAAGATCGCCATGGGCAATCCGCTGACACTTGTAACAACATTTGATGCGCTTATGACTCCGATGATACCTATCGAGTCATATATGTGCAATACAATCACCCTTAATAAGGGGGAGGAAGTTGTAATTAAGGATATTGCTACGAAGTTGGTGGCAGTCGGATATGAGAGAAGTCATCAGGTCGAGGAACCGGGACAGTTCTCAATACGAGGAGATATCATTGATATATTTGATCTTACAGAAGACAACCCTGTAAGAATCGAGCTCTGGGGCGAAGAGATTGAATCCATAAGATCTTTCGATGTTGCCAGTCAGCGATCGATAGAGAATCTGCAGAGAGTTTCAGTTTTTCCTGCTACAGAGCTTATTCTGGGTGATGATGAACTGCGTCTGGGATTAAAGTTAATCGAAGAAGAGAGTGAGAAGACTTCGAAGGCACTAAGGGAGCAGTTTCTTACAGAAGAGGCTCACAGAATTGATGTGACGGTTCGTACACTTAAGGAAGATCTTGAGATACTGGGGCGACTCACCAATCTTGATGCATATATTGGTTACTTCTATGACGAACTCCAATATCTTATTCAGTACTTTAATGCGGACAATACAACGCTTATAATAGATGAACCTGCGAGAGTGAAGGAACATATTGGTGCCATAAGTCTGGAGTTTGAGGAGAGCATGAAGAGTCGTCTTGCCAAGGGATATATCCTTCCTGGACAGGCCAATCTTCTGGCAGGTAGTGATGAGATATTTGCGAAGTGCAAGGGGATGCCTGTACTGCTTCTTTCAACACTGGAAGACAGAGGTGCATTCATCAGGCATGATCTGAATACTTCAGTAGATGCCAAGTCTCTGTCACCGTACAAGAACCATTTCGACCTGTTGCTTTCTGATCTGAAGAAGTACAGGAAGCAGGGTTACAGAGTTAATCTGCTCTCGCCATCAAGAACGAGAGCTAAGAGACTTGCAAGCGATCTGTGTGACAATGAACTGACCGCTGTATACACGGAAGATCCGATGCGTGTAGCATTGCCAGGTGAGATTGTATGTCGTTACGGCAATATTGCCCGTGGATTCGAGTATCCACTTCTTAAGATTGTCTATATCTCAGAGTCCGACATTTTTGGAATGGAGGAGAAGAAAAAGAAGCGCAAGCCAAAGTATCAGGGTCAGAAGATTCGAGACTTCGGTGAGCTTAAGGTAGGAGACTATGTGGTTCATGAGAGTCATGGACTTGGTATATATCGTGGTATCGAGAAGGTAGAAGTCGAGAAGGTCACCAAGGACTATATGAAGATAGAGTATAGAGATGGTGGGATACTCTACATTCTCGCAACAGGCTTTGATGTTATTCAGAAGTATGCATCTGTAGACGCAGCCAAGAAGCCTAAGCTTAACAAGCTTGGAACCAAGGAGTGGACTAATACCAAGAGTAAGGTTAAGTCTTCGGTTGATGAAGTTGCGAAGGATCTTGTCGAATTATATGCTGTCAGAAGCTCCAAGAAGGGCTACAGATATAGTAAGGATACTGTATGGCAGAGTGAGTTCGAGGAGCTCTTTCCATACGAGGAGACAGCTGATCAGCTTGCTGCAGTCGAGGATACCAAGCGCGATATGGAAAGCGACCGCATAATGGACAGACTCATATGCGGCGATGTAGGTTATGGTAAGACAGAGATTGCAATCAGAGCAGCCTTCAAGGCGGTGTCTGAGAGTAAGCAGGTGGCAGTATTAGTCCCTACAACAATCCTTGCCAACCAGCACTACAACACGTTTGTTCAGAGAATGAAGGACTTTCCGATTCATATCGAGGTTCTGTCAAGATTCAGGACAGCTTCAGAGCAGAAGGCGACTCTTAAAGGGCTTAAGGACGGTTCGGTTGATATAGTCATAGGTACGCACAGACTGTTATCCAAGGACCTTGTTTTTAAGGATCTGGGACTGCTTATTGTTGATGAGGAGCAGCGCTTTGGTGTAACTCATAAGGAAAAAATAAAGCAGCTTAAGGATGATGTTGATGTGCTTACGCTGTCTGCGACACCAATTCCACGAACACTGCATATGTCACTTGTGGGAATACGAGATATGAGCGTGTTAGAGGAGCCACCAGGAGAGAGACTTCCTATTCAGACCTTTGTATGCGAATACAATGAGGAGATGGTCAGGGAAGCGATACTAAGAGAGATCTCTCGTGGCGGTCAGGTATATTATGTATATAACAGAGTTAATAATATTGCGGATATCGCATCGCAGCTGCAGAAGCTTGTTCCAGAAGCCAATGTAAGCTTTGCGCATGGGCAGATGAAGGAGACAGAGCTTGAGAGCATAATGTTTGACTTCGTCGACGGCGACATAGATGTGCTTGTGTCAACTACAATAATTGAGACAGGACTTGATATATCCAATGTTAATACGATTATTATCCATGATTCCGACAGACTGGGTCTGTCACAGCTGTATCAGCTTCGTGGAAGAGTAGGACGAACCAACAGAACTGCGTATGCATTCCTTATGTATAAGAGGGACAAGCTGCTTAAGGAAGAGGCAGAGAAGCGTCTGGAGGCGATAAGGGAGTTCACGGATCTTGGCTCAGGATACAGGATAGCAATGCGCGATCTTGAGATACGAGGTGCAGGTAATCTTCTTGGAAGAAAGCAGCACGGTCACATGGAAGCGGTTGGATATGATCTGTATTGTAAGATGCTTAATGATGCTGTGCGTAAGCTTAAGGGCGAGGCGACACAGGAAAGTGACTTTGTTACACAGATTGATCTTGATGTAGATGCATACATCCCGGCAGATTATATTGTTAATGAAGTGCAGAAGTTAGATATCTATAAGCGTATCGCATCAATAGAGAATGAGGGCGAGGCTTTTGATATGAGGGCTGAGCTTAAGGACAGATTCGGCAATGTACCAGTGTGCGTGGAGAATCTTCTTACAATAACACTTCTACGAGGCCTGGCACACAGGAATTATATTACTGATCTGAGAGGAAGAAGAGGCGAGATTAAGCTGATTATGAAGCCAGATGCACCGATTAAGGTAGAGCAGATACCTGACCTGATGCTTAAGGAAGGCAAGAACTTTAGATTCAACCCTAAGGGTGTACCGTACTTCTCGTACAGATATGTTACAACGGGCGTAATTGACAGAGATGAGGAGACATTACTGGCCTGTACAGGAAAGATTCTTGAAGATATGTATGAGATTCTCATTGAGACATCGTAGACTAAGGAGAATGGTATGAAGGACAATAATACCAGGAAGACAATGGAAGAACAGCTCGTGGACAGCTTCATTGAGCTGGCGAGCAGAAGGACAATTGATAAGATTACAATCAAGGACATCACAGATCTTGCAGGGGTAAGGAGAGCAACCTTCTATAATCACTTTCAGGACAAGTACGAGCTTTTAGAATGGATAATTAAGAACCATCTTCTTGGAAGAGTAGATGTACTTATCGAGAATGGTATGCTTAAGGAAGCCATAATTGTTGTCGGAAGGAACATCTTAAGATACAAGGAATTCTTCAAGAATGCAGCCAGGCTTACTGGGCAGAATTCCTTTGAATCAATCGTGGAGAGGGGCATTGTAGAGATGTTTCTGGAGCATTTCTTTAAGAATCCCAATGCGCATAATGCGCGTAATCCATGGATAACACCCGAGAGAATTGCGGGATATTATGCACATGGTATGACATATATCTTCTTAATGTGGATCGGTGCAGATATGATTGTGCCACCAGAAGAGATGGCGGAAGTGTACGCATATATCGAGGATAAGAGCCTTATGGATGCCTTGAGGGAGATGGGCGTTGATGTAAGTGGACAGATGTAAAAAAGATGTTGACAGATTGGCACATATGTCAAATATGTAACGACACATAATACAACAATATACCGACAATTAAGACAAGTCGAAAGGACTGTATGTTTACAGACATGCAGTTCTTTTTTTATACTTCGTTTGAAGGTAAGGAAAGAACTTGCAAAGGAAGTGGAACAAAATGAAATTATTTGGCAAGGGAATTGTAAAGGGAAGATTCATAATTCTGATATTGAGCATAGCATTGCTAATACCTTCAGCAATTGGCTATTTCAATACAAGAATTAACTATGATGTGCTTTCGTATCTGCCTAAGGACATTGAGACGATGGTCGGACAGGATATTCTGGCCGAAGACTTTGGAACCGGAGCCTTTTCGATGTGTGTTGTTGAAGGGATGGAATTCAAGGATGTCGCAAAGCTGAAGAGTAAGATTGAAGATGTAGAGCATGTCAAGGAAGTAATCTGGTATGACTCGGTGGCAGATCTGTCGATTCCGGTGGAGATATTACCAGATGATGTAAGGGATATGTTCATCAATGGTGATGCGACAATGATGGCTGTACTTTTTGATACTACAATGTCATCAGACGAGACGATGGAAGCAATCGAGCAGATCAGGAAGGTAACTGCAGGACAGTGCTTTGTAAGCGGAATGTCAGCAGTTGTTACTGATACAAGAGATCTGTCGAATGCAGAGACGCCAATATATGTGTGTCTGGCGGTCGCCCTGTCGGTCGTAGTACTGTCGCTTACGATGGATTCATTCTTAGTACCATTGTTTTTCCTGATAAGTATAGGAATGGCTATCGTATACAACCTGGGAAGTAACATATTCATGGGTCAGATCTCGTATATAACCAAGGCGCTTACGGCAGTGCTTCAGTTAGGTGTTACCATGGATTACTCGATATTCCTGTGGCATAGTTACAAGGAAAAACAGGAAAGCTGCAGTGATAAGAAGGAAGCGATGGCTGAGGCGATTGCTGCAACAATCACAAGCGTGGTTGGAAGCTCAATAACGACCGTTGCAGGCTTTGTGGCACTCTGCTTTATGAGCTTCACACTGGGACTTGATCTTGGAATCGTAATGGCCAAGGGAGTTGTGTTCGGCGTAATCAGCTGCGTAACAATCCTGCCATCAATGATTCTTATATTCGATAAGGCGATAGAGAAGACAAGTCATAAGGCGCTTATGCCAGACTTTAGTAAGCTGTCAGAGTTCGTTGCAAAGCATTATAGAATAATCGCTATATTATTCGTGCTTATCTGGATTCCGGCAATATGGGGATATACACATGCTGCTGTATATTACAATCTCGATCAGACACTGCCTGAGGAACTTGACTGTATCCAGGCCAATAAGAAGCTTAATGAGAACTTTGAGATGAATGCGACGCATGTGCTTCTTGCGGATGCATCACTTGATAAGAAGGATGTCGAAGAGATGCTTTCTGAGATTAAGAAGGTTGACGGCGTCAAAAATATACTGGGACTGGACAGCTTTGTGGGTCCACTGATTCCGGAAGAGATGATACCTGATGATATCAAGGCAAATCTCAAGAACGATGAGTATCAGATGATAATGATTATGTCAGAATATGCGGTTGCTTCTGATGAGGTTAACAATCAGGTTGACATAATTAATGGAATAGTCGACAAGCATGACACTAGGGGAATGCTGATTGGTGAAGCACCTTGTACCAAGGATCTTATCAATATTACTGCAGTTGACTTCAAGACAGTCAGTGCCGTATCGATTGGAGCAATATTCATAATTATCCTCTTTGTGTTCAAGTCGGTATCGCTTCCGGTGATACTCGTTACAGTTATAGAGTTCGCCATTTTTATCAATATGGGAATACCATATTACACTAATACAACGCTGCCGTTCATTGCATCTATCGTAATTGGAACGATTCAGCTTGGTGCAACGGTTGACTATGCGATATTAATGACTAACAGATATAAAACAGAGAGAGCTGCAGGTGTGGATAAGAAGGAAGCTGTGATGATCGCACACGGATCAAGTGTGAGCTCGGTTATTGTATCAGCACTAAGCTTCTTTGCGGCAACATTTGGCGTGGGCCTGTACTCAAATATTGATATGATTAGTTCACTTTGTACGCTGATGGCAAGGGGCGCGATTATAAGTATGGTGGTTGTTCTTCTGGTACTGCCAAGTATGTTTATGCTTTTCGATGGCGTGATCAGAAAGACAAGTGTTGGCTTCAAGCCTTCGGCTAATGTATAGATTGGAGAATTGTTATGTGGAAAGAAAGATTAATGAAGAATAGAAGTATTGCGGTAAAGTTCGTGGCAGGAGTTCTTGTTGTGGCAATGGTTGGAGCAGGTGTTTCGACATATTCCATAGCAGCAACAGAGGGTGTTGATAACATCAGTGAATGCGTTGAGGAGGCCAAGGCTGAAGAAGCCAAGGAAGAAGATGACAAGGCTGCACTTTTGCAGGAACTCATCGCTACACAGGTTGGCAATACAGGTGATGACGTAGATAAGGAAGAGAGCGTATTCGTTGTTGCTGATGCAAGCGGCAGTGCCAAGAGTGTAATTGTAAGTGACTGGCTTAAGAATAAGTCTGGTGAGGACTCTATTAGCGATGTCTCAGAGCTTACCGATATCAAGAACGTTAAGGGTGAGGAGAGCTATGAAGCCGACGGACAGCAGCTCGTATGGGATGCCAAGGGCGCTGATATCTATTATCAGGGTCATACAGACAAGGAACTCCCGGTAGATGTTAAGGTGACATACTACCTTGATGATAAGGAGATGACTCCTGAAGAGATAGCAGGAAAAAGTGGAAATGTCAGAATCAGATTCGATTATACCAACAGACAGACAGTAACCGAGGAGATCAACGGGGAAGAGACAGAGGTCTATGTTCCATTTACTGTTATGAGTGCGATGGTACTTCCAACAGACACATTTGGCAATATAACTGTTACCAACGGAAAGGTCATGAGCGAAGGCAACAACAGTATTGTAATGGGACTCGCTTTTCCCGGACTTACAGAAAGCCTTAATGTAGATAAGGAGAAGCTCGAAGAAAAGGATATAGAGATTCCGGAGTATGTTGAGGTCAATGCGGTAACAAGCGACTTTAAGCTTGATATGACACTTAGCGTAGTTCTTAGCGATGCACTTTCAGATATACATCTTACAGATTCAATAGACTTAAGTGAGCTGGAAGACAGTATGGATGAGCTGAATGATGCAACAGGAGCCCTTGAGGATGGTACAGGCAAGCTTGCAGATGGCATGAGAGAGCTTAGCGAGAAGACTGGCGATTTTCAGACAGGTTCTAAGGAATTGTACGACGGAGTTAATAAGTATACAGATGGTGTTGGCACATTGGCAGCAGGAATTGGTACACTTGCAGAAGGAACTGGCAAGCTTAAAAGTGGTGCTGATGAACTTAGTGCAGGAGCTGCCGAGCTTAACAGCCGTGTACAGGATATTACACTTCCTAAGGTAGAACTTACAGAAGAGCAGAAGAAGCAGATTGAAGAGGGCGTTAAGGCTGATCCTGATGGCAAGATTGCAGCAGGAGCTCAGGAGATGGCAACTCAGATTGGCAGTCAGACATCAGATGTTCTTACAGGTAATGCTACAACGATTGTGACAGCCGCTGTTACGGATGCCATAACCAATAATGCAGATATTGTTTCCCAGATTGCAACAGCCCTTGCAATGTCGGGTGCATGTGCGCCGGCAGATGCACAGGAGACTGCTGTTAATATGCTTAAGGCAGTAGCTGCTACAACAGGACAGGGTACAATGGAAGGTGTTGGCGCTACTCTTGGAAGTGATAGCGTTGCAACAGCACTGTATAACGGATGTAAAGATGGTCTTACACAGGGTGCTGTATCCGGTGCACTTGGCGGAGCTGAGGCAGTTGTAGGTACAGTTAACTCAACAATAGATTCATACTCTGGAATGATTAATGAGCTTAAGGATGGTACAAGCAGACTTAGCGCGGGTGCAAGCGAACTTGCAGGAGGTGTTAAGCAGGTTGATGAGGGAGCTGGTAAGTTAAACAGCGGTGTTGGTGAACTGACAGCTAATTCAGCTGCATTAAGTGACGGAGCTTACAAGCTTTACGACGGAACTAACAAGCTTAGCGATGGCGTAAGCAAGCTTCTTACAGGTGCCAATGATCTCAATGAGGGAATGGTACGTTTTGATAAGGAAGGTATCTCCAAGCTTACCGATGCAGTAAATGGCGAAGGCAAGGAGGCTCTTGACAGACTCAATGCAACAATGGATGCAGCTAAGACATACCACAGCTTCAGCGGTCTTGCAGATGGTAAGGAAGGTAATGTAAAGTTCATAATCAGAACTGAAGCAGTGAAATAATATGGTTCCACTTTCTCGTTTTTAATAACGAGGAGTTCTTTGGGCGATTTGTATGAAGCAAATCGCCCTTTTTTATTCACTTTTGCCTATAATTGTGCTAAAATACTTAAGATTGTGGGTTGATATACCCATTTACAGATAATGCTCGAATGAATATTATTACATATATATGAAAGGACGTAATACTATGTACAATTCGGTTGACACAACTCTGAATTTTGTAGACAGAGAGAAGAAGACATTAGAATTCTGGAAAGAGCAGGATATATTCCGCAAGAGTATGGAGCAGCGTAAGCAGGGCCCTACATACACTTTCTATGATGGACCACCTACTGCTAATGGTAAGCCACATATTGGACATGTGCTTACTCGTGTAATCAAGGATATGATTCCAAGATACCGTACTATGAAGGGTTATATGGTTCCTCGTAAGGCTGGATGGGATACACATGGACTTCCTGTTGAGCTTGAGGTTGAGAAGCTCCTTGATATTGATGGCAAGGAGCAGATAGAAGCATACGGGCTTGATCCATTTATTACAAAGTGTAAGGAATCAGTATGGAAGTACAAGGGTATGTGGGAAGATTTCTCAGGTACTGTAGGTTTCTGGGCTGATATGGATGAGCCATATGTTACATATCATGATGACTATATTGAGTCGGAGTGGTGGGCGCTTAAGGAGATCTGGGATAAGAAGCTGTTATATAAGGGCTTTAAGATAGTTCCTTACTGTCCTCGTTGTGGAACACCTCTTTCATCACATGAGGTTGCACAGGGATATAAGACGCTCAAGGAGAGAACAGCGGTAGTAAGATTCAAGATTACAGGAGAGGATGCATACTTCCTTGCCTGGACAACTACACCTTGGACTCTTGCTTCTAATATTGCACTTTGTGTTAATCCAGTTGAGAGCTATGTTAAGGTTAAGGCTGCAGATGGATATACATATATTCTTGCTGAGGCACTTCTTGACAGTGTTCTTTCGGGAATTGAGAGAGAAGAAGGTACACCTGCATATGAGATTCTTGAGAAGTATACAGGTAAGGATCTTGAATATAAGGAATATGAGCCACTTTACCAGTGCGCTGCAGATTGTGTTGAGAAGCAGCACAAGAAGGCATTCTTCGTATATTGTGATCACTATGTAACTATGTCAGATGGTACCGGTATTGTTCATATTGCACCTGCATTCGGTGAAGATGATGCAAGAGTAGGACGCAAGTATGATGCACCATTTGTTCAGATGGTAGATGAGCATGGTGTGATGAAGGACGAGACTCCTTTTGCAGGAATGCGCTGCAAGCCAACTCAGAAGGAGATTGAAGAGGGAGCTATCAACTGTGATCCTGAAGTTCTTAAGGAGCTTGATGCAAGAGGAATCCTTTTCAACGCTCCTAAGGTAGAGCATGATTATCCACATTGTTGGAGATGTGATACACCACTTCTTTACTTCGCAAGAGAGTCATGGTTTATCAAGATGACAGAGGTTAGAGATGACCTTGTTAGAAATAATAAGACAGTTAACTGGATTCCACCTACAATCGGTGAGGGAAGATTCGGTAACTGGCTTGAGAATATCCAGGATTGGGGTATCTCACGTAACAGATACTGGGGTACACCACTTAATATCTGGGAATGTGAAAGCTGTGGACATCAGGAAGCAATCGGTTCAAGAAAGCAGCTTGAAGAGATGTCAGGCAATCCTGATGCAAAGACTGTTGAGCTTCACAGACCATATATTGATGAGATTATCTGCAACTGTCCTGAGTGTGGCAAGTCCATGAAGAGAGTTCCAGAGGTAATTGACTGCTGGTTTGATTCTGGAGCAATGCCATTTGCTCAGCATCATTATCCATTTGAAAACAAGGAACTTTTTGAGTCGCAGTTCCCAGCACAGTTCATCTCTGAGGCAGTAGATCAGACTCGTGGATGGTTCTATTCACTTATGGCTGAGTCAACACTTCTCTTCAATAAGGCACCTTATGAGAACGTAATTGTTCTTGGTCTTGTGCTCGATGAGAAGGGTAATAAGATGAGCAAGTCAAAGGGGAACGCAGTCGATCCATTCGAGGCGCTTGGCAAGTACGGTGCAGATGCTATAAGATGGTACTTCTACATCAATTCAGCTCCATGGCTGCCTAATAAGTTCTCTGGCGACACTGTTGTTGAAGGACAGCGTAAGTTCATGGGTACACTCTGGAATACTTATGCATTCTTCGTACTCTATGCTAATATTGATAAGTTTGACGCAACTAAGTACTCTCTTGAGTATGATAAGCTTAGCGTTATGGATAAGTGGTTGCTCTCTAAGCTCAATACAATGGTTGGTCAGGTAGACAGCTGTCTTGAGAATTACAAGATTCCTGAGGCTGCAAGAGCACTTGATACATTTGTAGATGAGATGAGTAACTGGTATGTACGTCGAGGCAGAGAGCGTTTCTGGGCTAAGGGTATGGAGCAGGATAAGATTAATGCTTATATGACTCTCTACACAGCACTTGTTACAGTAGCTAAGGCAGCAGCACCAATGATTCCATTCATGGCAGAAGAGATATATCGTAACCTTGTATGCAGCATAGATAGTGCAGCACCTCAGTCTGTTCATCTTTGTGACTTCCCTGTTGCAGATCAGAAGATGATAGATGCAGAGCTTGAGACCAAGATGGATTCGGTTGTTGATATCGTTGTTATGGGACGTGCCTGCAGAAATAGTGCTAACATCAAGAATCGTCAGCCAATCGGCCAGATGTTTGTTAAGACGGACGAAGATCTTTCATCGTTCTACCAGGAGATTATTACAGAAGAGCTTAATGTTAAGAAGATTACTGTAACAGACGATGTGAGAGAATTTACTACATATACCTTTAAGCCACAGCTTAAGACTGTTGGACCAAAGTATGGTAAGCACCTTGGATTCATCCAGAAGACACTTGCTACTTTAGATGGCAATAAGGCTATGGATGAGCTTAATGAGAAGGGTGCACTTACATTCGAGGACAATGGCGAGACAATCGAGCTGACAGCGGATGATCTTCTTATCACAATGGCTCAGAAGGAAGGCTTTGTAGCAGACGCCAATAATAAGATTACTGTTGTACTTGATACTAAGCTTGATGATGCTCTTATCGAGGAAGGTAATGTTAACGAGATTATCAGTAAGATTCAGACAATGCGTAAGGACGCAGGCTTTGAAGTTATGGACCATATCAAGGTATCTGTAACAGGCAATGATGATATTGCAGCAATTGTTAAAAAGAATGAGTCTGAAATTGCTGGTAAGGTGTTAGCTGATTCGTTTGACTTTAGTGCAACATATGCGGCTAGCAAGAAGTGGAATATCAATGGCTTAGATGTAACAATCAGCATTGAGAAATAGATGTTATAAGGGTTAGAAAAGAGAAATTGTCGGGAAGTAAATCTATTTTTTGGAGGAAAGATTAATGACAAAAAAACAGGAAGAAACTTTGACATTCGATAAGGAACTGTTCGTAAGAAGTGTTAAGTATAACGTAAGAACAATGTTCCGTAAGGATATGGAAAATGCTAATTCTCAGGAGATTTTCCAGGCTGTATCATATGCTATCAAGGATGTAATCGTAGATAACTGGATGCAGACACAGAAGGAATATGAGAAGAAGGATCCTAAGATGGTCTATTATATGTCTATGGAGTTCCTTATGGGACGTGCCATGGGTAACAACCTGATCAATCTTAAGGCATATAAGGACGTTGCAGAGTGTCTTGATGAGCTTGGTCTTGATCTTAACGTAGTTGAGGATCAGGAGGCTGATGCAGCACTTGGTAACGGTGGTCTTGGACGTCTTGCAGCATGTTTCCTTGATTCCCTTGCAACACTTGGCTATGGCGCATATGGATGTGGTATCAGATACAGATACGGTATGTTCAAGCAGCAGATTAAGGACGGTTATCAGATAGAAGTACCTGATAACTGGCTTGAGTATGGTAATCCATTCGAGCTTCGCAGACCAGAATATACCAAGGAAGTAAGATTTGGTGGTTATATCAATTCTTATATGGATGAGAATGGTAAGCAGGTATTCAAGCATGAGGATTATCAGGCAGTTAAGGCTGTTCCATTTGATGTTCCTGTTGTAGGATATGGCAATGGAATTGTTAATACATTAAGAATCTGGGATGCAGAGCCAATCGAAGTATTCCAGCTTGATTCATTTGATAAGGGTGATTATATCAAGGCTGTAGAGCAGCAGAACCTTGCACGTAACATTGTTGAAGTTCTCTATCCTAATGATAATCATTATGCAGGTAAGGAACTTAGACTTAAGCAGCAGTACTTCTTCATATCTGCGTCTGTTCAGGAAGCAGTTGCTAAGTACATGCGTACACATGATGATATTCGTAAGTTCTATGAGAAGGTTACATTCCAGCTTAACGATACTCATCCAACAGTTGCAGTTCCAGAGCTTATGAGAATCCTTATGGATGAGTATGGTCTCTCATGGGATGAGGCATGGGATGTTACAACACGTACATGTGCATATACTAATCATACAATTATGGCAGAAGCACTTGAGAAGTGGCCAATCGACCTCTTCCAGAGACTTTTACCACGTGTATATCAGATTATTGATGAGATTAACAGAAGATTTATTATCGAGATCGAGAAGAAGTATCCAAGAGAGACTGGTCTTACAGATGAGAAGATTCGTAAGATGGCAGTTCTTTATGATGGACAGGTTAAGATGGCTCATCTTGCAATTGTTGCTGGATATTCTGTTAACGGTGTTGCAAGACTTCATACAGAGATTCTTAAGAATCAGGAGCTTCGTGACTTCTATGAGATGTTCCCAGAGAAGTTCAATAACAAGACTAATGGTATTACACAGAGAAGATTCCTTCTTCATGCTAATCCACTTCTTGCTGACTGGGTTACAGCTCGTGTAGGCGATGCATGGATTACAGATCTTAAGAAGATTTCAGGTGTTAAGAGCGCAGTTAATGATAAGAAGGCAGTTGCTGAGTTCATGGACATCAAGTATAAGAACAAGGTTAGACTCGCTGAGTATATTAAGGAGCACAACGGAATTGAGATTGATCCTAATTCAATCTATGATGTTCAGGTTAAGCGTCTTCATGAGTACAAGAGACAGCTTCTTAACATCCTCCATGTAATGCACCTTTACAATACACTTAAGGACAATCCAGGAATGGATTTCTATCCACGTACATTTATCTTTGGTGCTAAGGCAGCCGCAGGATATAAGAATGCTAAGCTTACAATCAAGCTTATCAATTCAGTAGCAGATGTTATTAATAATGACAAGACTATTGATGGCAAGATTAAGGTTGTATTCATTGGGAACTACAGGGTATCTAATGCAGAGATTATCTTCGCTGCAAGTGATGTATCAGAGCAGATCTCAACAGCCAGCAAGGAAGCTTCTGGAACTGGTAATATGAAGTTCATGCTTAATGGTGCTATAACACTTGGTACAATGGATGGTGCTAACGTAGAGATCGTTGAAGAAGTAGGTAAGGATAATGCAGTAATCTTCGGACTTAGCTCTGATGAGGTTATTGCTTATGAGAATAACGGTGGATACAATCCAATGGATATCTACAATTCTGATGAAGGAATCAGAAGAGTGCTTAATCAGCTTGTAGATGGTACATATTCTCCAGATGATCATGAGAGATTCCGTACACTTTACAATTCACTTCTTAACAGAGAATCAACAGATGTAGCGGACAGATACTTCATTCTCAAGGACTTCAGATCATATGCTGAGGCTCAGAAGAAGGTTGAGGAGTTCTACAAGGATAAGGACAGATGGGCTAAGGCTGCTATTCTTAATGTAGCATGCTCTGGTAAGTTCACATCGGACAGAACTATTCAGGAGTATGTAGATGATATCTGGCATCTTGATAAGGTAAAGTTACCTAAGAGAACAAAGAAAGCATAAATATCAAAGGTGATATAAAGGTGCGCATTGCGCACCTTTATATTAAATTATAAATTAACAAAAAGGAGAACTGAGATGATTACATTATCCAAGGGTGGTGCATATCTGTTATCTGGTACTGAGATTATCGAAGATAGCAGCGAAGCATTAGCGGCAATTAAGAGCAAGACCGGAATAGACACAACAGCCTGCGATGCAGCTAAGAATACTATTTGCTATGGTATTCTTGAGTCTCATAACACATCTGGCAATATGGATAAGCTTAAGATTAAGTTCGATAAGCTTACAAGCCATGATATTACCTTTGTAGGTATTATTCAGACAGCCAGAGCCTCAGGACTTGAGAAGTTCCCTATTCCATATGTACTTACTAACTGTCACAATTCCCTATGTGCTGTTGGTGGAACAATTAATGAAGATGACCATATGTTTGGACTTACATGTGCTAAGAAGTATGGTGGTGTATATGTACCTCCTCATCAGGCAGTAATTCATCAGTTTGCAAGAGAGATGCTTGCAGGCGGTGGCAAGATGATTCTCGGTTCAGATTCACATACAAGATACGGTGCGCTTGGTACAATGGCTATGGGTGAAGGCGGCCCAGAGCTTGTAAAGCAGCTGCTTAACCAGACATATGATATTGACAGACCAGGTGTTATCGCTATTTATCTTGATGGTGAGCCTGTTAAGGGCGTAGGACCTCAGGACGTTGCAATTGCGTTAATCGGTGCAGTTTTTGCCAATGGATACGTTAAGAATAAGGTACTTGAGTTCGTTGGACCTGGCGTAAAGAACCTCAGCGCTGACTTCAGAATTGGTGTTGATGTTATGACTACAGAGACTACATGTCTTTCAAGTATATGGCAGACAGATGAAAGAATTAAGGAATTCTACGATATACATGGAAGAAGCGAAGATTATGCAGAACTTACACCTGGAGATGTTGCTTACTATGATGGTCTTATCAAGATTAATCTGTCAGAATTAAAGCCAATGATAGCAATGCCATTCCATCCAAGCAATGCATATACAATCGAGGATGTTAATGCTAATCTCAAGGATATTCTTCATGAGGTTGAGGAGCGTGCCAAGGTTAGCTTTGGTGATGCAATTGATTATTCTCTTCAGGATAAGATTCGTAATGGCAAGTTATACGTTGATCAGGGTGTAATTGCTGGTTGTGCAGGTGGTGGATTTGAGAATATCTGTGCAGCAGCAGATATCCTTAAGGGCAAGTATATTGGTGCTGATGAGTTTACACTTAATGTATATCCTGCTTCTACACCAATCTATATGGAACTTATGAAGAATGGCTGTGCAGCTACTCTTCTTGAGACAGGAGCTATTCTCAAGACAGCCTTCTGTGGACCTTGCTTTGGAGCTGGTGATACACCTGCTAATAATGCATTCTCTATTAGACATAGTACTCGTAACTTCCCTAACAGAGAAGGTTCTAAGGTTCAGAATGGACAGGTTGCTTCAGTTGCACTTATGGATGCAAGATCTATTGCGGCAACAGCGGCTAATAAGGGATATCTTACTCCTGCAACAGACTTTGATGGTTCGTTTGGAGAGTATAAGTACTTCTTCGATGAGAATATCTATAAGAACAGAGTATTTGATTCTAAGGGAGTCCCTGATCCTAGTGTTGATATTAAGTTTGGTCCTAATATCAAGGATTGGCCTAAGATGTGTGAATTGCCTAACAATCTTCTCCTTAAGGTTGTATCTGAGATTCATGATCCTGTTACAACAACAGATGAGCTTATTCCATCAGGAGAGACAAGCAGCTTCCGTTCTAATCCTCTTGGCCTTGCAGAGTTTGCTCTTTCGCGTAAGGATCCAGAGTACGTAGGCAGAGCTAAGGTGCTTAGAAGCGCTCAGGAGGCTCATATGGCCGGTGAAGATGCAACTAAGGCTGTTCCAGAGCTTGCACCAGTGCTTGACGTTGTTAAGACTAAGTTCCCAGGTGCTGTAAGCGATGGTATTGGATATGGTTCAACAATCTTTGCAGTTAAGCCAGGAGACGGTTCGGCCAGAGAACAGGCTGCTTCATGCCAGAAGGTACTTGGTGGATGGGCTAATATTGCTAACGAGTATGCTACCAAGAGATATCGTAGTAATCTTATGAACTGGGGTATGCTTCCATTCATTATCAAGGAGGGAGCACTTCCATTCGAGAATCTGGATTATCTGTTTGTTCCTGATATAAAGGCTGCGATTGAGAACAAGACAGAGGTGATTAAGGCATATGTTGTAAAGAATGGTGAGATGAAGGAATTCGATCTTACTGTTGGCGATATGACTGATGAGGAGAGAAAGATTATCCTTGCAGGATGTCTGATTAACTACAATAGAGTTTAAGGAAGATATGCCTTAAGGTCTACGCAGTAAGAAATTACTGTAGTTTGATTAGAGAGATAAAGCCGGATGATTAGTCATCCGGCTTTAAATTTTTGTTCTATTAATTATATTATGAATTAATTTGCTATATCGAGATGCGATATATTGCCAACGCCTGTGCCATCCTCATACAGGAATACACCCATTTTTCTGATTGCTCCATTAACGGAACCATTTTCCATTGAACGGATAGTATAGTCGGTGCTGGAATTGCCCAGATAGATAGCTCCTACGTTCTTTTCTTTCAGAGTATAGAGCTGACTGTCTCCATTAGAATCGACGACCCAGATCTTCAGGTCATCAAATATGGCATCGTTTTCATCTATCCACCCATTTCCGTCCTGATCATACTTTGCAAGATCAGCGAAACCATCCCCTGATTTAGTTCCAAATAGTTCTGAACCATCGTTGATAATTCCATCACGATTGTTATCTAATGCAATAAAGCCATTTCCTGCGGCAAGATTGGAGATCTCGTCCATCTCTCCGTCTGCATCAAGATCAAAGAATATCTTCTGATCGCTCAGATCAGCAACATCTCCGTCAAAGTTAATTACAAGCGGATCACACATTGCAACTACTGAATCATATTCATTATATGCGTACTGAGTGAAAGAACGATTCATCTCGATATCCATGTTGAAGTCTATAGAGCGTCCATCTTCAGTAACTACACTTCCTTTACTGTGAAATGAAACTGCCTCTGATTCAGTATACTGATATTCTTCGTAACCGTGGAGTGATATGAAGGTTATATTGACCGACATCATATTATTACTCTGAAGGGACATACCTTCACCGCTTGCTGGTGTCATTTCATAATCACCGAATCTGTCCTTCAGTGAATCACGGCCAAATAGTGCCTGCCATAGATATCTGATTATCTGTTGACGGAACTCGTCGACTGTATGTGCAACATCCCGGGAATGTGAAATGGTGATGCCTGGGGCACCATCAATACTCTTCATAGAGTTGAAGGCATCCATTGCTGCATCATATCCACTTCCTTCGCTTGTCATACTGTCGGAGGATGTGTTATCACCTGAATCAATCTGGTGATTCTCAGAATTGTTAAAGGTATCGCTCAGATTGGCGAATGTACCCTGGAAATCCTGTCTTTTATAAGACAGAGAAAGCTTCCGTGCCTGACTAGAACTATAAGTTCTTGCGGATTCCATTCCTACTTCATAGGAATTAATCTTCAATAAAATGCTCCTTTCAAACTTATGAATGGCACTTATTAATTAAGCTAATATGTATATCGGCATATCGCAACAAAAAACAACAGGTAATATTAAATATTTATTGCTTCAAATTGGGTGTATTTACTTTCAAACAATGCCATAAACTTGTATAATATAGATAACTATTGGATTGGAGAAGTGTTATGAGATTTGTCCGGATACTCATATGCATATTGGTAGTATTTTCGCTGACAGCATGTGGTACTGCACCAGCTGCAGAACCAGCCATGGAGAATACTATAGATAATATGGGTATAGAGCCGGACTTTAATTATGTCAGAGAGCTTCAGGTATCACATATTTGTCTTGATGAAGAAGGCTATCTGCCATCGTCCAAGAAGGTATTTTATGTATATGGTGAAGACCTTCAGAATGAGTTTGGAATTCTTGATGCATCCGGTGATGAAGCCATATATTCTGGAACATTAAGCTGTCTGTCCGATCCTGAAGCTGATGGGAATAAGCTTTATGTTGGTGACTTCAGCAGCCTGTCTGAAGAAGGCGAGTATAGAATATTTCAGCCTGATGTAGGCTATTCAGATAGCTTTAGGGTTGATGCCGGTGTATACAGAAGACTATATAGGGATACACTTGATAAGATTAAGAATTATGAGTACATAACCAACTCAGAGATGATATATCCCTTAGCTGCTATGATGACAACATCTGAGATATATAAGGGAGCTGACGTAGATGTCTCATATATCAGCAAGTGTATGGACTATCTTTACTCGCAGCAGGATGCAAGGACTGGTGGAATATATGCAGAGTATGTATCACCAGATGACCTGGAGGATTACAAGGTCAAAGCTAAGGAGTCTGGAACAGTGTTTGATCCGACCTCGTTGATATCCCTGGCGACCACAGCTCAGTATGCTGGACTAATGGCTCAGTATATTACAGATTTTCCCGATGAAGTGGGCGTTAACAGATCGTTGTATATTCAGTCTGCGTCAAGGGCATACAGCTATGTCGAGCGTTACAGGGACAGTGCTGATGCGGATTCAAGATACTATGCAGCTTGTGAATTATACAGGCTTACGGGGCAGTATAATTATCGTAACAGTATCCTGTCGGCGAACATGGAAGAGATAAGCAGGAAGGATGAGGACTATCTCATACTGGGCAATATTGCATATCTCAATACTTCGTTTAAGACAGAATATCAGCTCTGCGAGAAGATAATGGGCGACTTCATGAAGCGAGCATCGGATATATCAATGAGCACGTCGCGTGACAGTTTCTATGTACAGAAGGACATTGCGGACTGCACGAAGAGTCAGATACTTGATAATATGATTGCGCTTGGGCTGGTAAGTTACGTGCTTTCGGGTAATGAATATGCAAGTATAGAGTACAATTATCTGCACTATCTGTGCGGTAATAATGAGGGAAGAATCAATTATCTTGCGGAGATGTCACAGAATCCGCAGGAGGATATCAGTAGTAATGCAGTATTGCTTGGCAAGATGTTATTCATTCTTGGAAGTGACTATATAGAGCAGGAATAGGAGAGATTACATGAAGATTGTAGTATTGGCAGGCGGAATCAGTACAGAAAGGGACGTATCGTTAGTGAGCGGTAAGAATGTCTATGAGGCGCTTTCAGCTCTTGGTCACAAGGCGATTCTTTTAGATGTGTACCTGGGTTATGAAGGGGATACTGATAAGGCTTTTGATGCCGACATAGACTGGACAGCTTCGATTAGCAGAATCAGTGCTGACAATCCTGATATCGAGAGCGTTAAGAAGATGAGAGATCCTAAGTATACAGGATTCTTTGGACCGGGCGTTTTGAAGCTGTGTAATGACGCGGATGTTGTTTTCATGGCTTTGCATGGTGAGAATGGCGAGAATGGAAAGATTCAGGCATGTTTTGACCTAATGGGCATCAGATATACCGGAACAGGCTGTACAAGCTCAGCAATCTGTATGAATAAGCAGATTGCCAAGGAATTGATGGCATACAATGGAATTCCGGTTGCCAAGGGCAGATACTACAGAAGAGGTGATGATACAACCAATACAATTGGATATCCATGTGTGGTGAAGGCGTGTAGCGGTGGCTCGAGCGTGGGCGTCTATATGTGTAATGACGAGGCTGAATACACAAGTGCAATTGATATGGCGTTTGCTCTTGATGAAGAGGTGGTTGTTGAAGAATATGTTAAGGGAAGAGAGTTCTCTGTATGTGTAATGAACGGAAAGGCTCTTCCAATCATAGAGATAGCACCGCTTCATGGCTTCTATGACTATAAGAATAAGTATCAGGCTGGCTCGGCGGTTGAGACGTGTCCGGCTGAGATTGATGATATTAAGACTAGAGAGATGCAGACATATGCAGAGAGAGCGTTTGTGGCACTCAGACTTCAGGGATACGCCAGAATGGACTTTCTTATGAGAGCAGACGGCTCGATGGTCTGCCTTGAAGCCAATACACTTCCTGGAATGACACAGACATCGCTTGTGCCACAGGAAGCAGCAGCAACGGGTGTTGATTTTGCAAGCCTCTGCCAGAAGATTGTTGATATGGCATTTGAGAAGTGAGGAATCCATGAAAAATATGACATTGGAAGACATTGCCAGAGCCTGTGATGGTAGTCTTGTATGGGGAAAAACAGCATATACTGAGGATTGTGCAACGGGTGTTGTTATTGATTCGCGCAAGGTAATTAAGGGGACGGTATTCATTGCAACAAGAGGGGCGAGAGTCGACGGTCACTCATTTATTGAACAGGTATTTGAGATGGGAGCCCTTGGCGTAATATGTGAGAAGGCGCCAGAACGTGACTTTGGGCCATATATACTTGTTGAAGATTCATTCGAGGCACTCAAGAAGGTTGCAGGATATTATAGAGATCAGATCAAGGCTACTGTAGTGGGAATAACAGGAAGCGTTGGCAAGACAAGTACAAAGGAATTCATTGCTTCGGTACTTGAGCAGAGCTTTAAGACATGCAAGACTCAGGGTAATTTCAATAATGAGGTTGGAATGCCGCTTACGATTCTTCAGGCTTCAGAAGATGATGAGATGCTCGTGCTGGAGATGGGAATCAATCATTTTGGTGAGATGGACAGATTAAGTGCGATATCTAGGCCTGACATTATGGTTATAACTAATATTGGTCAGTGTCATCTTGAGTATCTTGGGGACAGAGATGGTGTGCTTAAGGCCAAGACAGAGTGCTTCAATCATATTTCAAAGAATGCAACTGTTATACTTAATGGCGATGATGATAAGCTTGTAACAGTAGATAGTGTAAATGATAAAAAGCCTCTTTTCTTTGGAATTGATGGCGAAAATACCTACTGTGCAAAGGATATAGAGAGTAAAGGCCTTTTGGGAACAGGTGCTATTTTATGTAGCGCAGTTACTGGTGCACACGTACAGGCAGATATTCCTTTGCCTGGAAGGCATATGGTATATAATGCAATGGCCGCAATGGCAGTCGGTGAAGCTGTAGGGATGGATGCGGACAGTATTGCCAGAGGAATTGCAGCGGTTAAGGCTACATCAGGTCGTAGTAATATCATAGAGGGTAAGAATCTTGTAATAATAGATGACTGTTACAATGCGAATCCTGTGTCAATGAAGTCGGCTATTGAGCTGCTTTCGACGGCAACAGGACGTAAGGTGGCTATACTGGGCGACATGTTTGAGCTCGGAGACGGTGCAGAGAATATGCACGCTGAAGTTGGAGCGTACTGTGCTGAAAGAACGGATGTTATCGTTTGCATCGGACAGATGTCAGAGCATATGTATAATGCTGTGTGCGGCGGTGATATGATTGAGAGCTATTATTTTGAAACTGTTGATGCAGCGCTAACTGAATTGCCGCAAATCCTTAAAAATGGCGATTCTGTGCTGGTTAAGGCATCTAATGGAATGAAGTTTAGTAGCATTGTGGATAATATAATTAATTTATAAATTAACTATTGAAAGGCGGAGAGGATATGATCAGACTAATTTTGGCAGCAATATTCGTAGTGCTTTTCCTTGTATTGGGATTGCCAATTGTTGGAGTACTTGCTATCATCGGAATTTTTGATGAGAGTAAAAGAGAGGCTATTGCAAGGCCGATTATAAGGTGGGCATTCAGAGCGATACTTTTTGTCTGTGGAACCAGGATTACGGTTATTGGTGAAGAGAATATACCAACTGAGGAGGGCGCACTTCTTGTTGGTAATCATAGAAGCATCATTGATATTCTTATCGTATATTCTCAGGTTAAGGCTCCATTGTGCTTTGTATCTAAGAAGGAGATGGGAAAGTTTCCTATATTTAATGTATGGATGAAGTACATTAGATGTCTGTTCCTTGATAGAAGCGATATAAAGCAGGGAATGCAGACGATTTTAAAGGCTATAGAATATGTTAAGAGCGGTACAAGTGTTTTTATTTTCCCAGAAGGAACACGCTCTAAGGTTGAAGGAGAGTTTCTTTCATTCAAGGGCGGAAGCTTTAAGGTTGCCGAGAAGAGCAAGTGTAATGTAATTCCTGTTGCAATCAACAATGCAGGTGCAATCTTCGAAGATCATAAGCCGTATATTAGAAAAACGGATGTTGTCATACGATTTGGCAAGCCAATTGTGACACAGAACTTTACAAAGGATGATTTCAAGCAGCTTCATACATTTGCGCAGGATATGGTTATGGAAATGTATGAGCAGAATAAGGAAGTATTATGATATTACTTAGGAACGGACTTGTTGTTGATCCTGCCTCAGGACTTGAGGCTGTGAGAGATATTGTGATTGACAACGGGATAATAACTGATATTTCGGAGCATATAGATGTATCGGAAGCTAATGATGTTACTGAATATGACTGTACCGGGCTGATTATAGGCCCTGGACTTGTTGATATTCATGTACATTTTAGAGATCCGGGCTTTACATATAAGGAAGATATACACACTGGTTCAGTTGCTGCGGCTCGTGGTGGCGTTACCAGCGTTGTTTTGATGGCTAATACGAAGCCGGTTGTAGATAATATAGAGACTCTGGAATATGTGATTAATAAGGGAAAAGAGACGAATATTAACGTCTACACATGCGTTTCTATTACCAAGAGCCTTGCAGGCAAGGAACTTAACGACTTTGCTGAACTCAAGGCTCATGGCGCGGTTGGCTTTACGGATGATGGAATTCCGATTCTGGATGAGGCGATGGTCAGGGCAGCAATGAATGAAGCTGTTAAAAATGATACAATACTAAGCTTTCACGAGGAAAATCCTGAATATATTGAGAATAACGGGGTTAACAGGGGCAAGGCTTCGCAACACTTCGGTATTGGTGGAAGTGATAGACAGGCTGAGATTGATATGGTTGCCAGAGATATAAGGCTTGCACTTGAGACAGGTGCCAAGGTTAATTTTCAACATATAAGTACAAAGGAAGCTGTTGAACTCATTAGAGAGGCCAAGAAGTCGCCTAATGGTAGCAATATATATGCTGAGGCAACTCCACACCATATTGCACTCACGGAGGAAGATACAATAACACATGGTACGCTTGCAAAAATGAATCCTCCGCTCAGAACGGCAGAAGACAGAGAGGCCATAATTTGTGGTTTGCAGGATGGAACAATCGATTTTATAGCCACTGATCATGCTCCTCATAGCGCTGATGAGAAGAATCTTGCAATAATAGATGCTCCGAGTGGCATAATTGGGCTGGAAACTTCACTAAAAGTATCATATAACGCACTAATTCGCACGAGAAGGATGTCACTTTTGCAACTTTTTTGCAAGTTGAGTAAAAAACCAGCTGAAATTTATGGAATTAATGCAGGGGAAGTTGCAATTGGCAGACAGGCTGATTTGGTCGTTTTTGACTCAGAAAAGATACATAATCATACTGAATTCTGTTCAAAATCGAGCAACAGTCCTTTCATAAATGATACAATTACCGGTGATGTGGTAATGACTATATGTTGTGGTAAGGTTATTTTTGAAGATTTTGCAAAATAGATATAAAAGGAGATGTGCACATGAAGAGAAAAGTAGCCGGTCAGGTTATACGAAATGAAGAGATAGCACCTGATATTTTTAGTATGTGGATTGAAACTGATCTTGCGAAAGACGCAAAACCGGGTCAGTTCGTTGGTGTTTATCCTGCAAATCAGTCAACTTTGCTTCCAAGACCTATAAGTATATGTGAAGTAAGGGCTTCGGAGAACATGTTGCGTATTGTATATAGAGTTGTAGGAAAGGGAACTAATGAATTCTCGCACTACAGCACTGGAAGAAGGGTTAATCTTCTTGGAGTACTCGGTAATGGATATCCTGTAGAGAAAGCCAAGGATAAGAAGGTGGTTCTTATGGCAGGAGGAATTGGTGTTCCACCAATACTTCAGCTTGGCAAGGTTCTTGCAGGGCTTTCTGATGATTCTGAAGGAAGAATTGCTTCTGATATTACTATTGTAGTTGGATATAGAGACTGCAACACCTTTTTTAAGGAAGAGCTTGAACAGTATGGTCGCGTTATAATAGCAACTGACGATGGTTCAGTTGGTACACATGGCAACGTTATTGATGCAATGAAAGCAAACGGTGTAACACCTGATATGATTATGGCATGTGGCCCTATGCCTATGCTTAGAGCAATCAAGGCATATGCTCAGGATGCTAACATTGATGCATATATTTCTCTGGAAGAGAAGATGGCATGTGGTGTAGGTGCATGTCTGGGATGTGTATGTAAGACAACAGGTGTTGATCACCATTCACATGTTAATAATGCAAGAATATGTACAGATGGACCTGTTTTTGAGGCAAAGGAGGTAGATATCTAATGGCTAATATGAGTGTTAATATTGCTGGGGTTGAGTTTAAGAATCCGGTTATGACAGCCTCTGGAACTTTTGGCTCAGGAATGGAATATGGAGAATTTGTTGATCTTAATAAGCTTGGCGCTGTAGTCACCAAGGGCGTGGCTAACGTACCATGGCCAGGTAATCCAACTCCACGTGTTACGGAAGTATATGGTGGAATGCTTAATGCCATAGGACTTCAGAATCCTGGAATTGATGTATTTATGGAGAGAGATATTCCGTTTCTTGAGAAGTATGATACTAAGATTATTGCTAATGTCTGCGGAAAGTCGGTTGAAGACTATCTCGAAGTGGTTGAGAAGCTTTCTGACTCAAGTGTTGATATGATGGAAATCAATATCTCATGCCCTAATGTCAAGGAAGGCGCAATTGCTTTTGGACAGAAGGCTGAATCTGTCTTTGATATAACTAAGAAGATCAAGGATGTGTCAAAGAAGCCTATAATTATGAAGCTGAGTCCTAATGTTACTGACATAACGGAGATGGCCAGAGCTGCGGAAGCTGCGGGGGCAGACGCAATATCGCTGATTAATACACTGACAGGAATGAAGATTGATATTAACAGGCGTGCATTTGCGATTGCCAATAAGACTGGTGGAATGTCGGGTCCTGCAATCAAGCCGATAGCCGTAAGAATGGTATATCAATGTGCCAATGCAGTTAACATTCCTATTATCGGCATGGGCGGAATTGCGAGCGCGGAGGATGCAATCGAATTCCTTATGGCTGGTGCAACAGCTGTCGCAGTTGGTGCAATGAACTTTGTGAATCCATATCTTACCGAAGAAGTGGTTGATGGAATTGATAGATTCATGAAAAAGAACAGTATTGAAGATATTCATGAGATTATTGGCTGTGTAAAGTAATATCGTATATATGAATGCTGGCTATTACACCAGTATATTAAGAATGTGAATTAATGGCGAAAAAGAAATATCTATAGACTCGAAGAGGCACTATCGTAGCAAATGTACCGATAGTGCCTCTTTGGATATTATTTGTGATGGACTAAGCTGTTGCTTCAGCTGCCCAATCGTCGAATTTCTTCATTGTAGCCTCGTAAGTTCTCTGACTTATGTCTGGCAACTTGTCTCCCCATGTGGATGTGGCCTGCTCAAATCCTTTCTTGAAGGCTTCTCTCATCTCTTCAATCTTGTCAGGATCACCACCTGTAAGAGCCTTGGCAAAATCAAGGATTCTGTCTGATGTCTGCTCAACACCCCAGTATCCATCTTCTGCAATATCAGCTTCAGCCTGCGCCTTAGTTGCAGGATCAACTGTGAACTCTCCCTTGCGTAAGAAACTCCAGATGTCATCTGCCTGTCCAAGAGCATTACCCTGACCGCTGATAAGCTGTTCAACAATGCTTCTAAGCTGTGCTGTTCTCTGCTCAGCCTCAGCCTTAAGCTTTTCAATCAACTCAGTGTTAGGAGTATACTGCTTCTTTGGAGCCTCGACAGCCTCTGTATTCTCGCTTGCTTCATATATTACGCCATTATCGAGAGTAGCTTCTGTAGCTTCTTCTGTAACAGCCTCTTCCTTAACCTTCTTAGGTGTAGAATCATATGTGCTGTATGCTGCAGCAACTGTACTTGTAAATCCGTTTACTTCCATGTTGGTCAACCTCCTTGTAATCTAATACTTATTCTATGATACTATTGATATCGGCATGTGGCAAATAAAAATTAAGCCTTATTTATGAATTGTTAGCTGAAATTTATGGATATTAGGCCTGTTTTCGCGGGCTGTTGGCCTGAAATTATGGAGATTAAGGGCAAAACAGTTGAGATTTTTATATATGCCCAGCTATTGAAGTGGAATCAGGGCAAAAAACAAGAAAATGAAATATATGCCCAGGAATTGAAACTGAAGCAGGGCAAAAAATAAGAAAGTGAGCTATATGCCCAAAGCAGAGCATGGAAGCAGGGCATAGAAGAGCAAAATAAGCTATATGCCCAGTGGCAGACGCGATATCGGGGCAAAAAACAAGAAAATGAAATATATGCCCAGGAATTGAAACTGAAGCAGGGCAAAAAATAAGAAAGTGAGCTATATGCCCAAAGTAAGGCATGGTAACAGGGCATAGAAGCGGAAAACAGGATATATGCCCTGCAATTAAAACTGAAGCAGGGCAAAAATTAAGAAAACAGGATATATGCCCTGCAATTGAAACTGAAGCAGGGCAAAAATTAAGAAAACAGGATATATGCCCTGCAATTAAAACTGAAGCAGGGCAAAAATTAAGAAAATAAGCTATATGCCCTGCAATTAAAACAGAATCAGGGCAAAAACCAACAAAATAAGCTATATGCCCAGCAAAACAAATCAAAACAGGGTATATGTCGCAAAAAACAAACTAAACAGAAGAAAAATAATAAAAATTTGAAAAAAACCGTATTCATTGATATAATGGCGTAAGTGAAAGAACTAGGAGGTATCTTACGTGAGTACAGGTTGGATTATAGCTATAGTAATACTTGTTATAATGGCAGTTGCTATTGCGGTTCTCTATTTCCTTGGCAAGAAGGCACAGGCAAGACAGCAGGAACAGCAGGAGCAGATGGATGCTTATAAGCAGACAGTATCTATGCTTATTATTGATAAAAAGAAAATGAAACTTAAGGATGCAGGATTGCCACAGGCAGTTATTGATCAGACCCCAAGGCTGATGAGAGGTTCAAAGCTTCCAATAGTTAAGGCTAAGGTTGGTCCACAGGTTATGTCTTTGGTATGTGATGCTGCAATATTCGATAGTGTTCCAGTTAAGAAGGAAGTTAAGGCGACAGTAAGCGGTATCTATATTACAGGCGTTAAGGGACTTCATGGCAAGCAGCTTGCTCAGCCTGAGAAGAAGAAGAGCAAGTTCAGACAGGCAATAGAGAAGGCGCAGGAGAAGGCAGGAGCCAAGCCGCTATAAGCCTGAGAAGAAGAGCAAGTTCAGACAGGCAATAGAGAAGGCGCAGGAGAAGGCAGGAGCCAAGCCGCTATAAGTCTGCGCATATAATGATAATCAAACGATGGTCTAAAAAGCACATTATAATATGTGAATTGGCAAATGAAAAAGACAATAAAAGTTCTTGAGGGCTTGCATCTCATAGCGGTAGCAACTCGACAAGTAATATTGTTCATTAAAAAAGGAACTTCAACGCTGAAGTTCCTTTTTTGGTGCAGAAATTGTTAGATAATAGCATCACAAAGCTCTCTAATCTCAATATGAATGTTGCAATCTGAGAGAAATTCGTAATTAACATCAAGCGAATAGTTGACGTCGATCCTGACTAAATCCTCAAACTCTGTAAAAGAAATATTCTTTGTGTCTATTCCAATTACAATTGACCCAAATGGGGTATTATAATTGGTCAGATTCTTCTCACCAATCTTAAATAACATGGTGGTACTAACCGGGCCTTTCTTGGACAGGCTGAGCATCGAATGATCGAACTTGATCATGCTTTTGCATGTCTCGTCAGTTCCCTCTATAGGCTCATCATATATTATATAACGCACGTCATTTTTAATATAATACTGTCCCTGCCATATTGTCTCTATATTTCCACCGTCTTCAGTGCTCTGAAAGTGCATGCCCTTAATTGAGATAGATACGTCTTTTTTCATGTTGTCTCCAATTCACAGGTCTACTGCTCAAGCTGAATCTGCTTAATTATCGCTTTTTCCTGGTTTTCAATGTGCGTATGGATATGATTACACGCGTTATCTTTGTCTCTGGCAGCAATTGCTTCATATATAAGCTTATGCTCCTCAACAAGTGAAGAATGAATTGCCTTATCCTTAATGTATTCGAATCGATATCGGTACATCTGCTCAGCCAGATTATTCACCATCTGTGTGAGCCTTGGATTACGCGTAGATTCGAAGATTATATCATGATATGCGACATCAGCAGTTGCAATCTCCCTCGAGTCGCCTGTAGCAACGGCAGACTCAAAATCTGTACATGCATCCTTGAGTCGCTCAATTTCTTCATCCGTAATTCGCTCACATGCCAGTTCAACTGCAAGTTCATCAAGAGCAAGTCTAACCTCAAGCACGTCGGACATGCTCTTTTCAGTAATTCTGGCAACCTGTGCCCCACGCCTTGGAACCATCGTGACAAGTCCCTCTAACTCTAACTGTCGTATGGCTTCTCGGATGGGAGTACGTGATACACCAAGCTTTTGAGCAAGATGGATCTCCATAAGTCGTTCACCTGGCTTAAGTTCACCTGTAAGTATGGCCTGTCGTAATGTCTTGAATACAACATCTCTAAGTGGTAAAAAAGCATCCAAATTGGCCTGCATATAATCTTTCATATAAACACCTGTTCCTTATAAAACTATGTTCCTATAAGCACCTGTCCCTAATAAAACTCTGGCGCTAATAAAACTCTGGCTCTTATAAGCACCTGTTCCTAATAAAACTCTGGCCCTTATAAACACCTGTCCCCTACTTATCAATCTGAATCACGCCCTGACGGGAAAGCCTTGTAACATGACCATCAATGTCAGGATATTGCAAAAGAAGCGCATTAAGTGCGCTGGAAGCCGTACTCTCTTTATCAAATATACCGAACACAGTAGGACCACTTCCGCTCATCATCGCGCCCATGGCTCCTTCAGATAGAAGAATCTGTTCAATCGAGTGAATAACAGGATATGCATCTGCTGTTACGGTCTCAAGAAGGTTGGCCATATTGGCGATAACAGTACCAAGATCTCCACGCTCAATTCCTGCTATGGCGCTGTCTACATCCGGATGCACTGTGGAATCATCAAGCTTAAGATTCTCATATACAAACTTGGTAGACACATCAATATCAGGCTTAGCTATAACTAGATGGCAGTCAGGAGTATCAGGAAGCTTGGTAAGTAACTCGCCGATTCCTTCGGACAGATACGTTCCACCTTCAATACAGAAAGGAATATCTGCTCCAAGCTTCACTCCAATCTCTCTAAGCGTAACATTATCAAGCCCAAGATTAAGGAGAGCATTAACACCGATTAGCGTTGCAGCGGCATCGGCACTTCCACCAGCGAGGCCTGCGGCCATGGGAATATTCTTCTTAAGACTAATATCCACACCTTCACTGCAGTTGCAATAATCAAGTATGCTTCGCGCAGCCTTATAGATGAGATTGCTTTTGTCGCAGGGGAGTCTGTCATCGTCACATATAATAGTAATCTCTCCAGATGAATTCTTATCGATTGTAATCTCGTCATAGACGCCGATGGACTGCATGATCATCTTGACATCATGATAGCCATTAGGTCTTCTTCCAAGAACATCAAGAGCAAGATTAATCTTAGCGTATGCATGAAGAATCATAGCCTGTACTTCCTTTCAAATTGTATACTGTACATTGTATAATGTATTTTGTATATTGTATTTTGTATACAAGAATTCTACAAGAAATGGGATAATAATTCAATATGCGTGTGAAAAAGGTGTGAAATATTTGTCTAGACTCTTTAATATGTGGTCTATATATGTTAAAATCACAAGATGTGGTATTAAGCGCATATAGATAGGAAGAAGCACGTAAGATTTCATTACATATCTCGATGCTTACAATGAGGAGAATGAATAATATTATGAAGAAGAAGGTTGGAATGATTCTTCTGGGAACAGCAATGGTTGCACTTCTTGCCGGATGTGGTGCCAAGAAGTATGACAATAATAGTCTGAGCCTGGATGATATCGACGTTGATTATTATGTGACAGAGTTAGGAGATTACAACAATCTTTCATTTGCAGTGAAGCCTCTCGATGAGACTACAGATGCAACTGTTGATGAGTACATTGATTATCTGCTCAACTCAAGCGCACAGCCAGTTAAAAGTGATAAGACTGTTGTTGAGACAGGCGATATCGCCAATATTGATTATGTGGGAACTCTTAATGGGGTCGCTTTTGACGGTGGAACGGCACAGGGATACGATCTCACAATCGGTTCTGGCAATTTCATACCTGGATTTGAGGATGGACTTGTTGGTGCAAGCGTAGGTGATGAGGTAGAGCTTAATCTTACATTCCCTGAGCAGTACCAGAGTGCTGAACTTGCCGGTCAGGAGACTGTATTCACAGTTAAAATCAATTATATCAGTGAGAATAAGGCTCCAGAGCTTAATGATGAATTTGTTCAGACACTGGCAGTAGATGGTGTTACAACTGTAGATCAGTTTAAGGAATACGTTTTTAACAGATTAAGCGAGAATGCGAAGACAACTTATGATACAGAGCTTAGAGATAAGGCTATGGAAGCGCTTATTGACAAGTGTACGGTTAAGGATGAGTATCCACAGGGACTTCTTGATTACTATACCAAGCAGCTTAAGCAGGCGGATGAGTCCAAGGCTCAGAATTATAATGTTGACATAGAGACTTATATATCATCAATGTATTCAATGAACATGGATGAGTACAATGACAAGATTGATAGTCAGGCCAAGCTTATGGTTAAGGATGCACTTATCTGTGCCAAGATTGCCCGCCTTGAGGGAATAAGCGTAACGGACAAGGAGTATGAAGATCAGGTAAGCACAGATGCAGTAACTCTCGGATATGGTTCGGTTGAGGAGTTCAAGAAGAACGTAACTGAGGAAGATTACAGGAACTATCTTCTCGAGATTAAGGTTATGGACAGTATAATCGAGAAGTCAGATATTACAGAGAGCATAGAGGATTGAGGGTAAGAAGATGGAATTAACGAACATTAGAGATCTATACAGAGACAAGGAACAGTACATCGGTAAGAAGGTAAGCGTAGGCGGTTGGCTGAGAGGCAATCGTGATTCCAAGACATTTGGATTCTTAGTTGTCAATGATGGAACATTTTTCGAGACACTTCAGGTAGTATATGCCGATGGTCTTGATAATTTCGAAGCAATTACCAAGCTTAATGTTGGTGCGGCAGTTATTGCTACAGGTACAATCGTTGCTACTCCAGATGCAAAGCAGCCATTTGAGATGCAGGCAGATGAGGTGGTTATCGAGGGCGAGTCTACTGCAGATTATCCACTTCAGAAGAAGAGACATACATTTGAGTATCTTCGTACTATAACTCATCTTCGTGCAAGAACTAATACATTTGAGGCAGTATTCCGTGTACGTTCTGTTGCTGCATACGCAATACATAAGTTCTTCCAGGAGAGAGACTTTGTATACGTTCATACACCAATCATTACAGGAAGTGACTGTGAGGGCGCTGGAGAGATGTTCCAGGTTACAACTCTTGATATGAACAATCTTCCTACAGATGATAAGGGTAATGTTGATTACTCACAGGATTTCTATGGTAAGCCAACCAACCTTACTGTTAGTGGACAGCTTAACGTAGAGACATATGCATTTGCATTCAAAAATGTATATACTTTTGGTCCTACATTCAGAGCTGAGAATTCTAACACAACAAGACATGCATCAGAGTTCTGGATGATTGAGCCAGAGATATGCTTCGCAGATCTTAAGGATGATATGATTCTTGCTGAGAGCATGCTTAAGTATGTTATCAGATATGTACTTGATAACTGTCCTGAGGAGATGAACTTCTTCAATAATTTTATAGATAAAGGACTTATCGAGAGACTTGAGCATGTATGTAACTCTGAATTTGGTCATGTTACGTATACAGATGCAATTAAGATTCTTGAGAAGAACAATGATAAGTTTGATTATAAGGTATTCTGGGGATGTGATCTTCAGACTGAGCACGAGAGATATCTTACAGAGCAGGAGTTCAAGCGTCCTGTATTCGTAACTGATTACCCTAAGGATATCAAGGCATTCTACATGAAGCTTAATGAAGATGGCAAGACTGTTGCAGCATGTGACTGTCTCGTTCCTGCTATTGGTGAGATTATCGGTGGTTCTCAGAGAGAGGACAATCTTGAACTTCTTGAGAAGAGAATGGAAGAGATGGGCCTTAATAAGGAAGATTATCAGTTCTATCTTGATCTTAGAAAGTATGGCTCTGCAAGACATGCAGGCTTTGGCCTTGGATTTGAGAGATGTATCATGTATCTTACAGGAATGGGCAATATCAGAGACGTAATTCCATTCCCAAGAACAGTTAATAACTGTGATCTGTAGGAGAGATAACAATATGCCTGTCTGCAACCGGTTATTGGGCGATTGCAGAGGGGTAGAATTATAGGAGAGCGGTATTGAGAAGATTACTAGCTTATATTCTATGTATAATAATGATAATATCTGTTCCAATGAGCGTTAATGCGACTACTGTTTCTGAGATTAAGAAGCAGCAGAAGGAGACTCAGAAGCAGTTAGATGCAGCCAATAGCAAGGTTAGTAATCTGGCTAAAGAGAAGGACGCGTTAGAGGATGAGATAGCGGAGCTTGATGAACAGCTTGTCGAGGTAATCGCATCTGTAAGCCTTATTGAAGAAGAGATAGTTGAGATCGAAGAGAAGATTGAGATTAAGAAGCAGGAGTACGAAGAGGCTAAGGCAGAGGAAGAAGCCCAGTATGATGCGATGAAGAAGCGTGTCAAGTTCATGTATGAGAAGGGTGACTATTCTTACGTTCAGATGCTTGTTGAGGCCAAGAGTCTTTCTGATATTGTCAACAAGTCAGACTATGTCGAGAAGCTCTATGAGTACGACAGAGAGATGCTTGAGAAGTACAAGGAAGCCAAGGAAGCTGTAGCCGAGGCTAAGGCGGCTCTGGAAGAAGAGCAGGAAGAGCTTGAGACAAGCAAGTATGAACTTGAGGTTGAGAAGGCTGAGCTCGATGAACTCATGGAAGAGAAGAAGGCCAGAGCAGAAGACTTTGATAACCAGATAGCCAAGGCAAAGCAGGAGGCAGCTGCCTTTAAGGCTAAGATTAAGCAGCAGAACAATACAATCAAGCAGCTCGAGGCAGAAGCAGCCAAGAAGCTTGCGGCAGAGAGCGCTAAAAATGGCAATACTGGCAAGAATGGAAAGGGTACTGTTGATTCTTCCGAGGTAATCAGCGGATCACCGGGAAGTGCATCAGGTAAGGAGGTTGCATCTTATGCCTGCAGATTCGTCGGTAATCCTTATGTTCCAGGAGGAACCTCCCTTACCAAGGGCTGTGACTGTTCTGGATTCACACTTGCCGTATATAGAGATTTTGGATATTCACTTCCTCGTAATTCAACAGGACAGAGAAGCGCTGGAAGAGAAGTAAGCTATGCAGATGCGCAGCCAGGAGACATTATCTGCTACGCAGGCCATGTTGCCCTGTATCTTGGAGGAGGAAGAATTGTACATGCCAGTACACCTTCAACCGGAATCAAGTATGGAACTGCAACATACAAGCCTATATTATCAGTCAGAAGAATTGTATAGCCTGATGGTGATGTACCAGACTGGCCATTACATGCATATTATAGTCTAGATATATTTATAGAAGATACATAGTGCCTTGCCAGTTGGCGAGGCATTAGTGTTATAGGAAGAGAAGGCAGCCCAGGCGAGTCTGGGATTGTTAAAGGAGAACGAGATTGAGATTACGACATATTAAGGGTGCCGAAGAGATGGTGGCGAGCAACAGATTTGTCATACAGGATCCAGAAGGGCAGAAGGGACGCTGGCAGGAGGTCTTTACTGACAATGCGCCAATACATATAGAAGTAGGAATGGGAAAGGGTCGCTTCATGATGGACATGGCCGAAGCCCATCCTGATATTAATTATATAGGAATAGAGATGTATTCATCGGTACTTCTTAGAGCACTGCAGAAGATGGAAGAACGAGAATTATCTAATCTAAGATTCATCCTGATGGATGCAGCAACAATAGAGAGTGTCTTTGATAAGGGCGAGGTGGAGAAGATATATCTCAACTTCTCGGATCCTTGGCCAAAGGACAGACATGCCAAGAGACGCCTTCCATCAAGACAATTCTTAGGAAGATTCGCAGGCGTTCTTGAAGATGGCGGGATGATTGAATTTAAGACAGATAACCGAGTGCTGTTTGATTTTGCACTTGAGGAAGTGGAGGCAGGAGGCTTTGAACTGATACAGTCCACTTTCGATCTTCATAATAATGAAGAGATGATGGAAGGGAATATCATGACGGAGTATGAAGAGAAGTTCTCTTCTATAGGTAATCCTATCTGTAAGTATATTATTAGGAAGAAGTAGTGCACTTAGAGATGGGCCTGTAAGAACAGTAGCAGAACTTGTAAGCATAATGGTGATAGCGTAATGTGCTTAGAGATGGGACTGTAAGAACAGTAGAAGCACTTGGAAGCATAATGGTGATAGCGTAGTATGATCAGAGAAGAACTCGTAAGGACGGCAGCAGTGCTTGGCGAAGCTGCTATCGATAAGCTTAATAGTAGTCATGTGGCAGTATTCGGCATCGGTGGTGTAGGCGGACATGTCGTGGAAGTGCTTGCACGAAGCGGTGTAGGGAGACTCACCCTGGTTGATGCTGATGTCGTAGAGCCAAGTAATATCAACAGACAGCTCGTGGCGACAAGATCAACAACAGGAAGAGCGAAGGTCGATATTATGAAGGAGCGCATTCTGGATATTAATCCTGAGTGTCAGGTAGATGCAATCAGAGAGTTCTTTCTGCCAGATACTTCAGAGTCGTTTGATTTTGCCTCATATGACTATGTGGTAGATGCGATAGATACCGTGACTGGCAAGATAGAGCTTGTGCTTAAGGCAAATGAGGCAGGGGTGCCTGTTATATCATCGATGGGCGCAGGTAATAAGCTGTCGGCGACAGACTTCCGCGTTGCAGATATATATGATACGAAGGTATGCCCGCTTGCGAAGGTTATGCGAAGGGAACTTAAGGCACGAGGGGTAAAATCGCTTAAGTGTGTGTATTCTGAAGAGCCTGCAGCTGATAGCGGCATGGGACGAACACCTGCATCCGTAGCATGGGTGCCATCTGCGGTGGGACTAATTATCGGAGGCGAAGTGGTGAAGGATATCGCAGGAGTATAACTCGGAAGTGTGACTAGATCAGATATAAGTACGGATGATCCGATGGAAGAAGTGCATTCCATCGGATTTCTTGTGTATTAATGGATGCAGCGCCACATTATATAGTGGCTAAAAATAAAAGTTGCAAAAAAACAAAAAAATATGCAAAAAGTACTAAAGTTTTGTTACACTAAGTCGATATAATAGGTGTAAGAAAACAATTCTTACCTACAATTTAATACGGAATACACCATAGTATTTTGTTTAATTACATTGTATAGAGCCGGTCTGGCTCGGGCGTCAGGGCCCGATGAACGAGGCAGGTCGGTTACTATAGATTTACTTATTAATTAAGCAACGGATGCACAAGGATGTGCACTGAAAAAACAAGGAGGTAACTATTATGGTAGTACAGCACAATCTTAAAGCAATGAACTCTAACAGAATGTTAGGACTTACATCAAGCTCTCAGGCAAAGTCTACAGAGAAGCTTTCATCTGGTTACAAGATCAACAGAGCAGCAGATGATGCAGCAGGTCTTTCAATCAGTGAGAAGATGCGTAAGCAGATCAGAGGTCTTACACAGGCTTCAGCTAACGCTCAGGACGGTATCTCAGCAGTACAGACAGCAGAAGGTGCACTGAACGAAGTTCAGGACATGCTTCAGAGAATGAACGAGCTTGCAGTTAAGGCAGCTAACGGAACTAACAGTGAGAATGATAGAATGTATATCCAGAACGAGATCGATCAGCTCTCTACTGAGATCGACCGTGTTGCTGAGACAACAAAGTTCAACGAGACATATCTGTTAAAGGGTAACAAGGGCGCAGAGAAGGGTTATAGCTTCGCTTATGACAAATTCAACGCTCAGGAACTTGGTCAGGCAACATTTACAGCAGATGCAGCAACAGGACTTTCAGTTGGTACATCATGGACAGCTGAGGCACCAGCTAATGCAAAGGTTCAGGATGAGCTCAATGAGCTTATGAAGTCTTTCAGAGATCAGGGTGTTAGTGTTAAGTTCACAACAACTTGGGACGATACAACACAGGCAGCTTCAAGCTCATATACATTAGAGCTTACAGGCGCACTTGCCGACAAGTATACAATCGAAGGAACAACAACTGGAACAACAACTATGACAGGTGCTTTCAAGATTTCAGATCTTGACGGTAACACGCTTATCGACAACATCTCGATCACAGGTGGTACAGCTGCAACAAGCAATGCTGAAAGTGCAACAACATCTGCAACAATCACAGCTTCAGCTATTACAGCTACAAAGAGCACAGATTCTGTAGCAGCATACTATGATAAGGATGGCAATAAGATCTCTGCTAACGATCTTGAGAACTACTTCTCAGGTTCAGGTGCAGCAGGTTCTGAGTCAGTTGCAGTTCGTGGTGATGCTAAGCAGGTATATGATGCAGTTGGTAACCTTGAAGAGCTTAATGCTAGTGATGTAGCAGCATCTAAGGATAAGACAGCTTCTCTTGCAGTTGGTCTTCACGTTGGTGCTGATGCAACTGGTAACAACCAGATCAGCATGAACATCGAAGCAATGACAGCTAAGAGCCTTGGCGTTAACTTCATTAAGGTTGACGGTTCTGACGACTCTAATGCCCTTAAGGCTATCGACACAATCAAGACAGCAATCCAGAAGGTTTCAACACAGAGATCTTCACTCGGTGCTGTTCAGAACAGACTTGAGCACACAATCAACAACTTAGATAACGTAGTTGAGAATACAACAAGCGCTGAGTCAGCTATCCGTGATACAGATATGGCTTCAGAGATGGTTAAGTTCTCTAACAACAATATCCTTGCTCAGGCAGGTCAGGCTATGCTTGCACAGGCTAATCAGTCTAACCAGGGAGTACTTTCTCTCTTAGGTTAATTGATAACTTAATCAGATTTTTTATAACAGCTTCCGCCGCTTAGGCGGCGGGAGTTAACTGTAAGAAGTCTATTAGGAGCATGTGCTGGTGCTTTGACTAATTACAGATAACTACAACCATAATAAGAAGAAAACAAACCCGGAATCATCCGGGTTTTTTCTTTTATATAAATAAATAGTTTTTTCTTTTATATAAATAAATATATATATAGTGTTTATAATACCATTAGGATAATGTATAATATATAGAAGGAACTGCATTCAGTTACTGCATTATATATGCGACAAGATCGCTTATTTACAGGCCTATTCAGAAAAAATAAATTTTTTTCAAAAAAGGGGTTAAGTAATTAATCACTTGGTCGATATATAATGTGAAAGCAATGTCAGTACAGCAGCTGATATTGAAATAAAGTAACTGTAGATATGGATATGAATGCAGGAAAGCATTTCAAGGAGGAATCTTATTATGGTAGTACAGCACAATCTTACAGCAATGAATTCTAACAGAACGTTAGGAATCACAACAAAGTCACAGGCAAAGTCAACAGAGAAGCTTTCATCTGGTTACAAGATTAACCGTGCAGCAGATGATGCAGCAGGTCTTTCGATCAGTGAGAAGATGCGTAAGCAGATCAGAGGTCTTACACAGGCTTCAGCTAATGCTCAGGATGGTATTTCAGCAGTGCAGACAGCAGAAGGTGCACTTGGTGAAGTACAGGATATGCTTCAGAGAATGAACGAGCTTGCAGTTAAGGCAGCTAACGGAACTAACAGTATGGATGACAGATCTTACATCCAGAACGAGATCGATCAGCTCTCTACTGAGATTGATCGTGTTGCTGAGACAACAAAGTTCAATGAGAGCTACTTACTTAAGGGTGACAAGAGCGCAGAGAAGAGCTACAATTTCGCATACAAGACATTCGCTAATGCAGAGACAGGTAAGGCAACATTCGCGGCTGATCCTGCTACAAATCTTTCTATTGGAACATCATGGGAAGCAGAGTCTGCAACAACTACTAAGATCCAGGATGAGATCAATGAACTTATGAAGTCGTTCAGAGATCAGGGTGTTGGTATTACATGGTCTTCGACATATGATGATATTGTAGGTGCGGCTTCAAGCGGATATACAATTCAGCTTACTGGAGCGCTTGCTGATAAGTACGTGATTGAAGGTACTACAACAGGCACAACTGGTGCTTTCTCAATTAAGGACCTTGATGGCAATACACTTTTTGATAATATAGCACTTACAGGTGGTGTTGAAGCAACAACTACTAATAAGAATGTAAGTACTGCAGCAACAATTACAGCATCTGCTATCACAGCTACAAAGAGTACAGCAGCTATGGCAGCATACTATGATAAGGATGGCAACAAGATCTCTGCTAACGCTCTTGAGAATTACTTCTCAGGTTCAGGTGCAGCAGGTTCTGAGTCAGTTGCAGTTCGTGGTGATGCTAAGCAGGTATATGATGCAGTTGGTAACCTTGAAGTTCTTGATGAGAACGACATCTCAGCAACAAAGGATAAGATGGCTTCACTTAACTTAAGTCTTCAGGTTGGTGCTGATGCAACTGGTAACAACCAGATCGCACTTAATCTTGACTCTATGTCAGCTAGAGGACTTGGCGTTAACTTCATCAAGGTTGATGGTCCAGACGACTCTAACGCTCTTAAGGCTATTGATACAATCAAGGAAGCTATCCAGAAGGTTTCTACACAGAGATCTGCACTCGGTGCTATTCAGAACAGACTTGAGCATACAATCAACAACTTAGATAACGTAGTTGAGAATACAACAAGTGCTGAGTCAGCTATCCGTGATACAGACATGGCTTCAGAGATGGTTAAGTACTCTAACAACAACATCCTTGCTCAGGCAGGACAGTCAATGCTTGCACAGGCTAATCAGTCTAACCAGGGAGTACTTTCGCTTCTTCAGGGCTAATATAGATAGCTTAATCAAAATGATAACTATAGGGAGGACAGATGTCCTCCCTGTTTTAGTATTAGAGGGCCAGGTGTGACCAATTGTGTCTACCATGTGAAGGCTATGATTGAGTATGAGGGAATGATATATGATTCCAATATCAGTATGCATTATTGCAAAAAATGAAGAAAAGTACATAGAAGGATGCCTAAAGCACCTGCAGGGCTATGACTGGGAAGTTGTAGTCGTTGATACTGGTTCGTCGGATCAGACTGTGGAGATTGCCAAGAAGTACACGAATTCGGTCTATCACTATGACTGGTGTGATGATTTCTCCAAGGCAAGGAACTTTGCGGCTAAGAAAGCAAAAAATGATATCATTTTTGTAATAGATGCAGATGAGTATCTGTCAGAGGCTTATCCTGGGGAAATATTGGAACTCTTTAAGGAACATCCATATGGCATGGGAGATATAGAGGTTGCCAATCTGCTTGGTGATGAAAATAGTACAAGCAGAGAATACATTAATGTTACAAGGATCTATAGTAAGAAGTATGCTCATTTCGAAGGTAGAATTCATGAGCAGATTAGAAGACTTGATGGCGAAAAAAAGGCTGTAGCTAGGCTTCACATAAGCGCAGTACATTATGGATATCTAAAAGATAACAATTCGGATTCATCAAAAGATGAGCGCAACATCAAGCTGCTACTAATGGATCTTGAGGAAGACCCTGATAATCCATACACATACTTCCAATTGTCGCAATCGTATGCAGCACTTGGAAGGACAGAGGATGCGCATGCGGTTAGGGCCAAGGCGATAAGTCTGGATCCACCGATGGATGCGCCATATACAGAGAGGCTTCTTGTAGGCTATGGCAAGTCAGCCATGGAGCTTGGGAAATATGATGAGGCACTATCGCTTGAGGGGCTTTATGATGAATTGTCAGATGTAGCAGACTATCTCTTCACTCTTGGCCAGGCATACTTTGCTACAGGCGATAACGATATGGCTATCAGAATGTTTGCTGAGGCTACAGAAGCACCAAGGCAGTTTATACAGGGTATGAATACGTATTTTCCACTTAATGCTATGAGCGTTATATATGAGAGCATTGGGGATACAGCCAGAGCTAAGGAGTGTTCAGATATGGCTCAGGAGCTGGTAGTGCATGCATCCAGTCAGTTTAAGTCGGAGATAAGCGAGATATAAGGTATCTCATAGTGAGAAAAGTAACTATATAACATAATACGCGAGTTGATTGATAAGAGTACTCTGTCAGAGTACTCTTATGTTTTATTAAATGCAAAAAGTATGAAATAATATGGGGGAATCAGGATTGATAATATTAATAAATATAGAGAAAAAGCCGATATAAATAGTGATAACTATGCGTATCGATATGGAGCAGATTGGCGAGGCAGCAATGGGAAGAGCAATATATAGTTTTGATATATTTGATACTCTTATAACCAGACGAACTGGTACACCACAGGGCATATTTGCAATAGTAGGAGACAGAATTATGGCTGACAGGCCAGATATTGCAGATAGGCTGTGTGGCGATTTCTATGATATCAGGCTTAAGGCCTTTGCGACTGCTGCTGCGACCAGAGACTGGTCTAAATCTGAAGAAGTGACAATAGAATATATCTACGCATGTATGAAGCGTATGACGGCTCTTAGCGATGATGACGCAGACTATCTTATGGCGTTGGAATTATCTACAGAGTATGAGAATGTTGTAGGAATTGAGTCCAATATTAATATTCTGATTGACAGGATCAATAGTGGCGACAGGGTAGTTCTTATATCTGATATGTATATACATACAGAGGATATCAGGAGGATGCTTGTGAAGTGCAACCAGGTATTCGAGAGTATCCCAATATACGTATCCTGTGACTGCAAGGCTCTTAAAGAGACAGGTAATCTCTATAGATATGTTCGACGTGATAATCTGGTCAGATACAGTGAATGGATACACACAGGAGATGACACTGTGGCAGATATCAGTATTCCAAAGTCACTTGGTATACAGACGGTAGAATACAGCGATTGCAGACTGCTTGGATGTGAGCAGGATATCCTTAAGGACAGAGAGTATCAGCCTAACCTGCAGATGTTCACAGGCTGCAGTAAGCTTACGAGAGTTCGCATGGGCAATAACACCGCAGTTAATCTTGGAAGCAGCTATGGAGCAGCGATTCTTTTCCAGTATTCTGTGTGGTCACTTGAGCTCTGTAAGCATAGAGGCATTAAGGATGTGTACTGTGTGGCTCGCGATGGAGCAATTATATATGAGATTATGAGATGCCTGAGTGAACATCTCGGATATGACATGAATGTCAGATATATCTATGGATCAAGGCGATCATGGAGGCCAGTGGTTCTTGGCGATGAAGATACATATGATATACGAAGATATATTGAAGCCGCAGTCAATGGCGGTGGATACAGTATAGATGATATTGCAAACTGCCTGAATCTGTCAGCAGATGTTGTTGCTGGGTGTCTTGGTCTTGAAGATACAGACGTGACCGAGCGGCTCAGATGGGATGGAAGTATTGATGGGGCCTCATACGAGGCAATTAACAATAGCAAGATGCTTAAGAGCATTCTGATAAGAGACAATTCAGCGGAATGTAAGCTCGTTGAGGCTTATCTTAAGCAGGAACTGTGTATATCCGGTAAAAAGGCCGCATTTGTGGAAGCATTTGGAACGGGCAGAACACAGGATATGATAACGAACTATATCAGGCAGAAGCTTGGGATAGATATGATATCGCTATTCTATTCAAGACTGTGTGATATAGATACTGACAATGAGTTCTACGACTGTATTGCAATTGATTCACAGAAGGCCACAGTAATCGAGACGCTGACAAGAGCGCTCGAAGGCAGAACAGTAGGATATGAAGACATAGATGGCATCATAACACCGGTGCTTGACGACGATGATGTGGATGTGATGACTGCCTACGGTTACGGGGACTATGTAGATGCTGTGATTGCCACAGTCAGAGGGTATATGGAACTGGCAGGCGCAGAGGGTGCAGATAAGATCGGCAGATTATACTTCAATTATCTTACAGATGAAGAAGATGGAGAGATGCTTGATTATATAGCGAAGATGCCAATATCCAATACATTCTTTGGGGATGACAGTATCAATGAATTCGCACCTGATATTACCCAGGAGATGATAGAGGAGAACGCGAAGAAGGGCTTTATCAGTATCAACAGTTCGTGCTTCTACTTTTCTTACAAGCGCGCATCCGAGGAGACTAAGAGACAGCTTGGTGAAAGCTATGGGAAGTATCTGGCTGACAACAATAAGAAGCTTGAAGAGTACTGGCGTGACAGAATAGCCGGGCCACATACATACAGGATAAGCACAGATAAGCTTAAGAGCAGGATTGCAATATATGGTGCTGGTGACGTTGGCGGATGTCTCTATAGAGACCTAAGCGCGAGTAAGGATGTAGATATTGTAGCCTGGCTGGACAGGAAGTTTACTACAAGAGATGGCATATGTGACAATCCTGTCAATGTAGCAGACTATGATTTCGAGCAGATAATCATCGCACTGGTTAATGAAGATGTTGCTATGGATATAGCATGCGACCTTGTTGAGTGGGGAGTTCCGGAAGACAAGATCTATTACGAGAGATATGAGTTCGTTGAATTAGCGTGAGGCTTATATGGCACATTTACATATATATTCTTCTGCAGTTCCTGTAGAGAACAGGACAGATGAGGATGTCAGGACAAGAGAATATATTGATAAGTATCATACCAGATCATATGACGAGTACATGTCTGACGAGAGAGGTCTCCAGACTTTTTATAATCTGACAGACATGTCAGTAGGAGCGATAAGCTGGTATCCTTTCAGATGTGCAGAACCAGGCGGAGTAAGCCCTAAGGCACTTGTGATAGGCGCAGGATACGGGACCTACGCAGGATTCCTCTGTGAAAGAGGATATGATGTGACAGCTACAGAGATGAGGCTGTTTCGAGCCGAAAGCATATGTGCACGATATGAGGAGCACGATAACCTGAAGGTGTATGCCGGTAATATAGCAGACGAAGAGTTCTTCGAAGCCATACGCGCGGAAGCGCTAAGTGATGGTTCAGAGGGATTTGATTATATTATTCTTCCCGGAGTCTTATGTATGCAGGGTGACAGGGCTGACATGAAGAATCGAAGCCCATATATCAGCTACCTGAGCCGGATTTCATCACTGCTTAACAGTACGGGAAGGATTCTGATAGCAGAAGACAACAGACTTGGACTCAGATATCTGTGCGGTGATCTCAATAGACAGACAGGAAGAGCTTTTGACAGTCTTAAGGGGTATCCACAGGGGACCAAGGGATATGAGTTTACAAGGGTGGAACTGCTGGACGTAATCGACAGAGTGGGACTTAGAAGTGACAGAGTCTATTATCCGCTTCCGGATTATAAGCTTCCACAGATGATATATTCAGATAGTCATCTTCCGGGCAGAGATGTTACAGAGAGGCTTCTGCCGTATCATCTTACGTATGACAAGCTGATTGCAAGAGAGGCTGATCTCTATGCAGGTGTAATTGATAACGATTCGTTCCCTGCATTTGCCAATTCATTCATCGTTGAATGTAGTCGAAGTGATGCGCCTGATACAGGCGAAGCTGTAGAGTATGCCACACTGTCATACGACCGAGGAAAGAGATGTAGCTTTACTACCCGTATTATCGCTAAAAATGAAGGAACTCACGTTGAGAAGAGCCCATTGTACTCAGAGGGAAGAGAATCAACAGAGGCGATAATTAGTAACTCAGAAGCTCTGACAGGCAGAGGGATTTCTGTAGTAGATCAGACTGTAGAGGATGGCAGCATCAGGATGCCATATGTGGGACTGCCTACACTATCAGCATATATAAGAGAACTGGCAGCCTCTTCAGACAGAGAGCAGATTATCGTACTGCTTGACAGAATCTATGCTGATATACTTCGTTCATCTGATGAATCAGAGACAATAGATGAGGCATTTGACAGATATCCAGCCAGGCGTTCGTCCTGGGGGATAGTTCTTAAGAAGTGCTATATGGAGCTTATGCCTCTCAACATTTTTATCAATGCAGGTGAAGACAGATTCATCTATTTTGATCAGGAGTTCACAAGAGATAATTGTCCTGCGGGATATGTAATGTATAGAGGAATCAAGTATCTGTACTGCTATACACCTGGACTTGAGGATATACTTCCTGTTAATGAGGTATATGAGAGATATCATATGACTGATGTCTGGCAATACTACGAGGAGGAAGAGATGAAGTTCCAGGAGGATATTCATAACTGGAATCAGTATAAGTTATTCTACGATTTGGCCAGAATTGATGGAGCACTAATATGAGTGAAGAGAAGAAGTATAAAATTGGATATTGTCCGGGCGCATTCGATATGTTCCACAGAGGTCATCTGAATCTGCTTAAGAATTCAAAGGACAAGTGTGAGTACCTTATAGCTGGAGTTGTTACGGACGAGGTATATACGAGCTATAAGTTAAGGCCACCTGTTGTGCCATTCGAGGATCGACTTGAGATAGTGGCACAGTGTAAGTATGTAGATAAGGCTATCGCTGTTACACCATATCTTCATGATAAGTGGAATGCCTTTAAGGAACTACACTATGATGCACATTTTGCAGGATCTGATCATACAGGTGCATGGCCGGAGCTTGAGGCGGCACTTAATGCTGAAGGATCAGAACTTGTATTCTTCCCATATACAGAGATTGTCAGTTCTACAGATCTTAAGGTCAATCTTGAGAAGGATGGTGTATACAGGCAGATAACAGGTGAGAGGCAGGAGCCTGTAATAGTTCTCTTTGGCGCAGGCGGTGTTGGAAGACATTACCTTGAATCCTATGTGGATGAGTGTGCTCCTAACAGACTCCCTAAGAATCTGTGGCCGTCATTCATAGTTGACAATGACAGCAGTAAGTGGGGCAGTAAGCTTAGCGGTATCGATATAAGAGATCCCAGGGCTATTCTTGAAGTGCCAAGAGAGAAGCTGTGTGTGCTTATTGCATCCAACTATGGCAGGGAGATATCGGCCCAGTTGATTGAGATGGGCGTGACCGATTATAGATTCCTCGACGAGGCAACACTGCCAACATGGGAGGAACTTGAGGCGGCTAAGAAGAAGTCAGCTGTGAAGAGCATGTATGTACCTGATGACAGGCAACGCAGAGTATGGGAAGCAGAGCTTAATATACTCGACGAGATTGAGAAGATATGTAACAGGCATGGACTTAAGTATTATGCGATGTATGGAACTCTTCTCGGCGCAGTAAGGCATAAGGGATTCATTCCATGGGATGATGATCTTGATATAGGAATGTTAAGGGAAGAGTTCGAGCTCTTTGCTAAATATGCAGAAGAAGAACTTCCTGAGTATATGTCGATATACACTATCAGGAATTCCACGGATATATTAAGAACTAATATAAGAGTATGTGATGACAGAACTACAGCAATAGAGGAGCCATTCCTTAACTGTAAGTCTCGAGGTGGTATCTGGGTGGATATAGATCCAATAGAGATGTCATATTCTGATTATGGAAGATATCTTAAGAAGCGCGAAAAGGTTCATCACAGCTTTAGACTGTTACATGCGAAGATTAAGGCAGAGTATGCTAATTATGATCTTAAGCATGCTCATCCACTTAAGTATGCATATTACAGGATTGCGTCGACACTAATGTCAAGAGAGTATATTAGCGAGAGATTAATCAACTTATCCTGCATGGGTGACAACGATGCGCTTAACAGTGCAGACGGGTCTGTAGATATATCATTTGCTCCTGAACTATACCGCCAGCTAAAGTCAGCAGACTTCGCAGATACAGTAAAGCTTGAATTCGAAGGCAGGATGATATCAGCCCCTGCAGGCTATGAGAGAGTATTGTTCGAACTCTATGGAAGTGATTATATGAAGCTTCCACCAATAGAAGAGCAGAGACCGAAGCACAGTGGAATAATGGATCCGGACAGACCATATACATTCTACGAGGAGATATTCACAGGCATATTCAATGATACTAAGGGCAAGGAGATAATTCTCTTCGGTGCGGGACAGATGTTCGATGACTACATGCGTAAGTGGGGCAGAAAGTACAGGCCATCATTTACTGTAGACAATGATGAGAGTAAGTGGGACAGAACCCGACTGGGAATACCTGTTAAGAATCCGCAGGATATACTTAAGATACCTGCGAGCAAGAGGAAAGTAATCATATGCAGCTTCTATTACAGAGAGATTGAGAGGCAGCTTCAGGAGATGGGAGTGGAATACTCCGTATACATACAGCATATTGAGTGGGTTGTCCACTCTGAGAAGGAAGACAGAACATGACAATATTCGTCAAGAACAGAGTTATTGAGTCCTGGAAAAACGCGGGAGACATAATTAATATCGTACGCAATGTAGCTATCAGCGGTGAGGCGAACGCAGAGGAACTTGTTGGTACCTTAAGCGCCCTGCAGGGAGCAATCATTGCTGTTGGTGAGACTATCGAGAAGACTTCTGGCTCATATGATAGTTCACATATTATCAGAGAACTTGAAGAACTCTGTGAGTCTATATTTGCATTATCACAGCCAGATGGAGCTGTGGAAGAGATAGTTGCAGGACTTGAGAGACTTGCAGATGATCACAGTAGACTTGCAGGATTAATTGGCAATATGGAGACTAAGAAGCTCGCGGTTTTTCTGCCATACAAGTATAGTATGTGGGACTCGCTTGCATCAATATATGAGGCGGTAGCTGCTGACCCTGAGTGGGATGCTGTGGTTATGCCTATTCCTTATAGGGAATGCTCTGAAGAAGAGAACAACTGGGTATATGAAGGCGGATACTTTGAAGGGATTCCAGTGACTGGCTTCAAGGCATATGCGCTTGAGGATGTTCACCCTGATGCAATATATATACATAATCCATATGATGCGACCAATACAGTGACAAGGGTTGCCGAGGAGTTCTATTCGGATAATCTGAAGAAGTGCACAGACTGTCTGGTATATGTTCCTTACTTCTTCACAGGGGAGAAGTTCCCGGATGTTCACTGCAGACACCGATCATACAATAATTATGACTGTATTGTCGTTCCTTCGGAATATGCCAAGAAGCAGATCCTTAACATGAATGGCAGATGGAAGGTTGAGGCTCTTGGCTCTCCTAAGATTGATACCATGATTAAGATGGGCAACGAGCGTAGCATGCCTGAAGAATGGAGACAGCGTATACGTGGGCGTAAGGTTGTGCTTTATAATACAGGACTTAACGAGATATTGAATATTGGCTTTCGGGATATCCTTAAGATGAGACAGGTGTTCAATTACTTTAAGAGACATACCGAGATGGTTCTGTGGTGGAGACCGCATCCTCTCGTAAAGACTACTATAAAGTCTATGTGCCCACATCTGTTAGGCGCATACGAGGAGATGGAAAAGGCGTATATTCTTGAGAACATTGGTATCTATGATACTACCCAGGATAGCAACAGGGCTATTGCCTGCACAGATGCATTCATGGGTGATGTATCATCTATGCAGAATCTCTTTGGCATTATGGGTAAGCCAGTATTCATACTTAATGACTATGTGACAGATGAGCCAGATGAGGATGACAGATTAAGGCTGTTTCCAAGACTTCCCGGATCATATTGTGACGATATGTCGGGGAGATGGAGATCCGTTAATTTCGGAATGCCAGACGGTTCGATTGTGTTCTATGATGGTTCAACAAGAATGCTATATAAGTACCATATTGATAGTAGAAGCGTAGAGCCATTCAGAAAGATTGAGTGGGATATACATTCACTTTATGCAGCACATGTTGATGTACCAGACAAGGCTGTACTTAAGGTATATCCAAGATTTTCCAAGGATCCGGTGCTTACATATAAGATGTCTGAGGATATATGGAATGAAGATTATGATGATCCGGTGATGAGCATTGATCTGAAAGAGCAGGGTGGAATGTTCTACTATAATGAGAAAGTATGCATTACTCCGGGAAGATGTGATGACATATATACGGTGGACATCGTGACAGGTGAGGTTAATGTGCATAAGTGGGATTCCAGCGCGCTTAGGAAGTTAGCCGTATATCCAAATGAGTCACTCTTTTCATCCTCTATAATAGTCAAGGGAAAGATATATATGTTATCACTTAGAACCAATGTGATAGTCAGCTTTGATATCGAGAGTAATGACATAGAGATTCATAAGATCGGACAGGATGGAGTCAGATATGCAAATCTGTGGTATGAGTCACTAAGTCAAAGTCTGTGGGTAATAAGCTGGGATGGAATGAGTATTGTAAAGTGTAGTACAGAGGATTATACATGGCAATCAGCAGATATTGATATTCCTGGATATATTCCTAAGAAAACAGCTTTTGAAGGAAGTAGCGGACCATCATTTTTGAGAATGGCATGGTATGGTAATGAACTAATTGCAATACCAACGCTTGCCAATATGTTTCTTAAGATAGAGATAGATACCTGCAAGGCAAGACAGTGGAAACTTGACTTCCCATATGAGCTGGGTCAGCGTAAGGGAACAGCATTTGCCAGACCAAATAACTTTACATCGGCTGTCTATACAGATGAAAGTCATATGATGTTACAGTCGATGTATGACGGTAGAATGAATATTATTGATATGGTGACGGGTGAGATTGAAGTGTCTGATCTACTTACAACCAGGGAGATTGTGGATGCTATTCCTGCTATGTCTCGATGCGTACAGAGTGGCAATGGCTGCTATGTATTCTATGAAGACGCGCTTCACTTCAATATGTCAGATATGATGAATTTCTTCAGGGATGCAACAGAAGAAGAATTAATGCCTGAGCGTCAGCGGAAGTATGCGACGATGGGAATAGAGAATACTGATGGTACATGTGGAGAGAAGATACATGAGTTCATTGCCCAAAGAACAAAGTAAACTGTTAATATGTGTTCCGACAAAGGACAGACCCGAGATAGTAAAAGATGCTCTGGAATATGAATTGCCATACTATAAGAGATATGATCTTGATATATGCTACTACGATTCAAGTGAGAGCGATGATACATATGACGTAATTCGTGCGATGTGTGAGAAGCATTCAGTTGATATAGGTTATAGAAGGCTGGATAGTAGTCTGTGCATTGATATGAAGATTGTTGAGATGTACAGGGAACTGGAGAATTCAGAATATGATTATATCTGGATGATTAATGATGCGATTTCCATATCAGAGGAGATGATTAGGCGGGTTATATCTGTTCTTCATGATGGATATGACATAATAAGGTTCTCGAATCCTGGCGAAAATATGCGAGAGGATCATATTACATTTGACCCGGATGACTGGTTTAATAACTGTTCATTTGAAATGTCTCTTATGGCATCTACAATTATAAGGAGATCGTTATTAGATGCCGAGCATAACTGGGAAGAGCTAGTGCTTAAGTATATTGGTGGCAATGAGTTTGATGATAATCATGGTTATTTCTTCTGTGTAGGCTTTTATCTAGAGCAGATAGCAAAGCTGTCTTCTTTTAAGGGATTGCTTCTTGGCAATACTCTTAAGTGGCATAGATTATCACCACTCAAGAAGGGGCATTACTGGAATAATGTTTTCTTTGATACGTGGGCAAGAAGCTATCCTGAGACGATAATGAAGCTTCCTGACATATATACCAATAAGGTTGATGTAATACGAGAGTCCGAGCAGCTTCACATAAAGCGTTTTAACAGAGAGATGTTCATTCGTTACAGGCTGAATGGAATGTTTGATATGGATACATATCGTAAGTACAGAAAGTGGTTCGAACTGACTATGACAGAACCTGTTGAAGTATGTGCCGGGGTTGCATCAACGTCAGTGGAGGAACTTAAGAAGAATTATCCTAATCTGGGAAATGTCGAAGAGGATTGGGAGAATAAGCTTAATATAATTGAAGGATTAATTGCAAATAGAAGGATATATATCTATGGTGCTGGTCACTATGGTGAGAATGCAACACACAAGCTTATTGAAGATGGCTATAGGGATCAGATTGAGGCTGTAGTTGTGACAAATGCGGATAGTAATGTAAGACGTGTATATGATATTGAGGTCAAAGCAATTGATGATGTGAAGATAACGGATGAGGATATGATAATTCTCTGTGCGCTTCCAGGAGCAGCAGTTAAAATGCGCGCGGAACTTGTCGCGAGAGGAATTGAATCAGCTATAGGTCTGTTTGATAGTATAGAGCATTGATGAGATATTGAAGTATGATTGATATTAATGAATTATGGGATGAACGTAACAATATAAGGGTGGGCAATGGAATCAGAGCTGATATTTTCGAGTGGATATCATCAATGGTTCCAATACCCAATGTTGATCTTCTCATTTTCAATAAGAAGGGTCAGGTGCTCCTGTCCTGGAGAGATGATGAATACTACGGACAGGGTTGGCATATTCCTGGAGGGTGCATAAGGTTCAAGGAGACTATTGCTGACAGGATACAGAAGACGGCACTTGAAGAGATTGGCAGTCACGTAGAAGTTGGAACAGAGCCGATTGTAACCAGAGAGATGATTATGAACAAGGATGATGAGTATCCGATTAAGCGTGCTCATCATATAGCTCTTCTGTATGAGTGTCATGTTCCTGACGGATATGTAATAGATAATGGTAGCAGAAGAGAAGATGAAGCAGGATATCTTAAGTGGTTTGATTCGATACCTGATAATATTCTTGGCGTTCACGATATATTCAATGAAGTATTTGTTAAGTATGGTTTGATGTGATTGGGAATTAGTATGAAGAGAAGATACAAGGTTGATTATGACACGTTTGTCAATTGCTATGAGCAGATTGCTCATGTTAAGACAGATCTGATATATGGTAATACAGAGTATGTTAAGGATCCATTCATATCATACGTTGTTCCAGTATATAAGCGTCCGGATCTGCTTAGTGAGACTCTTGACAGTATATTGAATCAGGAACCTGTAGATATAGCATGGGATATTGTAGTTGTAGATAATGAGCCAGAAGCTGGCAATGAGACTGAGCAGCTGATACGAAGACTTGATAATCCAAGAATCCTATATTACCGCAACAGTGAAAATGTCGGTGTAGACGGCAATTACAATAAGTGTATTGAGGCAGCAAGAGGTGAGTGGGTAGCAATGATCCACGGAGATGATCTGATTACGGCAGATCATCTTAAGAATTCAGTAAGAGACATTGCTGAAGCAAGCGCGAACAAGCGAATTAAGCCAGCATATATATGTCAGCGTTATATTGACTTTTCAGATAGGGAATTAGTCCACCTTAACAGAGAGAAGGCAAGTGGTAAGCATTCCAGGGTTCTTAAGGAGGTCTATAACGATGGGAAGCTTAAGAGGCTGACGCAGTCATATGGTGTCTTCACAGGCTTTTTCGGAGCATTACCATCATTTGGCACACTGATGAACAGGCAGATAATGCTAAACGAGGGCGGATTCAATGTGGATCTTGGAATTTGCGAAGATGTAATTACTCCATATAAGCTGGCAGACAAGTATGGTGTATATATGACGTCAGTGATAATGGGATATCACAGATTTGAAAATAGTGAATCTATGAAGATAGAGACCATAAAGAAGATATATGCCAGTATGGTTGATTTCAGAGAGTATATGTACAGTTCATCAGTGGTTGCGAGAATCTGGGCATACTTTGCAAGAGACATAATGAACAAGGAACTAAGAAACTACTGTATCGGTCTGTCAAGATTCAGCTCTAGGAGAATTACCATTAGCGAACTCAATGAAATCTATGCACCACAGGAAGTTGGGAGTATAAGAGAATTCATATTCAAGATAATAATAGAGACATATTACAGAATCAATGGACTGATGGATTATGATGGAATGATTCAGTTTACGCTGGACTACAGGCGAGGCGAGATTGAGAAGGCAGTTATGGCTGGAGATGGTATACTGTTATATGGAGCAGGTGCGGCAACCCGTTCGTTAATCCCTAAGCTGCGAAAGAACTTTCCAGGGATAAATATTATAGGATGTGCAGTATCAGGTGAGAGTGATCAGAGGAAGATATATGGTATACCAATCAGTCGAATCGATGAACTTGAACTTGATAAGGATAAGACTTCGGTGATTACATCTACAGTAATATGGGAATATACAGAAGAGATGAATGCGAAGCTGGAAGAACTGGGATACGAAAAAGTAATCAATTTTATTGATATGGAATAATTATTGCTGGAGATAAGAGTAGAAATGAGATCTTGTAAAAAGTGTTTTGAATATGTATATGTGTTCGTAGGTGGCGATGTCAGAATGTGCCCATGGAATGGTGTGGTTATTGGCAATCTCCTTGAAAATACACTCGAAGAGATATGGAAGAGCGAAAAGGCTGAAGAGGTAAGACGAGCTTTCATGCGCGGTGAACTACTAGGATGCAGTGAGAGATTCTGTCCAGACTGTATTCAAAAGAAGACCAGACTCGAAATGGAGCCGGAAGAAGTACAATCTTTATACGATAATATGCCTAATCTCCCAACCAGGATTTCGCTGGCATATGATGAGAGATGTAATCATGCATGTCCATCATGCAGGCATGATTTCTTCAAGGCAGACTGCGAATACATGAGCAAGCTTGACCTGATTACAAAGAATATCGAGCCGTACTTGTCGAATGCAATAGACATTGCAACTAATGGAATAGGTGATCTCTTTGTCTCAACAGAGATTGTTGATATGCTTTCAAGGTTTGAACCTAAGAGCCCGGATTTTAAATTGTTCATAGAGACCAATGGCGTTCTATTCAAGAAGAATTGGGATAAGCTTAAGCATCTTGCAGGCAAGAATATTACTGTCTCTGTGACACCGAACAGCTTTGATAGAGAGACCTACAGATATCTTGCAGGAAGAGATGATCTCGAACAGTTCGAGGAAAGCTTAGCATTTATCACAGAGCTTAAGCATCAGGGTGCAATATCGAAAATCAGACTTATTATGGTAATTCAGGATAGTAACTTCAGACAGATACCCCAGTTTATTCAGAAGGGTATTGACTATGACTGCGATGATATTGTGCTTCGCCCAATATTCAAATGGTTTGGGATGAACGAGGATGAAGTTCTATATAAGAATGTGCTTAATCCAGCGCATCCTTATTATAAGGAATATATGGAGATTATTCAGGATCCAATATGCCAGGATCCACGAGTATTCAACTGGGGATTTCAGGAAGAGCAGGAAGCAATAGAGTTCCCTACGCTTGAGATGAAGAGAGAATGGGAACAGCTAAGAATATTTAGAGGAGAATATGATAAGAACTGTGAATTTGAAAGTGATGTAATCGCACGAATTGACAGAATAAGAGATAGACTGACAGGTAAAAAGATTGTAATCTTCGGCGCTGGAAAGGCCGGAAAGATTCTGCTTGAAGCAATAACATCAGGACAGGAAACAGCTGATGTAGCTGGATTTGCTGTAACCTGTAAGGACTGCAATGACAATTATTATATGGGAGTTCCAATAAGAGGAATTGATGAATATAGTAACTGGAGTCAGTATACAGTTGTAATTGCAACAGTTATTGATTCATATCGGGAGGAAATGGTTGAGACCTGTAAGACACTAGGAATTAACGATTATATTGAATTGAACTAATGACTGATTGAGGATATTCGCATGGGAAAGATTAAGCTTCTTGACTGTACACTCAGAGATGGAGGGTACGTCAATAATTGGGAATTTGGACAAAGTAATATAGTTAGCATACTTAAGAATATGCTTTCAACAGGTGTTGATATTGTCGAGGCGGGATTTATCAGGGACGTTAAGTACGATGAGAATAAGGCCGTTTTTGCAGAACTCTCTGAGCTTGATGCGATGATGGCATCTGAAGGTATTGAGAAGGGTAATGCATCTATTGCCACTATGGCTGAGATTGCACATCCAATTCCTCTTGCTCATATTGCTGATGCTTCTACCACAGGGTGTGATATCATTCGAGTGATCGTATGGAAGAGCAAGCATACTGAAGACGGCGAGGTTGTAGATGCACTCCAGGAGAGCTATGAGTACTGTAAAGGAATTGTGGAGAAGGGATATAAGCTCTGTGTACAGCCTAACCGTACGGATCAGTACAGTGATGAAGAGTTCGAGAATATGCTCAGACTGTTCGCAAAGCTGTCGCCATATGCGATATATGTCGTAGACAGCTGGGGAACGATGTACTCCGGTAAGGTACTTCATTATATGGATATTGCAGACAGGGTTCTTCCAAGGGAAATAGCAGTAGGATTCCATGGTCATAACAATATGATGCAGGCGTTCAGCACAGCAGAAAAGATTATCGAGAGAGAATATGACAGAGACGTCATATTGGATGCCAGTGTGGATGGAATCGGAAGAGGTGCAGGCAATCTCAACCTCGAGCTTATAGCAAGATATATGAATGAGATATGTGGAACAGACTACAGACTTGAGCCAATGTATGAGGTATATGATTCATATATCAAGAAGCTTAAGGAGGAGCATACATGGGGAAGCACATTCCCATTCGTTCTTTCTGCAATGAACAATGCTAATCCTAACTATGCTGCATACTATTCTAAGGATCTTACGCTTAAGCAGATGCAGGAAGCATATGACAGTATGGAAGGTGAAGATATAGTATTATACACGAATGACTTAGCTCAGAGATATAAGGATAAGATTCTATGACAAAGAGTAATATGACACAGGTATATAGAGAACTTAGAAAAGATATATTGTATCTTTCACATAAGTGTCAGGATGGTAATCTGCAGAGTGCTTTTTCCTGTATAGATACATTATGGGTATTGTATTCAGAGATAATGAACTGGTCACCAGATAATGCTACAGCTGATGACAGGGATATATTTATCATAAGCAAGGGTCAGGCAACGTTAGCTCTCTATCCAGTCCTGATTAGAAAGGGATTCTTCACAATGGATGAGATAGCATCATCCATTGGTAAGTTCGATTCGAGATTCTGCAATCAGGTAGATGTAACTAAGTTTGCAGGCGGTATTGAGAATAGCGCAGGAAGTCTGGGACATGGTCTCCCGTTCGCAACAGGAATTGCCATGGCAAATAAGATTAAAAAGCTTGATTCGATGACATATGTACTGTGCGGTGATGGTGAATTTACAGAAGGTACCATGTGGGAGAGCTGTATACTGGCAGGGACACATAAGCTTGATAATCTATGTGTAATAATAGATGATAACGATTCGGTATCTGCAATGGTAGATATGGGAAGCATGTCAGACAAGCTAAAGGCTTTTGGATTCGATGTATATGAGACAGATGGACATAATCCCGAAGATATTCGAAAGACCTTTAACTTTAAGCGAGATGGGAAGCCTATAGCTATAATTACTCATACAGTCAGAGGATATGGAAGCCAGACTCTGATTGAGAATGATGTATGGTTCCATAAGGCTCCTAATGAAGAGGAACTTGAGTTACTTCAGAAGGAGGTGGATGAGTTTTGAGAAGAGCATTTTTAGGTAAAATTGCGAAGATGATTCCTGAAGAGCCAGATACAGTCTTTATGACTGTTGACATTGGTATGTGGGCAATCCGGGATGCGCTCAGCCAGTATCCTGAGAGATGTATGAATGTTGGAATCTTCGAAGATGCGATGATGAGTGTGGCAGCAGGAATGTCCAGTAGAGGTCTTGTCCCTACAGTATTCGGTATTCAGCCGTATCTTATAGAGAGAGCATATGAGCAGATCAAGATGGATATGGCATATATGAAGTATGGTGTTAATGTTGTTGGAACTGGTGCTGCAATAGACTATTCCAAGTATGGATATTCTCACTACTGTGCTGAAGATCTTGCGATTATTAAGCAGCTTCCAGGCGTCGAGTTCATTGCTCCTGGAACCGCTAATGAATTCAGGACACTATTTGAAGCTGGATACAGAAATGGCCATCCGACATTCTATAGAATTAGCGATCATCCCAACAGGAATTATGACATTGATGTCGAATTTGGAAAGGCTACAGTGATTAAGAAGGGCAGCAGGGCAACAGTCATAGCAGTATCAGTAATGCTTGATATGGTTATGGAGGCATGCAGAGATGAGGATGTTACCGTTCTGTATTATACAACTCTGGCCCCATTTGATTCCAAGACGCTAGTTGAAAACTGTGACAGTGGCAGAATAGTTGTATGTGAGCCACATTTTGCGGGAAGTCTCGATAGCGATATACTAAGCGCTTTCGAAGGAAGACAGGTGTGCATTGAGCATGTTGGACTTCCAAGAGAGATATACAGGAACTATGGAACCTATGAGGATAAGATGGACTATTACGGTGTAAACGCGCAGGCTATCAGTGAGAAGATCAGAAGACTATGAAAGAAAGAGATATTAGGCTATTTGCAAATGACATAAGACATGAGATTGTTAGTGCCATGAACTCCAAGGGTGGAGGTCATATAGGCGGATGCCTGTCTATGACCGATCTTGTTGCAGTTCTATACAGTGGAGTTATGAAGGTGGATTCTGCCAATCCTGACTGGAAGGAGAGAGATTATCTTGTATGCTCCAAGGGACATTGTGCGCCAGCAATCTATTCTGCGCTTGCGCTCAGGGGATTCTTTCCCAAGGAATGGCTGGCAGATCTCAACAAGCCAGGGACTAATCTTCCAGGGCATAGCGACAGAAATAAGGTTCCAGGGATAGATGCAACAACTGGTTCGCTTGGACAGGGATTATCTATTGCATGCGGACTTGCTCATTCTATTAAGGTGGCAGGCAGCAGTCAGATGGTATACTGTATCACTGGTGATGGCGAGAATGACGAAGGCCAGATATGGGAAGCAGCCATGTATGCTGCTAATTACGGACTTAATCATCTTGTGATGTTCCTTGACTGGAACAAGAAGCAGATTGATGGTACGAACGACCAGGTAATGAAGCTTTTTGATATAGAAGCGAAGTACAGAGAGTTCGGATGGTATACCCAGAAGATTGATGGCAACGATGTAGGCTTAATATTGGCAGCCATTCAGAATATCAAGGATGGAAAGAATGGTGATAAGCCATCATTCATTTTGTTGGATACAGTAAAGGGTGCTGGAATTGAATGCGTAGAGAAGATAGAGAGCAATCACTGTATTGGAGTTCCGGATGCACTGGCAGGTGAGTGTTTTGCCGAGCTTGATGCAGCAAGAGACAGAATCATGGGAGAATAGTTATGAGCAAGGTTATATATACAGGAACTGCTCCTAAGAGAGAGATTTCGCAGATATTTACGGATACAATGAAGTCGTTAATTACCGAAGATAGCGATGTAGTATATATTGATGCCGATCTCATGGCGTCAATGCGATCGAAGGAATTGTGGGAGGCATTCCCTAAGAATGTTTTCAATACGGGTATTCAGGAGGCCAACATGATAGGCGTGGCAGCAGGAATGTATCTGTATGGAAAGAAGCCATATGTTCATTCGTTTGCTCCATTTGCGACAAGAAGATGCTTTGACCAGATATATGAGAGTATTGGATATGCTAAGAAGAGTCTTCGTATAATTGGAAGTGAGCCAGGAATATGTGCAACTGACAATGGTGGAACTCATATGACCTTCGAAGATATAGCACTTATAAGGACGATTCCAGATTCAGTCATTTTTGATATCAGTGACGGAGCAGTCTTTGAGAGCGCACTTAGAATGACGAAGGATATGGACGGAGTCATATATATAAGGACACCGAGAAGAGGGCTGGCTGACATATATGATGATTCGGAGCGTTTCGAGATCGGTCATGGCAAGCTTGTCCACGAAGGCACTGACTGTACTGTCATCGCCTCAGGTATAATGGTTGCAACAGCATACGCAGCAGCACTTGAACTCGAGAAGAAAGGAATTAGTGTAGAGCTAATAGATCCTATAACCATTAAGCCTTTGGATGAGGATATGATTATCAATTCCACAATGAAGACGGGGAAAGTGATTACGATTGAGAATCACAGCGTCTACGGCGGTCTGGGTGGAACTGTAAGCGAACTGTTGTCAGAGAGATGTCCTACTCTTATGAGGCGAATTGGTATGAGAGATGAGTTTGGACAGGTGGGTAACGAGGCATATCTCAGAGAGTGCTATGGACTTACTGTAGATGATATTGTTGCTTCAGTTGAAAGTTTTTGTAGGTGATGCTATGGGAAAATTAGAGAATAAAGTCGCAATTGTTACTGGTGGTACATCCGGCATTGGAGAGGCCTGTGTAGATATCTTTATTGAGAATGGTGCGAAGGTTGTATTCTGTGGAAGAAGTGAAGAGAAGGGGCAGGCTATATGTGAACGTCTTAGAGCTAAGTATGGTGCAGAATGTCCTATGCTGTTCGTAAAGTGTGATGTCAGCATTGAGGCTGACGACAGGAATCTCATTGACAGAACAATTGAAGCATATGGAAGAATAGATATTCTCTTTAATAATGCCGGTGTTATGCTTCCGTCCATGGAAGTTGAGCGTATGCCAATAGATGAGTGGAGACAGACTTTTGACATTAATATCACAGGAATGTTCATGGTGACAAAGTTCGCCAAGCCATATCTATTAGAAAGCAAGGGCGTGATTCTTAACAATGGCTCTATTGCCGGACTGCAGTATTACGCAGCAGGAAGATCATATGCATATAGTGCCTCCAAGGCAGCTGTTATCCAGTTTTCACATCAGATGGCTAAGAACTATGGTGAGGATGGTATCAGAGTTAACTGTATATGTCCTGGAATAATAGAGACTCCAATTCTTCATGGAAGAGATCCTAAGATATATGAGGACAGGATACCACTTGGAAGAGTTGGTACACCATACGATGTTGCCAAGGTAGCATTATTCCTAGTTTCGGATGATTCGGACTATCTTACAGGAGAAGTACTTACGGTTGATGGTGGAGCATCATTATAGATAACCGATTAATTATCTGGTAATAGAAAGAGAGAACCATGAAGACACTAATTTTTCACATTGGAACATATAAGACTGGCTCAACATCACTCCAGGAATTACTTTATAATAATAGAAATGAGCTGCAATCGTTATATGGTATATGCTATCCGGATCTGAATGCATATACCTCCCTGGTGCCTAAAGCGGGAAACTGTATGAATATGGGTGAGAGCGATGCCAGTCTTGAAAAAACGACAGATGATATCAGAGTAATTCTGGAAGAGAATGATATCGCTATATTATCAACGGAGAATTTCTGGGGATATCAGATAGACAAGAAAGAACGCGTTATCAATGCGCTATTGGGCTTAGGCGTATGTCTAAAGGTAATTGTATATATACGAAGACAGGATCTGTATCTGGACAGTCTGTGCAATCAGCTGATTAAGCAGGATGCACAATATCTGTATGATGACAGTGAGGGTTGGCAGAGTGGTATTCGAAGATGGTTCAATGCAGATTATTTCGAACATCTCGAGGCTATCGAAAGGCTGATTGGCAAGGATAATCTAATTGTAAGGAGATTTGAACCAGCAAGATTCTGGGGTTCGGATCTATATACCGATTTCTTTCATTCACTGGAGTTGGATGTGGATGTCACGAAACTGAATGTTCCTCCACGGCAAAATGAATCACTAAACAACTATATGCGTGAGTTAAAGAGAATATGTAACCGTGTATTAAAACCATACTGTGCCCGCAAGATTTGGCCGTATGAAGAGGAGGCAGATCTTATATCGGCAATTTTAAGTGCTAATGACAAGCAGAATTGTACAGAGAAGAGCAATTTCTATACAAAACAGCAGAGACAGGATATTCTTGAATACTATGCAGAGGATAACAGAAGGACTTCTGAAAGATACTTTGATGGCGAGGAATTATTTGATAACACTATTGAATGCAACGAGCAGAAGACCAACCTGGTATCTCCAGAGATGATTGAAAGCATAATATTGGTCGGAACAGAGGTCTATTGGAGAATGAAAACTCAGATGGCTAATCGTCCAGACAATACACGTCGCGTTGTTATACTAGAGAGGATGATGAGGCAGACGTGGCATAAGATGAATGATATTGAAGGGAGTCCGTGGGAGCCGACTGATGAAGAAGCGGAATATGCTGATGCGTATAAGAAATATGGCAGTTATCAGGACTTATATGATCGCATGTATGTAATATCATCGATAGGGGATATCTGGAATCGGATTGAGAATCATAATGTAATAATCTATGGTGCAGGAAGCATTGGAAGAAATGTGGCAGAGGAACTTTCTACAGGCGAAAGGATTGCAAAGATTAAGAATATTGTAGTAACGTCCACACCATCGGCAGAGGTATACTGTGTAGGACATAAGGTCTGTAGCATAGAAGATATTGTTTTTGACGATGACGATAGGATAATCATTGCTACAATCAGCGAAGAATATAAGTGGCAGATGATTGATAAGTGCATTGAGCTAGGGGTAAAAGATAATCAGCTGGTTGTATTAGTTTAGTAACGAATATTTGAATAATGCTGATGATTTGCAGGAAAGAGGAGAATTATGGTTACAGCTTTGATTTTTGCTGGAGGAACAGGTAGAAGAATGAATACGCATTCTAAGCCTAAGCAGTTTCTTGAACTCCATGGTAAACCGGTTATTATATATACATTAGAACATTTTGAATATCATGAGATGATAGACAGCATTGTCATAGTATGTCTTAAGAATTCTATTGATGAACTGAAAAATATGTTGAATCGCTACGGAATCAAGAAGGTTACTCAGATTATTCCTGGCGGAGAGACAGCTCATGACTCAATCTACAATGGACTGTGCGCAATGAAGGCAGTTAATTCCAAGGATGATATAGTGCTGATTCATGATGGAGTGCGTCCTTTAATTAACAGAGAACTGATTACTGCTAATATTGAGGCGGTAAAAGCATATGGCAATGGAATAACATCAGAGCCAGCGTCTGAGAGTGTGCTTAGAAGTACAGATGGAATCAATGTTGACGAGGTTCCCAATAGGGATCTGATGTATGTGGCGAAGGCACCGCAGTCTTTCTATTATGGGGATATAGTGAGTGTATATGAGAAGGCAGCAGAGGATGGAATAAAGTCCATTGACTCTTCTCATCTGCTTAGTATGTATGGTATTCCTATGCATATTGTCCCTAGCGTTAAGGATAATATCAAAATAACTGAGCCTAAGGACTTCTATGTATTCAGAGCATTATATGAGGCTATGGAGAATCAGCAGATATTGGGATATTAGCTGGCTGTAAGCTCAGAATTTCTGAGTCGAAGTAGTAAGCGGATAAGGAATGAAAGGGCGGTAGATACTAACGATGACGCCAGAAGTTAAGGTATTCTTTGATAACTTCATATCTACTAATGACGATACACCGATAGTCATCTATGGTCTTGGCCAGCAGACAAAAGACATTCTATCACAATGCCCGGATAACAGAATTATTGGTGTGCTGGATGGATATACTGAAGAAGGAGAATTCTGTGGAAAGACGATTCTGTCGCTAAATAGCATAGCCAATACAGGGACCAAGGTTGTTATTATTGCAAGAGCAGCATCAGAGAAGATAATCTATAGACGGATAAAGGACTTCTGTGCGAATAATGGTATTTCGGTCTACAATATAAAAGGTGAGAATCTGGCTGAGCGCAATGGGTTAGCTGCAAAAGAGTCAATTGATTGTGAAAAGAGTTCGACAGAGTTGCTTGAGAAATGTAAAGGTTATGATGCAATAAGCTTCGATATTTTTGACACCCTTGTCACAAGGCGAATATCTAATCGAGAAACCATATATGAGATAGTGGGTAAAATGTGCGAGTCATCTATCGAATTTGCAAAAGCAAGAATAGCAACAGAACTTAGGTTGTCAACATTGACGTGTCCGACCATAGATGCGATCTATGCGGATATCGAGGAAAGATATCATATTTCTTCGGAAGAGTCAGACAGGCTAAAGAAGGCCGAATTATGCTTTGAGAAATGGAATATTATTCCTAGAAAAGATATGGTAGGGATATATAATGCACTTCTCGCAGAGGGGAAAATAATAAGTATAGTTTCAGATATGTACTTCTCGAAAGGATATCTAACAGGAATACTTGATGCATGTGGAATTCAAGAATATCAGGAACTATTAGTTTCATGCGAATATGGTACTTCCAAGACACGCGGATTGTTTGGTGAGTACAAGAGATTAGTATACGGCAACAGATATCTGCATATTGGGGATTCTGTTGAAGTAGACGACGCATGTGCGGCTGTGTATGGAATCGATTCATATATTATTAAGTCCGCATCGGACATGGCAGAATTAACTAATCTGGGTAATGCAATAGCTGATGCTGATAGCAGTGGTATATTATCGGGAATGGTTGCATCAAGACTGTACAATTCTCCATTTGCCAAGCTCGATAGAATAGCAGATGTTAAGAGCAATCCCTATGAGACAGGATATGCATTGTTAGGTCCTGTTGTTGTAGGATTTGTGCAATGGATGATTAACAAGGCTAAAGAATCTAATCTTGGAAAAATCTGCTTTATCTCAAGAGATGGCTTTTTGCCGATTAAGATATATGAACAATTTGCAGAGAATGATAGAACATTGCCAGAGTCTGTATACTTGAAGGTTTCAAGAAGACTTGGTGTAATCGCTTCCATTTTTGATGAATCGGATATAGAGTGGGCGTATGGATTGCCATTTTCTGGAAGTATTGAGGAGAGACTGATAAGGCAGTTTCAGATTCCAAAGAGTGAAATATCGTCCAGGCTTGATGAAGAGGATGAAATTACATATTTGTTGAGGCATTCTAGGCAGATACTAAAGATTGCTTCAACAATACGAGAGAATTACGAAGTTTACCTGAAAGGACTTGATATTGTCGATGGTGAAACAGGATTAGTTGACTTTGTTTCAACTGGAACCTGTCAATTGACATTGGAGAGAATTCTTGGGAAGTCTTTCGTAGGTCTCTACTTTGATAAGATAGATAGTTTTGATTGTCGCAAAAACCAGATAAGAATTGAATCTTTTGTCAGCGAAATTATGCAGAATCTTAAGATGGAAGATTACTTCCTCGTGGAGAACTGGATAAAAGATTCTGCTCCATCCATTGTAAGCATCTCTACGAATGGTGATTTTGTTATGGGTGAGCGAAGAATGGATGAGGCGCAGGAAGCATTAATTCATGAGATTCAGAAAGGCGCAGTCGATTTTTGCAAAGACATACTTAAGATTACCGACTATGGGATGGACGTGGATATCAGAAGTCAGTCATTAGTTATTGTGCCATATATTAGTGAGGAGAGCACTAATATACCTGACAATGAATGGGTGATATATGATGAGTTTACCGGTCGAAAGGTTATGTGACGAAGTAAAGCAGGTGGAATAATGAAGGGACGAATTCTGATTACAGGCATTACCGGTATGATAGGCGGTATGCTTGCAAGAAGTATTATTGAAAGTGAAGAATATAAGTCAGGTAAAGCCAAGGTCATCGGTGTGTCCCGAGATGTTACACATGCAAATGAAGTTCTGTCACCTACCTTGAGGAGAGCGATTACATTAGTTGAGGGTGATATTACAGACGTAGAGTTGTTTGAGAGTATAGGAAGTGTTGATACTATTGTTCACTGTGCTGCTGAAACAACATCTAAGAAGATGGTTGATTCACCTGTGGAGGTAGCAGATGGAATCATACTGGGGACACGAAATGTTCTTGAATATGCCAGAAAGTCTCATGTAGAAAACATGATATATCTGTCGTCAATGGAAGTATATGGTGTGGTAGATGATATAGGCAGGCCTCGTACGGAAGAAGAACTTGGTGACATAGATGAGTCACTTCCGAGAAACTGTTACCCAATAGCAAAGCGTGTTGCTGAAAGTTATTGCCGTTGGTATTATAGCGAATACAACCTGCCAGTTAAGATTGCCAGGCTGGCGCAGACATTTGGTAAGGGCGTTCGCCAAAGCGACCAGCGGGTATATATGCAGTTTGCCAGGTCAGTAGTGAAAGGTGAAGATATTGTCCTTAAGACAGAAGGAAACTCAATCGGAAACTATTGCGATATAGAAGATGTTGTCAATGCAATTGAATTCATTATGGAGTATGGTGAGTCGGGCGAAGTATACAATGTGGTTAATGAGAAGAACACGATGTGTATACGTGATATGGCAAAACTGGTGGCTCATAATATTGCATCAGGGGCGATAGAAGTACGAATAGAAAAGGAAGAACAAGAAGTAACAGGATATGCATCAGATACAGGGTTACGGATGTCAGCGTCTAAGCTCGAAGCGCTTGGATGGAAGCCGGTTGGTAACCTTGAGAAGATGTATGAAGATGTTATCAATGAACTAAGATAGAAAATGCTCTCTTTGCGATACACGTAAAGGGAGCATTTTTGTTATATAATGGAAAAAAGTCCGAAATTGATGTACTATATATAAGGGGAACTAACGTTAATCAGAGGAATCAGGGTGACTAGCTTGAGACATACACCAGGCAGAAGAAGTACCAACAGAATATTCTCTATTATTACCAATGTGATGGTGGCCTATATATTCTGTATACTGCCACTTGTGATGTGGAATGGTTATTATGATATAGCAGATGCCAAGCGTTATACTACGTTCGGTATGATAGCAGTTGCATTGATTGCGATGATCGTTGTTACCATGATCAATCCAGCGCGTGCGCTATGGCGTCTAAGGACTGGGACAAGACTGTGCGCTATAGACATTGCCATGCTGTTATGGACCATAGTATTATCTATCTCGACGTACATGTCCGATGAGACAACAAGGGCGGTATTGGGTGAGATTGGACTCAGTATGGGCTGGGTGTTCTATATGATTATGGCAGTTATGTATATCCTGCTAAGGATGTTGCATGGGCGCCTCAATGTTCGACTTCAGACCACTATGCTTTTAGTATCCGTCGGTATACTTTCATTCATCGGAGTATGCGACAGGTATAGCATATATATACTTCCGGTTCCCTACAGGAGTTCGGAATTCATATCGACTATTGGCAATATCAACTGGATATGCAGCGTACTTACTATACTGTTTCCGCTTGTTGCATGGGCGTATATTGCGACAGAAGGACGACTTCGAATACTATCAACAGTCGGCAATATACTGCTTATGATGCTTTGCGCAGTCATTGGTGCTGACTCAGTTGTAATTGTTGTGGGTATGTCGCTGGTGGGAATGCTTTACTATACACTTGATAATAGAAAGTATCTTGGCAGGTTAATTACCTTCACGGGACTGTTACTTACTGTTGACTGGATTATGACTCGCATCAGCAGGATTAACGAGTTCACAGTCCTTACGTATGGAACTGACTATCTGACTTATAAGCTGGGAAGTATAATATGGACACTGATTACAGGTCTGATTATGCTTATTGCGGGAATTCTTATTACCTGGATTGAATCACATAGAAGTGACAGAAGTACGTCTGATGAGCAGGCTAAGATACATAGAACGCGTATAGCAAGAATAGTGATAATAGTGTCATTTATTATGGCAGGTGTACTCTATGTTACAGTTTCGATTATTAACACACTAAGTCCACTGCCTGTTATCGGAGAGATAAGCTATTTCACTTTTACCGACAGATGGGGTAATGGAAGAGGTGCATCAATCTACTCGGCGGTTCTCATGCTTAAGGAGGTTGATCTTAAGAATCTTCTTATTGGCGCAGGGCCGGAGTGCTATGCAGTCAGAATAGGTCAGGTTGGCAATGCGGCTGGATATGTTGTGGAGCATTTTGATGCATTACTTGCAAGTGCGCACTGCATTCCTATGACGCTGCTAATCAATACAGGAATACTGGGGCTTGTTAGTTACTATGCGGTGTTTATTACATGTATATGGAAGAATCGCAGATATGCACCCTGTGTTATCCCGCTTGTGACATATATGATTCACGGGCTCATATCATTCGATAACACGATGAGTTATCCGATACTTGTTACACTTATTGCGATATACTGTGATATGGTGTGCGCTGAGGAGAGCAGGATGAACAGTGTTATGTTTCATATTAACAGCCTTGGAAGAGGCGGTGCGGAGAGAGTTGTGACTGTACTTGCAGACAAGTTTGTCTCAGATGGTGTGGATGTCACAATCGTTACGCTATGGAAGGCTGATGATGAGTATGAGATTAATCCTAAGATTAAGAGGATTAACATAGCTGATATTTCATATGTAAAGCATAGCCGAGGCAAGTTTCTTGCGGTAAGCAGGTTATTTGCACTCAGAAGCATAATCAGTAAGAGCAGACCAGATGTGGTCATCTCATTCTGCAATAAGGCCAACTTCAGGGCCAGTCTTGCAATGTGGCTCATTGATATACCACTTGTTACATCCGTGAGAAATGATCCTGAGAAGGATTATGCTCCATATATGAGTTCTGTAAGGCGTATGGAGAAGAAGGCGTCGGGTTGTGTATTCCAGACTGCAGATGCTCAGAACTTCTTTGATAAGAAATGGGCTGACAGAGGATGTATAATACTTAATCCGCTTGATGACAGATATCTTCAGGCTGATACCTGGAGAGGTAATAGTACAGGCTATATAATGGCAGCGGGACGTATATCAAAGCAGAAGAATCATACGCTGCTTATTAATGCCTTTGCGCAGATTATGGATAAGCACCCGGATATAGAACTGCGTATCTATGGTGAGGAATCAGATGCAGGCTCACTTGAGAATGTCAGGGCATGTATAGAGGAGACGAAGACTACTAAGAGAGTTCGCCTCATGGGATGTACAGATGAGATGCCGGAAGTTCTGGCAGATGCGGCAGCTTTTGTACTTCCATCTGACTATGAAGGCATGCCTAATGCACTACTTGAGGCTATGGCTGTCGGTGTGCCATGTATATCTACTGACTGTCCGTGTGGTGGACCAGCCACAGTAATCAGAGATGGTGAGTCAGGAATTCTTGTTCCGGTAGGAGATGTCGACAGACTTGCAGAAGAATTAGATAAGATATTGACAGATGTGTCACTTCGCCAGCGCGTTTCGGCAGAGGCACTTAAGATAAGAGAAGAAGCTGACAGTCACACAATATATAAGCTCTGGAGAGACTATATTGAAGGAATTATTAAGCAGGGTGAATAGATGAGATACTCGATTATTATTCCAATGTACAATATTGCAGATTATATTGAGAACACGCTTAAGTCTATTATCAATTGTGGATTCAGGGATGCGGAGTTACTACTCGTAGATGATGGCTCGTCAGATAACACTTCTGATGTAGCCAGCAAGTATCTTGTCACCAATGGTATTAGCGACTACAGAATAATCAGAAAGGCTAATGGAGGTGTAAGCTCAGCAAGGAATGCTGGACTTGATGCTGCCAGAGGCGAGTATGTGATATTCTGTGATGGTGATGATGAACTTGGTGATATCTCTGAAGTGTTAGTAAGCATGGGGCTTAAGAAAGACTCAGAGAAGTCATTTTTTGCCGAACTGGACGAGCAATCGCAGGATATGATTGTATGGCCGTTCGTGAACAGACAGGACGGAAAGCTTAGCATCTCGACAGCAGGGATGGAGAGAAAGCCGAAGCATCTGTGCTCAAGGGATGAGTTTCTAAGACATCATCTGTTCTGGGGATACAGGATGAGACTGGGATCCTTCGCGGTGAGAAGAGAGCTGATTGAGAGAGAGCATATTCGATTTGATGAGAGCTGCACACTTGGAGAGGACGTTGAGTTCTTCATGAAGCTGCTACTTACGTCGAGTGAAGTCAGGGTTCTTGATAATCCTTATTATATCTATAACAAGCATTCGGGTTCGCTTGCGTATTCATATAATATAAGGAGATTCGAGGCACCACAGGCAATGAAGAGAGTAGCGGAGTGGGCTAACGGGCGCACTGACAGGTTGCCTGAGGATATAGAAGAATATATAGCGCATGGGCTGTATGTGCTGCATTCAATGTATGCGATAGAGTCATGCAGTGCCCAGATTCAGGGGCGGGGAACCTCGCAGCTGTGGGCAGAATATATAGAGAAGTACAGAGATGTTGAGGATGGTCTGAGAGCGGCGCTCAAGCTGATGGAGAGGGCACCATATGGGGTATCATCCAGACGTATTCTTGTACTCAGAATTGGAACAAGGGTGTATATGAGATATCTGTCATATCTTAGAAGATAGGCAGGGAATGGATTCATATCAGGTAAGCAAAGGAACGGATCATAGTAGGTATAATATGGAAAAATACACATTTAACACAATCTTTCGTCCCAAAAGACTTCTATATTACAGTTCAGAATTTGAGTGTGGTATGGACAATATAGACACAGAAGAGACACTTCCGGAGGAACTTACGAAGTACAATGGAGCCTTTGGCACATATGACTTCGCTGGTACATTCGAGATCGTTGAAAGTGATGGAACTACAAGAAGAGTTGCGGGTATAGAATATCGCGATGGTGATGACAGAATAGCATATCCAGAGGATCTGGAATGCATGGCACTTCCTGCAATGTATATGATGTCTGTTGATCTTAATGAATTCTTCGAAGGTCAGAAGGCATCAGTTGATGGGCTTCTGAAAGAATTTGATTACATCAGTAATCATATGAGAAACATTGATTATGTGATTCATTCGGATATACCTCACAAGCCTATAGCGCAGGTGTTCTGGCACGAGGGTAAGACAAGAATGCTTATGCCAATAAGGCTTTCTGAGGGCCTTGTTGAGAGGAATATCGAAGAGATTGACAGTTTTACCAAGGAAGAACTGTACTCCATAGCATATCGCGAGCCTGTTACAGGATACTATAACTGGAATCATCTTAATTCTATGTTCTTAGACTTTGACGGCTATGGAATTCAGGATTTCTGTTTTGTACACTTTGATGTCAAGGACTTTAAGCTTCTTAATGAAGCATACAGTCATTACATTGCCAATGGCGTGCTTCGTAAGATTGCAGAGACGATGCAGAAGCATGACTGGATATATTCAGGTGCAAGATGTGATAATGACAACTTTGCGATGATAATCAGGGATATGCCAAAGGACGAGATAGTTGAGAAGCTTACAGAGTTCTTCGATGAAGTGTCTGTGCTTGACGAAGATCCGAACTATAAGATCTATTACAGATGTGGCGTCACTCAGATGAGGAATGCCCTTAATCATGGCAATATTGTGGCAGACTGCTCTAAGATGGCGCAGTCCATGTGCAATGACCATAATAAGACCGAGATAAAGTTCTATACTGACGAGATGTATGAAGAACTCAGATGGGCCAAGTTCATCAAGAAGTACCTTGTCACAGCGGTAGAGAATGATGAGTTCCTCATTAATCTGCAGCCACAGTATGATCTGGATACAGGCAGACTGTGCGGAGCTGAAGCACTGATAAGATGGCATTATAAGCATGAGCGAATGCTTCCACCATATAGGTTTATTCCATACTTTGAGAAGGACGGCTCGATAGGACAGGTCGATGATATAGTTCTTGCCAAGGTATGTCAGCATATCAGAGGATGGCTTGACGAAGGTATATCGGTGCCTCCAATATCAGTCAATCTCTCCAGAAGGAGACTTGGCCAGCCTGATCTTGTTGATCATCTTGAGAGCATTGTTGATTCATACAACGTGCCACATAAGTATATAGATTTCGAACTTACAGAGTCAGCAGCATATGACGATCTTGACAATATGCTGACTATCATGCAGATGCTTAAGGAGCGTGGATTTATCATTGCGTTAGATGACTTTGGAACAGGCTTCTCATCTCTCAGTCTTTTAACCAGAATGCCAATAGATATTCTGAAGATTGACAAGAGCTTCGTGGATGAGATTGCTGTGTCAGATGAAGAGACCAAGGAGACGAGACTTGTCGGCCATATCATTACCATGGCAAAAGACATGGACCTTACATGTCTGGCAGAGGGCGCTGAGACGTTAGAACAGGTCGACCGCCTTAAGAGTATGGGTTGTGAGAGAATTCAGGGCTATTACTTCGGTAAGCCAATGCCCGTTGATGAATTCGAGGAGCTTATGAAGAAGTAGGAGGACAACAATGGCTAAGCAGACTTGGAAGGCAGGCAATATGCTGTATCCGTTACCAGTAGTGCTTATTACGGTAGCAGATAAGGCAGGCAATAAGAATATATTTACAGTCGCATGGGCAGGAACAATCTGCTCTGACCCGGCAATGGTCTCTATATCAGTAAGACCTGAGAGATACTCGTATCCGATGATTACTGAGACGGGAGAGTTCGTAATCAATCTTACGACGAAGGATCTGACATATGCGACAGATTACTGTGGTGTGCGAAGCGGAAGGGATGAAGACAAGTTCGAGAAGCTTGGACTTCATACTGAGGAAGCGACATATGTGAAGGCACCACTTTTAGCAGAAAGTCCTATGAACATTGAATGCAGAGTAACTGAGGTTAAGAAGCTTGGTACGCACGATATGTTCATCGCAGAAGTACTTGCAGTTCACGCAGACGAGAAGTATATGGATGCCAAAGGTAAGTTCTCGCTTGAGGCGGCAGATCCTATAGCATATTCTCATGGAACATACTTCACACTTGGAGAAGAACTTGGAAGCTTTGGCTACAGCGTTCGCAAGTAGAGCTTGCCATATCGCTTAGCCTATTAATATACAGACTGGAAAGCAAGGTAGAAGAATGATAGAACTTAAGAACATATCTTACGAAGTAGAAGATAATAAGGAGATACTGAAGGATATCAATCTGAAGATTGACGAGAGATTCGTGGCTATAACCGGACCTAATGGTGGTGGAAAGTCTACTCTTGCCAAGATAATTGCAGGTATAATCACACCTACATCCGGACAGATCATCCTGGATGGTGTAGATATTACGAATAAGACGATAACAGAGAGAGCCAACATGGGCATCAGTTATGCATTTCAGCAGCCCGTAAGATTCAAGGGCATGACTGTTAAGGATCTTCTGACACTGGCAGCAGGCAAGCAGACATCTGTTAATGACGCCTGTGCAATTCTTTCAGAGGTTGGTCTCTGTGCAAGAGATTATATTGACAGGGAGGTCAACGCATCTCTCTCAGGTGGCGAGCTTAAAAGAATCGAGATTGCCATGATAATCGCCAGAGGAACGAAGCTGTCCATATTCGATGAGCCAGAGGCGGGAATCGACCTGTGGAGCTTCAACAGCCTTATCAAGGTATTCGAGAATATGTATGAGCAGAATAAGGGCTCAATACTTATTATCTCGCATCAGGAGCGAATCCTTGATATTGCAGACAAGATAGTTGTAATTGCCGGCGGCAAGATGGCAAGTATCGGAAGCAAGGATGAGATACTTCCTGAGTTGTTAAGCGGTGCTGAGTACGGCACGTGTGCAGTCCTTAAGTAAGACTTATAGATTGGAGAGAAGACCATGAATACAGTTGAACAGAATCTTCTGGCTGAGATCGCAGACATTCACTCAGTTCCGGAAGGTGCATACAATATTAGGAAAAACGGTGGACTTGAAGGTCGTAATACAACGGCCAATATAGACATAGTAACCAAGGAAGATCAGCCTGGTATAGATATTATCATCGCGCCAGGTACTAAGAACGAGAGCGTTCATATTCCTGTCATTGTGTCTGAAAGCGGTCTCACGGATCTTGTATATAATGATTTCTATATAGGTGACGACGCAGATGTCACAATTGTAGCAGGCTGCGGAATACATAACTGCGGTGACCAGAATGCAGGTCATGACGGAATTCACACATTCCACATCGGTAAGAGAGCAAAGGTTAAGTACTTTGAGAAGCATGTAGGTGACGGCGACGGCAATGGCGAGAATATAATGAATCCTACGACGGTTGTTGAGATGGAAGAAGATTCCTACATGGAGATGGAGACAAGTCAGATTAGAGGCATAGATTCTACTAATCGTGTGACTAAGGGCAAGTTAGGAGACAGAGCAACACTTGTAATCCATGAGAAGATAATGACACATGGTAAGCAGGTGGCTACAACTGACTTCTCGGTAGACCTGGATGGTGAGGGCTCAAGTACTAATGTGGTATCGAGATCTGTTGCCAAGGATACTTCCTTCCAGAAGTTCCTCTCAGTAATTAACGGTAATAACAGATGCAACGGACATACAGAGTGCGATGCCATTATTATGGACAATGCCAAGGTGACAGCAATTCCGGAGCTCACAGCTGCCAACATAGATGCGGCACTCATTCATGAAGCCGCAATTGGTAAGATTGCAGGAGAACAGCTTATCAAGCTTATGACACTAGGTCTTACTGAAGAGGAAGCTGAAGAGCAGATTGTTAATGGGTTCCTGAAGTAGGGTGATAGATAGGATTATTGGGTATGAAGGATAAGAGGAGCATTCAGTTATTAGCGATACTGATGATTATGGGTATCGCCATAACTGCATGTGGTAAAAAGAACGAGGTTGACATAATACAGAAAGAGGAGACAACAGTAGAAGCCGTGGAAGAACAGCCAGCATATCAGGATGTTGTTCTTGAGATACCGGACTACGAGCTTGGCTCTAATGTTATTAAGTCAGGCGACATTTATTTTTTCATAAGCACAAGAGATGTATGCAGATATAACTCAGTTACGAAGGAGTATAAGGTGTTATATTCTGATAATACATCAGTAGAGGATCTGTACTGCAACAGTTCGGGCTCGGGGCTGCTTGTTAATGACAAGATATACTTCACGCAGGTTATTAACAATGAGGGAACTGAGAATACCAGCGATTGCCATACCACACTGTCAATGGTTGATATCAACGGCGAGGCTTACTCTGTTATTGATAAGTATCCTGAGATCATCAGTTTTAGGGGCGCAGGTTCACTGATGCTTAAGGATAATATGATATATGTGGATGTCGAAGATTCCTTCTGCTATGAGCTTGATGACGAAGGTAATGTTACAATGATGATTTCTCCTGAGGAGGTTGAGGCGTATAAGGCTATTCCGGAGGGATATACTATCTGCTCTTATAATGCTGGAGGTAACAAGTCTTTCTTCCCGGCATATACGATTGCTGAGGCGGGTGTCATAATCGCCCAGGACAACGAGGTGTATGAGTCGCACTGTATCAATGTCACAACAGGTGAAGAGACAACTATTCCAGGGGCAATTATATCTTCATATGGAACGAAGATGCTTCTGAGTAATTACGAGGAAGAGTCGTATCTATATGGGATATTCGATATGAAGGACCTGTCGTATAAGAGTCTGCTTAAGAGTGATGAATATCTGGATATAGTTGATATGGATGACACTAATGTATATTATGTTGAGCCCAGAGATGAAGAGGGATTTAAGGGCAATAATTACTGCAGTATAGCCATTTCCAATGGAGCCCGCACTACGATTGGTTCATATGAGATGGAGAAGGATGCTCTTGACTATACACAGACAAGTGCATTTGCTATATCAGTTGATACCGTGAGGGGTGAATTGTATACCGTATGCTGTAGGGACTATGCCATGCACTATGGAATATATAATCTGGCAGCAGGGACAATGGAGGCGATGCCTGAACCTTACTTTGATTCGGGTATAGGTGATATAGGAACACTTAGTACTACACATAAGCAGTACAAGGAAGATGATAGTAATCCGGACAGTCAGCTGCTGCTTACACTGGATACAAGAATCCTTAATATAAAGTCTGAATACCCTGGTGCATCCAAGATTAATATGATCATGAATGAATATGCCAAGGGGCTTAAGGCGAATGCAGAGCGCAGCTACAAGGAGATTATCGCTGACGGAAATTATAAGGAAGAGTACTTCAGTCCTTACTCTATAGAGAATTCATTGATGAAGGTCACATATAATGAGGGAGATATTCTCTGCTTCATGCAGAGCGGATATGAGTACTTCGGCGGGGCACATGGTATGCCTTACTGGAGCTCATTTATATTCAATCTTCAGACTGGCAAGTCACTGGGACTTGGTGACATTGTTGGGATTAGCGAAGAAAAGCTTAAGGAAGAAGTTGTGAAAGCCTTTAAGGAGCAGTGCTATGAAGGAGATGAAGACTCATATTGGGAGGATTCAGTCGACTCTGTAAAGCAGTATACTGACTTTACGATGGAAGATTTCTATCTTACAGAAGATGGAATAACATTCTATTATTCACCATATCTTCTTGCAAGCTATGCTATGGGATTTGTAGAGGTCCACGTTCCTTATGAGGACCTCGATGTTACATTGTAATAACTGTTCTGTACTTTCCAGACACAGAATCTGCCTGGGGATCGTCCCTCTCAAGTGTAATTACCGGAGAGGCGATTCCTATGGTCTTAAGATAGGCTCTGAGTATCTTCTCTGTCCTGAAGAATGCGAGAGTCTTATCCATTCCCTTACTTCCTGATAATCTAAGAGATATGTGATTGCCTGGATGTATAAGGATCTGATATCTTCTAACTTCCGGAATCTGCGCAAATACAGCGTCAAGCTCACTCATTGGTATGTTAATCGAGCGAATACCATCATTAAACACAGCCTGATCAACACTTCTGCCAAGAATCTCTATCCATGGAGATGGATTACCACATTCACATATATCATCATGAAGGATGATTCTGTCATCCAGAGCATATCGAATTACTGGCGTTGTATAGTTCATCAGATTGGTAAGAAGAACCATATCTGAAGGTGTATTGTTGGCAACAGGATGTCCTTCGATATCAATTGGCTCGAGGATGATCCAGTCATCATTGATATGAAGGTGATGATGGTTGCACTCATATGCAATACAGCCGCCTTCTGCGCACGAATAAGAACTTATAACATCGCACTTGAAAGTGCTGTTAAGCTTACTACGCATCTCATCTGTAAGCGGCTCTCCGTCCGCAATTATTCTCATTGGATTGATACTAAGTCGTCCAGCAGAGCGTTCGTCTGCCATTCTGCCAAGAGCAGATGGGAAACCGGCTATCACTGATGGCCTGAAAGCACCTATCCTTGATGACAGGCTTGATGTACTGTCCTGTACCTGTAAAAGTAATGAGCGCTTCTTACGCATAGGTATATAACGCTTGCGCATTGAGGCGAACACATTAGGGAAGAAAGCGCCGCCGGAAGAGTACATACTTACATGTCTGGCGCCACTAAATATAAAGCGCCTATAGTCTGATCTGTCTGAAAAGCATCGTCTGATGTATCCGGCACTCATGAGTCTGCCACAGTTCTCGTCTAATAGCATCGTGATGTCTGCACCGTCAGTTCCGCCACTTTTTACAAGATAATACCTGTCAAGGTACAGTCTGTCCTGGGTAGCATGTTCCTTAAGATGGGCGCCTGCTCCTTCAAGACTGGCTTCATCATCTGTAACCCATGCGTTGAAGTCGGACATCAGATCTGCAGTGGTTGTAAGCGGTAGATTGTTGATTGTAAAGTTCTCAGGAATGTTAGCATAATGCTCTCGGTAGAACGCACTATGTTCCTTTGAGTACATAACAAGATCGTATAGTCTCTTCTTACGTAACTGTACACGGTCCTTAACGGGCATCTTATCGTATTCACTTGTCAGCTTTAATGCATCTAATAGTGATAGTTTTTCCATAGCGTAATTTTACCATATTGCCTACTTATACAAAACAATTAATTATATGATCGTCGTTTTGTATGCTTGATAATAAATATGCTTGTTAATATATAAGTCTGTTTATATATGTCTGTTTATATATGTTTGTTAATATATATGTCTGTCAATATATATGTCAGTCAAAATATAAGTCTGTCCATATATATGTTTGTCAATATATATGTCTGCCATTGCCTAGAGAAAATAAAGAGGTGCAGATAATAATATCTGCACCTCCCTGGATTAATAGGGTTGGTTGTATTTATCCAAAGTACGATACTGTATCTGAGAGTTCCTTAGCAAGATCATTCATTGCTGTCATCTCAGTACTTATTGTACTAATATTGCTTGCAATGCTATCGATTGAAGCAGATATCTCTTCGTTAGAAGCTGAGTTCTCTTCTGATACTGCTGAAAGATCAGATACAGAAGATGTTACAACTGCTGTAAGACCACCAAGAGTCTCTGCTCTGTCGCTTATTGCATTGATTCCATTGACTGAAGAATTAATCTCGCCATTAAGAATCTCGAACTTATCCTTTGTCTCAGAGAGGAGCTCCTGCTCTTCCTTGATAATCTCTTCAACATCCTTAGAGAGTGTTACACAAGTTGTTGACTTCTCAAGAATCTCTTCAACGATACGCTTGATATCCTCAGCAGAAGAATTACTCTGCTCAGCAAGCTTCTTAATCTCATCAGCAACAACTGCAAATCCCTTACCCTGCTCACCAGCTCTTGCAGCCTCGATTGAAGCGTTAAGTGCAAGAAGGTTAGTCTGACCAGCGATGTCAGTAATAAGTGTAACAGCGTCGTTGATATTAACGATAGCTTCGTTAGTCTCAGATACCTGGGCTGTGATGTTCTGAACAGCGGAAACAGACTTGTCAGAACTTGCTGCCATCTTGTTGATGTATCCTGTTGCTTCTTCATTTGCTGTATTCATCTTAGCAGATGAATCTGAAAGCATTACAACGTCATCTGAGATATCATTGATTACATTGCTCATCTCGATGATCTTGCTATTGATCTCCTGAACGTTAGTTGCAAGAAGAGTAGCACCATCTGCAAGCTCGCCCATTGCAACTGAGATCTGATCAGATGCCTCAGAAGACTCTGTAGAAAGTGATGTTACTTCAGCAACATCAGATGTAAGCGCGATTGCTGCATCCTTAGTCTTGCCAATTATTGTACCAAGCTCTGAGTGAAGAAGTGCTGCGCTCTCTACAAGAGTGTTAGTCTCTGTTACAAGTGCCTTCTTGAAATCTCTGTCTGAAAGGTCTCCACCTGCAATTGCCTGGATGGCATCAGTTGCAGCCTTAAGAGGTGCAACAACAATTCTTGATACCCAGATAACAATGCCAAGGAAGATAATAGCAACTATAGCACCGATGATTACTGTCATAAGAATAATCTGGTTAGTTGCAGCCTTAACATCGTCACATGGCTTTCCAGCGAATGCCATACCAAGTACTGTTCCATCAGTTCCCTTAATTGGTCGGTAGTATACATAGAAGTCTTTGCCACCGATGACAATATCATCGGAATAGAAATCCTGGCCAGCCTTAACTGTATTCCATACTTCGTCAGATGCTGTTGTACCTTCGTTTCTCTTACCTGACTCATCAAGAATGGAAGTAGCGAATCTCACATTCTCCATGAAGAGTGTAAGGTCGATATCTTCTTCCTTAAGACTGTCAACGTAATCTGTCTCATACTCGACTGTACCTATGTTGGCGATGTCCCATTCATAGTAGAGCTGAAGTCCTCTTGAAGCAGCCTTAAGTGTCTCCTTAGTCTCAGATTTAAGCTCGTTATTCATACTTACACCTGCTGCAACAATCATTGCGATTACTGCAACACCCATTGGTATCATAGCAAAAAGTAAAAGCATGAATTTCATGTTAAAATCAATTAGTTTCTTCTTTCCTGAATCTGTACCCATGTGCGGCCTCCTTTGTGGTCGTATTATTATTAATCCTGTTCCAACATTTTATCAGAAAAAGTGTAACAAAAGTGTATTAAATTGAAAAAAATCTAGAATAGTTTTTTCTTTTTTTGTATGAGTGTTTTTGGGTTGATTTTTTGCCCCAGTTATTATGCATTCTTTTGGGGCAAATAGGTGATTTTTGTTGGATTATGCCCTGATGCTGAGTCTATATTGGGGCAAATAACTTGTTTTTCTGAAATATGCCCTGTTGCTGTGTCTACCATGGGGCAAATATACAAATATGCGCTTCTATGCCCTACTACTATGTCTATCTTGGGGCATACAGCTGATTTTTCAGAAATATGCCCAGGAATCAAGTCTAACATGGGGCATATAACTCGAATATGCGCTTCTATGCCCAGCTACTATGTCTACATTGGGGCATACAGCTGATTTTTCTGGAATATGCCCAGCCATCAAGTCCACCTTGGGGCATATATACAAAAATGCGCTTCTATGCCCAGCTGCTGAGGTTTCTCTGGGGCAAATAACTTGTTTTTCTGAAATATGCCCAGGAATCAAGTCAACCATGGGGCATACAGCTGATTTTTCTGAAATATGCCCTGATGCTGAGTCTATCTTGGGGCATACAGCTGATTTTTCTGAAATATGCCCAGTCGCCACGTCTACTGCGGGGCATATAGCTCATTATGTTAAAATATGCCCTGCTACTGTGCCTACATTGGGGCAAGTAGCCAATTTTTCTGAAATATGCCCCGCCATCAAGTCCAGCTTGGGGCATATAACTCAAATATGCGCATCCATGCCCCGCCATCAAGTCAACCATGGGGCATATATACGAATATGCGCTTCTATGCCCTGATGCTGAGGTTTCTCTGGGGCATATAACTCAAATATGCGTTTCTATGCCCCGCCATCAAGTCAACCATGGGGCAAATAACTTGTTTTTCTGAAATATGCCCCGCTGCTGTGTCTGCTTTGGGGCAAATAGCTGATTTTGTTAATATATGCCCAGTCGCCACGTCTACTGCGGGGCATATAGCTCATTATGTTAAAATATGCCCTACTACTATGTCTATCTTGGGGCATACAGCTGATTTTTCAGAAATATGCCCAGCCACCACGTCTACTGCAGGGCATACAGCTGAATTTTCTGAAATATGCCCAGCCCCCAAGTCTACTGCAGGGCATACAGTTGATTTTTCTGAAATATGCCCAGCTACTGTGCCTACATTGGGGCAAATAACTTGTTTTTCTGAAATATGCCCAGCCCCGCGCCTTCCGCAGGGCATGCGGATAATATAATATACAAATAGAGTATTAACTAATACTATTATCAACCAATACTATTATCAACCAATGCCAGTATCAACCAATGCTAAGACCGTCCGCAATGGACAAAGAAATAGTCATGCGTTATAATAAGAAGAAATATGAATATTACTTGGGGAAGTATATATATTCAGACATGCGATGAGCAGGAGGTATTAATGGATAAGCCGGTTTTAGTTATTTTAGCAGCAGGAATGGGAAGCAGATATGGAGGTCTTAAGCAGATTGATCCGATTGATGACAAGGGCCATAAGATTATTGACTTCTCTATATATGATGCATGGAAGGCTGGATTTGAAAAGGTTGTATTCATAATCAAGCATGAGATAGAAGAAGACTTCAAGAAGATGGTAGGAGATCCTATATCAAGGCATCTTGAAGTTGAGTATGTTTTTCAGGAGACCAATGATGTTCCTGAAGGATTTGTGATGCCTGAAGGAAGAGTTAAGCCATGGGGAACAACACATGCACTCAACTGTTGCAAGGATGTCATTGATGGACCGTTCATGGTAATCAATTCCGATGATTATTATGGTAAGGATGGATACAGGGTGATGTTCGATTTCCTCACATCAACAGCTGATTCTGAGAGCGAGTATGCGATGGTTGCATATGAGCTTGGTAAGACACTTACTGAGAAGGGTTCTGTGACAAGAGGCGTATGTAAGACTGGCTCTACTGGATTCCTTGAGGATATTGTTGAGCAGAAGATGCTTGTCAAGACAGAAGATGGCGCCGCTTTTTCCGAGGATGAAGGAGTGACATTCAAGCCGATAGATGTAAAGACACCGGTGTCTATGAATATGTGGGGATTCAAGAAGAGTATATTCACAGAGTTCGATAAGGCTCTTGATAAGTTCTTTGGAGAGAAGGTTGCAGCCAATCCACTCAAGGCAGAGTGCCTTATTCCAACAGAAGTTGATGTACTTATTAAGAATGGTAAGGCAACGGTTAAGGTGCTTAATTCATCTGACCAGTGGTTTGGAGTGACTTATCAGGAAGATAAGCCATATGTAGTTGCGAGCATTAAGGCTCTTAAGGATGCGGGAGAGTATCCGGACAGCCTTTGGGAATAGACTTGAATTAACAGACATAATTAAGAGTATGCCAGAAGGAAGTAGCGTGTCTGGCAAGGAGGCAAAATGGCAATATTAGTAACAGGTGGTGTGGGCTTTATTGGAAGCCATACTGTAGTAGAACTTCAGAATGCAGGATATGATGTAGTAGTACTTGATAATCTCTGCAATTCTAATAAGAAGGTATTAGACAGAATTGAGGCAATAACAGGTAAGAAGGTTCCTTTCTATGAGGCTGATATCAGAGACAGGGAGGCACTGGAAGATATATTCTCTAAGGAGAAGATTGACAGTTGTATTCACTTTGCTGGTCTTAAGGCGGTTGGAGAGTCAGTTGAGAAGCCGCTTGAGTACTATGATAATAATATCTCTGGTACACTTACACTTGTAGATGTTATGAGAAAGCATGGATGCAAGAATATCATATTCTCATCAAGTGCGACAGTGTATGGTGATCCTGCTATCATACCTATAACAGAGGAGTGCCCAAAGGGAGTATGTACCAATCCTTATGGATGGACCAAGTCGATGCTTGAGCAGATCCTTTCGGATATGCAGCATGCGGATCCAGAGTGGAATGTAGTGCTTCTTAGATACTTCAATCCTATTGGTGCACACAAGAGTGGTACTATGGGAGAGAATCCTAATGGAATACCTAACAATCTGATGCCTTATATTACTCAAGTTGCAGTGGGTAAGAGAGCAGAACTTGGTGTATTCGGTGATGATTATGATACACATGATGGAACAGGTGTAAGAGATTATATTCATGTTGTGGATCTTGCCCTTGGACATGTTAAGGCAATTAAGAAGTTAGAGGATAAGGCTGGTCTGTCTATATACAATCTTGGAACAGGTACAGGATATTCTGTTCTGGATGTGGTTAAGAACTTTGAGGCTGCAAGTGGAGTGAAGATTCCATACAGCATCAAGCCTAGAAGAGCTGGCGATGTGGCAACATGTTATTCGGATGCTGCGAAGGCTAAGAGAGAACTTGGCTGGGAAGCTCAGTATGGTATCAAGGAGATGTGTGGGGATTCTTGGCGTTGGCAGAAGAACAACCCAAATGGATATGATGACTAATCTTCTTCGATGACCTGGAAGTCCAGATAATCGAATTCAATTTCATCGATAAATGAATCCTGGTAGAATTTGGTCCGTGAGTGCTGTTGGAACTCACGGACATTTTTGTCTAACCATATAGGCTTACTGAGATCAAAATGTCGGCAAGCTTCATCGATGGCCTCAAACACCTTATGAGTACGAGTATCATCGCCATAATTCTCGGCAACCATATCTCCAAGCATTCTATTGTCCTTGAACTGCTTAATCCAGATTCTCATATCAGCCTCCATAAAAAAGTGTGCAATTGACTCGCATATTGTGCATGCTGAAGTCGTTGAATCACACATGTTAATCTCTATAAAAAAGTGTGCAATTGACTCGCATATTGTGCATACCAGAGTCGGTGAACCATACAGAGCGAACGCCCTGCATTGCGCACAGTGAACTCCCTGCACCGCACATAATGAACAAAGTATAGCACTTATTGGCAGTTTGTGGTATACTATAGTTTGGTTTTTTGTGACATTTGGTAAAATTGGCGAATCAGTGAATAATGTCACTTTTGTAGTAGTAGAGTTAGAAAGAGAATTACAAGATGGCTATGAATAGTTACAGTCAGGTGGACAATTGGAATGAAGTACTGCTGGTATACAGATCGGCACTTAAGGAGATCAATACCAAGCTCGAGATACTTAATGATGAATTTCAGCATGTTCACAGATACAATCCTATAGAGCATATCAAGTCGAGAATTAAGACAAGCGAGAGTATTGTTAAGAAGCTTAAGAGAAAAGGATATGAGTCTACCATTGAGAATATGGTAGAGCATGTTGACGATATCGCAGGAATCAGAATTATATGTTCATTTACATCTGATATATATCAGATAGCTGAGATGTTAGCTAACCAGAATGATATCAAGATTCTGTCGGTTAAGGATTATATCAAGAATCCTAAGGCGAGCGGATATAAGAGCTATCATATGATAGTTACTATTCCTATATTCCTGTCAAATAAGACTGTTGATGCTAAGGTTGAGATTCAGATTAGAACGGTAGCAATGGACTTCTGGGCAAGTCTCGAGCACAAGATTCACTATAAGTTCGAGGGTAATGCGCCGGATAATATCAAGGATGAACTGATTGAGTGTGCTCATATGGTTGCAGATCTTGATGCAAGGATGCTGTCGCTTAATGAGCAGGTTCAGAGTCTGGCCGAAGAAAAAGGCCTATAAAATGAGGAGTGCCCAGACACCTCGCGGCGCCTGGGCTATTATGAAAAAATTGTCTAATTACGTATTCGGTTGTCTATAAGATGATTCTATCAGTGTATTATGAATAAAATGTGAACACGTAATGAACATATAGTTAATATCAACAAAGCGGAGGGCTCAATGGATACTTTTATTGATAAACTTGCACAAAAATTCACTGCAGGTGAGGTAATCAAAGGAAATGCAGCAGCAGAAGCGAAGGAGATAGCAAAGTTGAGAGAACAGGTGGAGAACTACGAGAATCTTCTTCAGGAGATGAAGTTAGTTAATCTTAAGAATATGGAATCAGCTCAGAAGGTTGCGGATCTTGCTGAGAGCAGTATTGAATCTGTTAAGCAGATCTGTGAAGGAAGCAGTAAGGAAGCTGGTGCTGATAAAGAGTATGTGTCTGAGCTTTTTGACAAGACCAATGACACAATACATAAGGAGAACATTAGGGTGTACCGTAATGTTCAGGCTGCTGTCAATGACGGACTTGAGGCACAGACTAAGTCTATTCTTGATAAGCAGGATGAGATTGCAAAGCAGCAGGGATTAGAGAGTAAGAGTCACGCGACTTTTACAACTGTTATCTCGATTGTTACACTTGTGGCTGTTCTTGCAGATATCGCAATTAATGTACTTAGAATTCTACATATTTTGTAGAAATGGGATGAGACTATAACTTATGAGAAGAATTAGCAGACACTATAAGAGGATGCGATTTGCGCTAATCAAGTCAGCATTTCTTGTGGTAATAATCAATATACTGTTTCTTCCGACATTTGTGAAGTTTGAGAAGGATGAGGATAATCTACGCAATATCTTCCTGAATGGCGAGGCGGTAGGATGCCTTGGGCATGATGGAGATGTGGATCAACTGCTTGCTGATGCGAGAAGAAGTCTTGCAAAGGGCAGGGATGGCGTAGTGTTAGCCAAGGGAGTTCTTACTTATGAGACATCTACGGTTGTATTTGCAAAGGTGGATTCCAAGGAAGATGTCAGGAAGCGCATGGAGCAGGTGCTTGCAGGTGATGTAATATCAGACAGACAGCATGCATACACGCTCAAGATTGGCGATTATATGGTCAATCTGGCTGGATCTGATGATGTAAGAAGCGTGCTTCAGGCGGCAATAGACGTGTACGATCCAAAGGGGGAGTTTGCTGCACAGCTTGTAAGAGATTCTGAGAGAGAGCTCAGCGCGCTGACGGCAAGTGTCATGACAACCAAGGAAGCGGAAGAGATTAAGGAAGAAGAGCCGGTTAAGAATGCAGGCTTCGAGACGCTTATGGAGCGTGCGCTGGTTGAAGCGGATCTTTCCGACGATGACAAGGGATTTGATGATTATATCTATGGAATAGAGAGCCTGGCATTTGGCAGTCATATAGAGGTTGTCGATGCATACCTTGCGCCAGATCAGATCGAGGATGTGGATAAGGCGATTGAAGATGTAATCACTGTTCAGGAAAAAGATGCGATCTATGAGGTACAGAGCGGCGATACACTATCTGAGATTGCCGAGAAGACCAACATTCCGATGGATAAGATTATCTCTCTTAATGAGAATCTTGAGAATGAGACATCTATGATTCGAGTTGGTGATGAACTTATCATTACCATGCCTGAACCTCCGCTTTCAGTGGAACGAGTTGAACAGGAATATATAGAAGAGTACTATGATGCAGAAGTTCAGTATGTTCTGAATGATGACTGGTATACAACGGATCATGTTACACTTCAGCAGCCTTCTGCTGGACGTCGTAATATTGTGGCACAGATTAGCTACAGAAATGATAAGGAAGTTGCGCGTGAGGTTATCAAGGAGGAAGTACTTCTTGAGGCTGTACCTAAGATAATTGAGAAGGGTACAAAGACACCTCCTACATATATCAAGCCTCTTTCGGGTGGACGTCTTTCATCAGGATTTGGTGGACGTAAGGCTCCAACTAAGGGTGCATCAACCAACCATAAGGGCATCGACTGGGCTACACCTGTTGGTACTGCAGTATATGCTTCCTGTGGTGGTACTGTTACCAAGGCCGGATGGGGAAGTGGATATGGTAATGTTGTGTATATCAAGCATCCTGATGGAAGAGAGACAAGATACGGACATCTTAGCAAGTGTCTTGTGTCACCGGGACAGCAGGTATCACAGGGCCAGAAGATTGCCCTTAGTGGTAATACTGGTAGAAGTACTGGTCCGCACCTTCACTTTGAAATCAGAATTAATGGCGCAGCTGTTAATCCACTTAAGTATATGAATTAATCCTGGTCAGTCGGGTCGGCTGACAGGATTATGCAATATATATGGATGACACGCAGATATGCATACGTTATATTGATATCGGTGTATGGATATGATATAATGATATGAATATTGTGGGGATAATGTATTCGGGTAACAATCTTTATATTTAAGGAATAGATAATGGAACAATATGCAATCAAGGGCGGTTCGGCTCTTGTCGGTGAAGTTGAGATTGCAGGTGCCAAGAACGCAGCATTAGGTATCCTTGCTGCATCGATAATGACAGATGAGACTGTTGTTATCGAGAATCTTCCAGATGTACGTGATACCAATATCATGATACAGGCAATGGAGAGCATTGGTGTAATCGTTAACAGAATAGATAGACATACAGTGCAGGTTAATGCACGTAATATACATACACAGGTAGTAGATGGTGATTATATTCGTCGTATAAGAGCATCTTACTATCTTATTGGCGCACTTCTTGGTAAGTACAGAACTGCAGAAGTTAAGCTTCCAGGTGGATGTAATATTGGAACAAGACCAATAGATCTTCATCTTAAGGGATTCAAGTCACTTGGAGCAGTTGATGCAGGTGTTGAGAGAGGAATGATAGTTGCTCATGCAGAGATACTTAAGGGCACGCATATATATCTTGATACAGTGTCTGTAGGAGCTACAATTAATCTGCTTCTTGCAGCAGTTATGGCTGAGGGTGTGACTACTATTGAGAATGCGGCTAAGGAGCCACATGTAGTAGATGTAGCGAACTTCCTTAACTGTATGGGAGCCAATATCAGAGGTGCTGGTACAGATGTTATCAGGATTAAGGGTGTACAGGGGCTTCATGGTACAGAGTATGCAATAATTCCTGACCAGATTGAGGCAGGAACATTTATGTTCGCAGCAGCAGTTACCAAGGGCGATGTTACGGTTAAGAATGTCATCCCTAAGCATCTTGAGTCGATAAGTGCCAAGCTTCTGGAGATTGGATGTGAGATAGAGGAAAGCGACGATGCTGTAAGAGTAGTGGCATCCAAGTTACTTACACATACTCACGTTAAGACACTGCCATATCCTGGATTCCCAACAGATATGCAGCCACAGATTACTGTTGCGCTGGGTCTTGCAGAAGGAACAAGCATTGTGACAGAGAGCATATTTGAGAACAGATTCAAGTATGTGGACGAGCTCATACGTATGGGTGGAAGTATTAAGGTTGAGGGTAACACCGCTATTATTGAGGGTGTTAACAGATATACAGGCGCAAGTATCACAGCTCCTGACTTAAGAGCTGGCGCAGCGCTCGTGCTTGCAGCACTTGCAGCAGATGGATACACACTGGTAGACGATATTAAGTACATTGAGAGAGGCTATGAGGACTTCGATGCGAAGCTTAGAAGCCTCGGAGCTATGATTGAGAAGGTTGACAACGAGAAGGATATTCAGAAGTTTAAGCTTCGAGTAGGTTGATTGTGCATGGAGGGGATTGCATGAGTAGAGTCAATACCGTCGATTTACAGCCAGGAATGATCCTGGAAGCAGATGTATATAACTATAACGATCAGCTCATTCTTCCAGAAGGACTGGTGCTTAATGAGAAGGCTATTACCAAGCTTTCATATTATGCAATAAGTTCTGTACGAATTAAGGATGTTGAGGGTTCATCACCATCTTCTGCTGAAGAGACAGACAATTCGTATTCTGCGAGACTCAGGGCAACGCCTGAGTTCAAGAAGTTCAAGGAAGACTTTGAGAAGACGGTTACTGAGATGTCCCGTATGATATCGGACGTTGTTGTGAAGAATGCTCCTCTTCAGACGGAACAGCTTATTGAGGATGCTCTCGATCTGTTACATCCACCAGGGGGCGATATCAATGTATTTGATATGGTTCACAACATGCGTACTTATGATGATATCACTTTTGCGCATAGTCTTAATGTAGGACTTATATGTAATGTATTTGCTGGCTGGTTGGGAATGTCAGTTGAAGAGCAGAGACTCGCAACAGAGTGTGGTATCCTTCATGATATAGGTAAGCTTAAGATACCTGAGAGCATTATTAAGAAGCCTAAGAAGCTTACTGATACAGAGTTTGAAGTTATCAAGACACACCCGACAGAGGGATACAAGATTCTTCAGAGATATGGTGTTAATGAGCATGTTAAAAATAGTGCTCTTATGCATCATGAGAGATGCGATGGAACAGGATATCCTCTGGGAATCAGTTCTGAGCAGATAGATCCATTTGCCAAGATAGTAGCAATTGCTGATGTATACGAGGCTATGACAGCAGCACGTAATTATCGTGGAAGCTTATGTCCGTTTACAGTTATTGAGGCATTTGAGGATGAGGGTCTTCAGAAGTATGACACTCATATGATTATGACTTTCCTTGAGAACATTGTTAATACATACATGCTCAACAGAGTAGGACTTAGCAATGGTAAGGAAGGGGATATTATCTTCATCAATAAGCAGAGATTATCAAGACCGATGGTTAAGTGCGGAGATGAATATATTGATCTCTCTAAGGAGTCGGAGCTTACAATAGACAAGCTTCTGTAAAATTTCAGATTTTTATAAAAAATAAGGGAATCGCTTATGCGATTCCCTTTCTTAGTTGTGGTAAATATTAAAGATACTTCTTAAGTGCATCTACCTTATCTGTCTTCTCCCAAGGAAGATCAAGATCGTTACGTCCGAAGTGTCCGTAAGCAGCTGTTTGCTTGTAGATTGGACGACGAAGGTCGAGCATCTTGATGATTCCTGCTGGACGAAGGTCGAAGTTCTCTCTTACGATCTCAACAAGCTTATCGTCAGCAATCTTGCCTGTGCCAAATGTATCAACACGAACAGATGTTGGCTCAGCAACACCGATAGCATATGAGAGCTGGAGCTCACACTTGTCAGCAAGACCTGCAGCAACAAGGTTCTTAGCTACATATCTTGCAGCGTATGCTGCAGAACGGTCAACCTTAGTGCAGTCCTTACCAGAGAAAGCGCCGCCGCCGTGACGAGCGTATCCACCGTATGTATCAACGATAATCTTACGGCCTGTAAGACCTGCATCACCGTGAGGTCCACCGATAACGAATCTTCCTGTTGGGTTGATGAAGAACTTAGTCTTGTCATCAATAAGCTCCTTTGGAAGGATTGGATCGAATACGTACTTCTTGATATCTTCGTGGATCTGCTCCTGAGTAACATCCTCATCATGCTGAGTTGAACATACAACAGCCTCAAGTCTAAGTGGCTTATCGTTCCCGTCGTACTCTACAGATACCTGTGTCTTACCATCTGGACGAAGATACTTAAGTGTTCCATCCTTACGAATCTTAGTAAGCTGAAGTGCAAGCTTGTGTGCAAGGTCGATAGAGTAAGGCATATATGAGTCTGTCTCATTAGTTGCATAACCGAACATCATACCCTGATCACCAGCACCTGTATCAAGATCATCCTTAAGGTCACCAGCCTTAGCCTCAAGTGCCTTATCAACACCCATAGCAATATCAGCTGACTGCTTATCAAGTGCAACAAATACGGCACATGAATTGCCATCAAGGCCCTTCTTGCCTTCATCATATCCGATATCTACAACAGTCTTTCTTACGATTGCTGGGATATCAATCTGTGCATTAGTTGTGATCTCACCTGTTACAAGTACAAAACCTGTACAGCTTGCTGTCTCACAAGCAACACGGCTCATTGGATCCTGCTCAAAGCAAGCATCGAGAATGGCATCAGATACCATATCGCAGACTTTGTCAGGATGTCCTTCTGTTACTGACTCAGAAGTGAATAATTTCTTCTGGCTCATTGTCTGAACTCCTTTCGAAAAAACAAATAAAAAATCCGCTGAACATCAGCGGACTTGGTATCAAGATAATCAAATCCTCTTATTGTTCTAATTATTAGCTCAGGTTCGCACCTTCCGTAAAGGGGTTGCCCTGGCTTCACAGGTCCTATGTACCTCCACCACTCTGAATAAGAGTACTAACACAATATGGAATTGTCATATCCATTAGTAGGATACAATGTTATTGCTAATATGTCAACAAAAAGGATATAATATTAAGGAAGAAACGGAGGCTAACAGATATGGCATTTACACATCTGCATACACATACTGAATATAGTCTGCTTGATGGTTCCAATAAGATTAAGGAATATGTTAAGCGAGTTGTAGAGCTGGGAATGGATAGCGCAGCGATTACAGACCATGGCGTAATGTATGGCGTAATTGACTTCTACAGAGAATGTAAAAATGCCGGAATCAGGCCTGTCATAGGGTGCGAGGTGTATGTTGCCCCTAACTCACGATTTGATAAGGAGCAGACTGGCGGAGAGGACAGATATCATCATCTTATTCTTCTTGCAGAGAATAATACAGGATACGCCAATCTATGTAAGATAGTTAGCCGTGGATTTACTGAAGGATATTACTATAAGCCACGAGTTGATGTTGAGGTGCTCGAGGAATATCACGAAGGAATTATATGTCTGTCTGCATGTCTGGCTGGAGAGGTACCAAGACTGATTGTTAAGGGACTCTTAGAAGAAGCTAAGCAGAAGATTATTCAGTATAGATCGATTTTTGGAGAGAATAATTACTTCTTAGAGCTTCAGGATCATGGAATCACAGAGCAGGCCATGGTCAATACAGCGCTACTAAGATTCAGCAAGGAACTGAATATTCCGCTTGTTGCTACTAATGATATTCATTATACATATGCTGAAGATGTGGAGTCGCATGATGTCTTACTCTGTATTCAGACAGGTAAGAAGGTCAGCGATGAGGACAGAATGCGCTATGATGGCGGGCAGTACTATGTGAAGAGCGAGCAGGAGATGGCATCGCTTTTTAAGTATGCACCGGAAGCGATAGAGAATACGCATAAGATTGCAGAGAGATGTAATGTCGAGATAGAGTTTGGCAATACCAAGCTGCCACACTTTGAGGTTCCAGAGGGATTTGACTCGTGGACATATCTCAATGCACTTTGTAACGAGGGATTAAAGGAGAGATATCCTGACGATGATGGAACACTCAGCGAGAGACTTGCATATGAGCTGGGCGTAATCAGGAGAATGGGATATGTAGATTACTTCCTTATTGTATGGGACTTCATTAATTATGCAAGAGAGCATGGGATTCCGGTTGGTCCGGGAAGAGGATCGGCTGCAGGAAGTATCGTGTCATATTGTCTGCATATCACAAATATTGATCCGGTTAGATATCAGCTGTTATTTGAACGTTTTCTTAATCCGGAGCGAGTATCAATGCCTGATATTGATATTGATTTCTGCTTTGAGAGGCGTCAGGAGGTAATTGACTATGTGTCGCGAAAGTACGGCAAAGAGAAGGTAGTACAGATAGTTACGTTTGGTACGCTTGCTGCCAAGGGTGTTATTAAGGATGTCGGAAGGGCAATGGATCTGCCATATTCTTATACAGATGCAATAGCCAAGATGATTCCGGGCGAACTTAATATAACAATAGACCGCGCACTAGAATTAAATCACGATTTAAGGCAACAATATGAGACTGATGAGAGGCTCCAGTACCTTATTGATATATGTAAGAAGCTGGAAGGTCTTCCAAGGCATACATCAATGCATGCTGCGGGTGTAGTCATCTGTCCGGAGGCTGCTGATGAGTTCGTTCCACTGTCACGTGGTTCGGACGGTTCAATCACAACTCAGTTCGTTATGACCACGCTTGAAGAACTGGGACTTCTTAAGATGGACTTCTTAGGTCTCAGGACGCTTACTGTTATTAATAATGCGGTAGAGAATATCAGGAAGTCTACCGGCGGTGAAGTATGTATAGATGTAGATAATATAGATTATGACGACAAGCAGGTACTTGCTTCAATAGGAACAGGAAGGACTGAGGGTATATTCCAGCTTGAAAGTAATGGAATGAAGAGCTTCATGAAGGAGCTTAAGCCACAGACGCTTGAAGACGTAATTGCCGGAATATCGCTATACAGACCTGGTCCGATGGACTTTATACCTAAGTATATACAGGGTAAGAACAGTGGTGAGGAAGTTACTTATGCCTGTCCTGAACTTGAGCATATTCTGTCTGCAACCTACGGATGTATTGTATATCAGGAGCAGGTTATGCAGATTGTTCGTGATCTTGCAGGTTATTCCATGGGTGAAGCTGACAACATCAGACGAGCCATGAGTAAGAAGAAGCAGTATGTCATAGATGAGGGAAGGAAGTACTTCGTCAGTGGTAATCCCGAGAAGAATATTATCGGATGCGTGAATAATGGAATCGATGAAGGAGTGGCTAATGGCATCTATGATTCGATGACAGACTTCGCTAAATATGCATTTAATAAATCGCATGCAGCCTGTTATGCGGTGGTTGCTTATCAGACCGCATGGCTTAAGTTTTACTACCCTACAGAGTTCATGGCGGCATTAATGACATCTGTTATTGATAACACTGCAAAAGTATCAGAATATATACTTACATGTAGAAGTATGGGAATCGAACTTCTGCCACCTGATGTCAATGAAGGTGAGGCTGGATTTGCGGTAAGCGGCAATGCAATCAGATATGCACTTACTGCAGTCAAGGGTGTCGGTCGTCCGATTATTGACGCGATTGTATCAGAGCGTGAGTCAAGAGGTCCGTATTCGAGTCTTGAGGACTTTATTACACGTAACGCTGACAATGATCTTAATAAGAGAGTGCTTGAGAACTTTATCAAGGCAGGTGCTTTTGACAGCTTCGGTGGTACAAGAAAGCAGTATATGAGTATATATATATCTGTTATGGACCACATCATTGGCGACAGAAAGCACAATATGGCAGGTCAGCTGTCGCTGTTTGACATTGTTGACGAAGATATGAAGGATGAATTCGATCTTAAGCTGCCTGATGTCGGTGAGTTCCGTAAGGAGCTTAAGCTTGCCTTTGAGAAGGAAGTGCTCGGAATATATGTAAGTGGTCATCCATTGGAAGAGTATGAGGGACTGTGGAAGAAGAATATCACTCATATGACATCGGACCTTATATATAATGAAGAGACAGGAACGATTAATGCCGGTGATGGAGAGAGAGTAACGCTTGGAGGAGTTATCGCTGATAAGTCAATTAAGTATACTAAAAATAATCAGCCGATGGCATTCGTTAATCTCGAAGATCTTACGGGCAATGTGGAATGCGTTGTGTTCCCTAAGACATATCAGAAGTGTGCACAGCAGATAGAGATTGATAACAAGGTGTTCATTAAGGGCAGAGTCGATGCGGGTGATGAGCAGGACGGCAAGCTTCTTGTAGAGGATATTATTCCGTTTGATTCAATCAGCAGGAAGTTATGGATTAAGTTTGCTACCAAGGAGGACTATGATGCGGCTGAGGCCGGCCTTATGGAGCAGCTTAAGACATCGGACGGCAGGGATGAGGTAATAATCTATATTGCCAACCCGCCTATGAAGAAGTCGCTTGGAAGAAGCATGAGCGTATCGGCCGGCGATGAACTGCTTGCAGCGCTTCGCGAGCGATACGGCGAGGATAATGTCAAGCTCACCTGGTAGAAACAGGACGATACGGTGAAGGCAATTCCAAGCTCACCTGGTAGCCTTAGGTGCTGCGGGACTGTTGATATGAGAATATTGCAGGGCTTACCTGGTAGAATGCATATTAATGAAGTATTGCATTCATACCATATTTACATTAAAATATAGGCGAATACGCATTATAGAGGCTTTCGAGGCATATAAGTATAGAGGAGATTATTATGGCTGACAAGATTAAGACAATCGGAGTACTTACAAGCGGTGGCGATGCACCAGGAATGAATGCGGCAATAAGAGCCGTGGTTCGTAAGGCAATTGGTAATGGTGTACAGGTCAAGGGAATCAAGCGAGGCTATCAGGGTCTTCTAGCTGAAGAGATAATCGACTTGGATGCACACAGTGTATCTGACGTAATTCAGCGTGGTGGAACTATTCTTGGTACTGCAAGATGTAAGGAGTTCACTACAGAGGAAGGTCAGAAGAAGGGAGCTGATATCTGCCGCAAGCATGGTATCGACGGAATAGTTGTTATCGGTGGAGACGGTTCATACAGAGGAGCACAGGCGCTCTCTAAGCAGGGAATCAACACGATTGGTCTTCCGGGAACTATCGATCTTGATATTGCATGTACTGAGTATACAATCGGTTTTGATACAGCTATCAATACAGCCATGGAGGCTATAGATAAGGTCAGAGATACATCATCTTCACATGAGAGATGTTCTATTATAGAGGTAATGGGCCGTAATGCAGGTTATATCGCACTCTGGTGTGGTGTTGCCAATGGCGCTGAGGATATTCTTCTCCCAGAGAAGTATGACTTCAACGAGCAGCAGATAATTAACAATATTATTGCTAACCGTAAGAGAGGCAAGAATCACCACCTCATCATTAATGCTGAGGGTATCGGCCATTCAACATCAATGGCAAGAAGAATTGAGGCAGCTACAGGCATTGAGACAAGAGCAACAATTCTTGGATACATGCAGCGTGGTGGTAGCCCAACATGTAAGGACAGATACTATGCTTCAATTATGGGAGCATATGCAGCAGATATTCTCTGCGAGGGCAAGACTAACCGTGTGGTTGGTGTCAATGCCGGCAAGGTTATGGACTTCGATATCGACGAGGCACTTGCAATGCAGAAGGATATTCCAGAATATGAGTACGAGGTAAGCAGAGTGCTTTCAGGCAAGCCTAGGACTGTATAGTAAGCAGTCAGGATATGAGCCTGCCAGTATTAAGCAAAGGCATCTGAAGAGAGGTACATTGGTATTATGTTAACCAAGAACAAGATTCAGGAACTTAATAAGCTAACTTCAAGATCAAAGGCTCGCCGTGAGGCGGGCCTCTTTGTCATAGAAGGCATCAGAATGTTCGTAGAAGCGCCTGATGAGATGATTAGGGAAGTATATGTAACAGAGGATTTTGTGAAAAAATGTCAGGACTCTGACACATTGGCTGGCGATAGTGAGCTGTATGCCAGGGCGAACACAAGATGGGAGCAGCTTAAGGCTGATGGCGATAAGATAACGGATATAGTAAGCCCGGAGCAGATGAAGAAAATCTCCGATACTCAGACGCCTCAGGGCATTATGTGTGTACTTTCCCAGCCGCGATACAGCCTTGATATGATTCTGGATAAGGCGGCCACAGACAATTCGCCTCTGTATGTTGTTCTCGAAGATATTCAGGATCCGGGTAATCTCGGCACGATTTTTAGAACCGGAGAGGGCGCAGGCGTAGATGGAATCATAATGAGCCGCGGAACAGTTGATCTCTTCAATCCCAAGACAATCAGGTCGACCATGGGATCAATATACCGGGTTCCCTTCGTATATGAGGAGAATCTGGAGACAGCAATTGCGAAGCTGAAGGAGAAAGGCGTTGCAGTATATGCGGCACATCTGAAGGGAAGTAAGGACTACAGAGAAATTAAGTATGCTTCAAGCGCATTTCTGATTGGTAATGAAGGTAATGGACTTAGCGACAGGATTGCAGATATGGCGGATACGTATATTAAGATTCCTATGCAGGGTCAGCTTGAGAGCCTGAATGCAGCGATTGCAACGGCTCTTCTTATGTACGAGCATGGCCGTGGAAGGTAACAGAAGGTGTAATACTAACGCCTGTTTATTACCGGAAAAATTGTCAAATTTGACAAATAAAACTGATTTTGTTACAGTTTCTTTGTGCAGGTAACAAATTTGTAACAATTTGCACAGTAGAAATTAGATTTCTGACAAATGAGGATAGCTATGAAAACAAGAAGAAGAAAGCTTCTTCGTGGACTTATGCGAATCTGTATGGGGGTTGCAACAGTAGGTATGATAAGGTCCACATCTGTCAGGGCTGCAGCAATGGCCGCTAATCCGCTTCAGGATATTAACAGTGGAGCTGCTATGGTGCTTGATACGCTTGATAGGGGCAAGGGTGATCAGGTAAGCCAGAACAAGTCCAAGGATACAGAAGACGAAGATGCTGATGATTCAGATTCCCACAAGTCCGATCTCGTCATGGCCAATGTCGTTAATTCACTTAACGTGCGTGAAGAGGCCAACGAAGATTCATCCAAGGTAGGTCTGATGTATGCAGACTGTGGTGGAACGATTCTTGAGACAGACGGTGATTGGACGAAGATAAAGTCTGGAGAACTTATAGGCTGGTGCAGTAATGAGTATCTTCTCTTCGATGAGGAAGCAGAAGAACTTGCACAGAGCGTGGGAAGAACAATTGCAAAGGTAGATACCGATGCACTCAGGGTCCGCAAGGAGCCCGTTGAAGATGCAGGTGTATGGGGACTCGTTAAGCGTGGCGATGAGATTGAAGCAGTAATCGAGAATACCACGGATGAATGGGTTGCTATTGAGTTTGAAGGTGAAGAAGGCTTCATATCAGCTGAGTATGTGTCACTTAGATTCTCTGTGGATTCGGGAGAGACATATGAGCAGATCAAGGAGCGAGAACGCCTTGAGAAGGCAGAGAAGGCTAAGTTGATTCGTAATCTCGGACCTGTGGCTGTTGGTGCTACAGATGAAGATCTTCTGGCAGCACTCGTATACTGTGAGTCAGGCAATCAGCCGTATGAAGGTCAGCTGGCAGTTGCAAGCGTTGTAATGAACAGAGTGCGAAGTGGAGCCTATCCTAATACAGTGGCTGGTGTAATCTATGCATCAGGTCAGTTTGGACCGGCGCTTAGCGGTAAGGTGGCAGCACAGCTGCAGTATGGCGTTCCAGGACCAAGCAGACAGGCTGCACAGGCGGCGATAGCTGGTAACACCAATATTGGCGGTGCAACTCACTTTAAGAGATGGACTGGTCAGGACGGAATAGTAATCGGAGCTCATGTTTTCTATTAACATAGGGTTGAGATAGTAGAATAAATATTGTAAAATCTAGGGATAAGCGACTTGTCGCTTATCCCTTAGTCACTTATAAGACTGCCCGAAGGACAAAGGGCGGAAGTTATGTTAACCACACGAAAGGTGGTATATAGAGAGGAGACATTATGGATCTTAAAGGAAGAGATTTTCTTAAGCTGCTCGATTACACAGCAGAGGAGATACAGTATCTTGTTGATCTGGCAGCAGACCTTAAGTATATGAAGAAGAAGGGAGTGCTTGTTGATAAGTTAAGAGGCAAGAATGTTGCGCTTATCTTTGAGAAGACAAGTACACGTACACGCTGTTCCTTCGAGGTTGCAGCACATGACCTTGGAATGGGAACAACATACTTGGATCCAGCAGGATCTCAGATTGGCAAGAAGGAGAGTATCGCTGATACAGCAAGAGTATTAAGCGGAATGTTCGATGGTATCGAGTACAGAGGCTTCGAGCAGGAGAAGGTTGAGGAACTTGCCAAGTATGCCAAGGTACCTGTATGGAATGGACTAACTAACGAGTTCCACCCTACACAGATGATTGCTGATTTGCTTACTATCCAGGAGCAGCTTGGCAGAATCAAGGGCGTGAAGATTGTATATATGGGTGATGCACGCTATAACATGGCTAATTCATGGATGGTTACATGTGCCAAGATGGGTATGGATCTGACACTGTGCTCTAATAAGAACTACTTCCCTGATGAAGAGCTTGTTAAGCAGTGTAAGGAGATTGCAGCTAAGTCTGGCGGAAGCATCACACTTACAGAGGATGCCGTAGAAGGCACTAAGGATCAGGACGTTGTATACACAGATGTATGGGTATCAATGGGAGAGCCTGATGAGGCATGGGTAGAGAGAATTAGAGACTTAAGTCCATATCAGGTCAATAAGGCTGTAATGGACCGCGCTGGCGAAGGTGCAATATTCATGCACTGTCTTCCAGCCTACCATGATCTTAAGACAGAGATTGGTAAGGCCAAGGGTGAACAGTTCGGATTCACAGAGCTTGAAGTAACTGATGAGGTATTTGAGTCAAAGCAGTCTGTAGTATTTGAAGAAGCAGAGAATCGTATGCATACAATCAAGGCTATCATGGCTGCAACAATGGGTGCATTTCAGTGAGTGATTTAGTATTTGATACAAGTTATATGGGACACAAGTGCATCTGCCTTGAGGAGACAGACTCAACCAACGAAGTTATTAAGAGACTTATCAGTGATGGCGTTACAGTAGAAGGTGGCGGTAGTTCAGGTCAGCTTATCGAGGGTCATCCTGGCGAGGGACTGGTGGTAACAGCCAAGACCCAGACAGGTGGCAAGGGCAGACGTGGAAGAGTATGGGAGAGCCCTAAGAATACAAGTCTTGCGTTCTCAGCACTGCTTAAGCCTAAGGTTGCACCTGACAGAATATCAATGGTCACTCTTGTGGCAGCAATGGCTGTTGCTACAGCACTAAGAGATGACTATGAGCTTGATGCGCGCATCAAGTGGCCTAATGATATTGTGGTTAATGGCAGGAAGATATGTGGAATCCTGACAGAGCTTGACAGTTCGACCGGGGAGAATAATGTCATTGTGGGCATAGGAGTTAACGTCAATCAGACCGATTTTGCCGAGGAGATAGCGGCGACAGCCACTTCCATAGCGGCACAAAAAGATGATGAGGTTGAGATAACGGCGGTACTTGAGAGTATCCTGAAGCGACTCGAACACTATTATGATATGTTCAATGAGTCAGGTGATCTGTCAGATATAAGGGATGAGTACAACGAACTGTTAGTAAGTCTTAACGGGGAAGTTAAGGTGCTTAATCCACTTGGCGAGTTCACTGGTATATCAGAAGGGATTGATGAGATGGGCAATCTGCTTGTGCGTGATGAGCAGGGAGAGATCCAGAAGGTCAACTCGGGTGAGGTGTCTGTAAGAGGAATCTACGGATATGTATAGAAAGTATCTGTAAGAGGATTCCGGGGTATGTATAGAGAGGTGCCATATGGCAGATGAGAGAGTAGTGCTCTGTGGGGCCAATGCCTATGAGCAGAAGTATTATTTTAATAAGGATTTTGCGAAGATTCCCGAGTCAATTCAGGAGGAACTTCATATAATATGCGTCCTTTTTACCGAAGAGGTCGGAGGAATATTCACGATGGTATTCGATGAGGAGGGTGATCTGGAATTCGAGACTCAGGCGGCGCCGGAGGATTATCTGTATGATGAGATTGGTGCAGGACTGCTTGTGAGAAAGATCAGAGATACGAAGCAGGAGATGCTTCAGAGTCTGTCACTTTACTATAAGGTGCTCATTCTGCATGAGGATCCGGCTAAGATAATTGAGTCATATTCAGAGGAATAAGGAGATAGGGATGTTACTAGTAGTTGATGTAGGCAATACTAATATTACTTTCGGTGTATATGAAGGGGATAAGATTCAGACAACCTTTAGAATGACGACCAAGTTGTCAAGGACATCTGATGAGTTCGGAACGACCATCAGAGAGATGCTTGGCACTAATGAAATAGACTGGCAGGAACTTACAGGATGTATCGTGGCAAGCGTTGTACCTAATATTATGCATGCGCTTACGGGAGCAATCATTAAGTATCTTAATCAGGATCCAATTATTGTCGGCGCTGGTACTAAGACTGGTATCAAGATTGTAACTGAGAATCCTAAGGAGATTGGTCCTGACAGAATCGTAGATGCAGTAGGTGCATATATGAAGTATGGCGGACCTGTACTTGTACTTGACTTCGGTACTGCTACAACATACGACCTCATCAATGAGAAGGGGGCGTTCGTTGCAGGTATTACAGCCCCAGGTATTGGAATTTCTGCCAAGGCTCTGTGGGAGGATACAGCGAGACTTCCTGAGATTGAGATTAGAAAGCCTAAGTCGATTCTTGCAC
>JAZUGT010000078.1:0-8663 GCA_045641365.1 Lachnospiraceae bacterium
CCGTTAATTGCTACTCTTACTGCCATTTTTATTTCCTCCTAAAAATGTTAAAATTTATTTTTTTTGATATGAAAATCACATTCCATATCAAAATTTTATCAGCGCTATTATTTTACTAAACATACTCAAAAAAAACAAGGCAATTTTCATATTTTTATGATGATTCAGCAAAAGTGCCTCTTTTTTTATCCCTGTATATAAGAAAATAGCCATATTTTACTAAAATATGGCTATTAAATGCTCTGAGCAATCATAATAACTTCTTAAACTCAGCAATGCGATTCTCATATATACAATAGTATCCAAATCCACAATCCTTAAGAACCTTCTCGGCAATATCGAAATCAGCAGCTATATCATTAACATTATGTGCATCAGAACCGATTGTCACTATCTCCCCGCCAAGCTCCTTATATCTCTTAAGAATATCTGTGCAGGGATGTACATCCTTAGTTCCCTTACGGATTCCTCCTGTATTAACCTCCAGACCCTTTTCATGATCTACAAGAAACTCCAGAATCCTGTCAATATCTGCCTTATATGTCTCATATCTATAGTTCTGATCCTTGTTAGCACCATATCTTACAATATAGTCCATATGACCAAGAACATCAAAGTTCTGAAATTTTGCAATATTCTCGTATATACGCTTGAAGTAAAGGCCATATGCCTCTTCTTCCGTCTTATCTTCAAAGTACACAGGATAATATGGATCCACCTTATCTACAACATGAAGACTTGCGATAACAAAGTCAAACTCATGACTCTTGGCGTATATGGCATTCTCTCTTACCGCATCTGTCTGCAGACCAAGTTCCACACCAAAGCACACCTTAATATCATCCTTATACTGCTCTCTTACTCTTAAAAGTTCATATAAATATGAATCTGTATTAAGTTCGAACATCCCCTCTTCTCCCGGAAGGTATGGAAAACACTGGTCCATATGCTCTGTAAAGCAGATATGCTTAAGGCCATTAGCTATTGCTGACCTTACCATATCTTCCAATGCATCCTTAGCATCTCCTGAAAAAGTAGAATGTACATGATAATCACACAATATAGACATTATTCTTCCTCTATCTGCCGCTGATAATCTCAGAAAGATTCTTCTGAATACCTTCTGCAACCTCAGGCTTATTCATTGAATATACGTGAATATGATTAACTCCATTAGCAATGAGATCAATAATCTGATCTGTTGCATATATTATTCCAGCCTGCTGCATAGCCTGAGGACTTGTTCCAAATCGATCCACAAGATTTCTGAATCGCTCCGGCATATTAGTTCCAGACATCTTAATTGCATTATCTACCTGTGAAGCCCTTGTAATAGGCATGATTCCCGGAATAACAGGGACATCAATCCCCTTGTCCTTGATCTTATACAAGAAATTGTAGAAAATATTATTATCAAAGAACATCTGTGTCGTAAGGAACTCGCATCCTGCTTCAACCTTCTTCTTAAGATTATCAATATCTTCTGACTTGTTAACTGCATCCGGATGTCCTTCTGGATAGCATGCGCCTCCAATACAGAAGTAATCACCCGCATAATCACGAATCTCTTCTACAAGTTCAGATGCATAATGGAAGTCAGTAAAAGGCTCCCCTTCAAAGTCCTTAGGCTTGTCACCACGAAGTGCAAGAATATTACGAACGCCTGCTTCCTTCATCGCATCAAGCGCTGCTCTTGTCTCCGCTCTGGTTGCTCCAACGCATGTAAGATGAGCTATTGTTGATATTCCATACTTGTTCTGAATATCCTCAGCAATTCCAATAGTATTGCTCCTGGTACTTCCGCCAGCACCATATGTAACGCTCATATAGTGAGGCTTAAGTGCCGCCACTCCCATTGCTGCATTATATACATTCTCATAATTAGATGTCTGCTTTGGTGGAAACACTTCAAACGAAAGTGTAACCTTTCCATCCATAATCTCAGTTACTTTCATATTCTCTCCATCTGCATCATCATAATGACATTATAATAATTAATCGGAGTGACTGGATTCGAACCAGCGGCCTCCACCTCCCTAAGATGGCGCTCTAACCAAACTGAGCCACACCCCGATTGCCATACAATATTACCACGATACTTATTGACTTACCAGTCAATTCCCAATGTCTGATTGATATCCTCAACAAACATATCCAGATCGCCCATATCAGACTTAGTCTTCTCCATTTTATCTAGTTCGCGAGCCGCTCTGTCATCATATCCTTTGGCAGCATATACCTTATACAGACTTGCAGCCTTATAATAATCAGCAACCGCATAAAACGGTGCATACTCCGTCTGCTTGCTCTCGTCCACTCCACGCGCTCTGTCTGTGCCTACAAAGTTAACAAGCATACCAAAATCGCTTCTCTTCAATAATCCGGAAAGCGAACGTGGCTCATTATAATAGACACGGTTAATCTCCCTTGTCTTTGCCACGATAACGAAGCCTTCTATAACCAGTACTGCAGCCAGTACTCCAATAGCAATATTCAGCAATGTTAATAATGATGACATCTTCCCCTTGGGTGCCGGAGCCTTGCTAACCCGCTTTACAACACTTCCGTCCGGCTTGGGTACGTATACATTCTTGTTATCCATTATTCCACATCCTCCTCGCTACCCTTTCTTCTATTAATTGATTCAAGATTGTCAAGTGAATCAATCAGTAATAACGAAAGACGTGACTTATTCATCTGAAACATCTCTGCAGCATCTTCATCAGACAGACCAAAGTATACCTGAACAAAATCTCTTGTATCTTCCATACAGTCGTTCATAAGTTCCTCTCGCCCATCCTCAAAAAGCATATCCTTATCATAAGTGCCTCTCTCTGCATCAGATGCCATCCTTATAATATAAGACGCAATATTCTCACAGGACTGCTCCTTGGTCGTATATGTCATATTGCTTCCATTAAGGATGCCCATAACCTCTTCATAGATAAAGGTATACTTCATAACACATGAGGCCACTCTGCCATACTCACTAAAAGCATCAGCATATGTGAGCTTGTTATTAATCATATAATAGTATAGTGATATGTAATCGCGATCTGCTTCATACTTCTCTATCACTTCACAATACTTTGCCTTATTCTTCTGCAGCCTTCGCTCAATCATACGTGAACGAATCTCATAAGAATTATTAATTGCTATGAACCCGGCAACAATAAGAACTATCAGAATGCATGCAACAACTATTCTGGCTGTAATTGTATTGAATTTTTTACTGTTACTTATTACCTCATCCCTTGTAGCTTCAAATTCTTTCTCATAATGCTCCATATCAGCCACATGCCTGGCTATATGCTCATTCTTCTTTCCACAATGTGGACAGAACAGATCTTCAAGGTTAAGATTGTACCCGCAATAATCACATTTCATCCTGATTCACTCTCTACTTAAATCTTTTGTAATACTTTTTACCCAATTCTCTTGATATAGTCATATCAACATATCCATGCTTACCGATCTCATCAGTATCATATACGCTTAATTCTTCATCAGAGAATCCCATTCTATCCCTGACCATTGGCATTATATATGACTCTCTTATATCATCAAGCACTTCAATATCCTTGGCATAGAATCTGTTATCTTCCTTAATCAGTGACTTATAGCATTCAAAATAAAAATACATGCAATGATTAATCAGATATGCCGCATCGCCGTCATCAAGCTTACCGTCACTCATTCTTGGCTCATATGCATCTCTGATCCACATATAATATCTGTATGCATTGACGAATTCATAATTCTCATAATTCCAGATGTCAAGCCCGTCAGTACCCTCTGCGCACAGATTGCACAGTCCTTCATAGTCGCCTGACTCAAAGAGTTCATCCAACTTCGGGAACAACTCTCTCTGCTGCTTAAGCTTAGCTATCTCATCATCAACAGTAGTTGCTTCGCGAGAAAAAACATGCTTCTCTAACGCATTGCCAACTGCAAAAAGTGAACCAATTATAATAACAACAATTGCAATTACTACAATGGCCAGTTTAAGGCTTTTGCCCATACTCTTTCCAAAGTCAGCTACCGCAGAATCATCAACATCATCAAGCCTGTCCTTAACAGACTCCAGCTGTTCCATATACTTCTCTTCTGCACCTTCTGCATTGATATACCCACAATATGGACACTTCTGTGCATGAGTGTCTACAATACCGCCACAATTAGGACAGATAATAGTTGAATTAACCTCGTTCATTATAGCCTGTTACCCCTATTATGCCCACAGTACATCCGGATACATTCCAGATTCCTTAAGTTCCTTAATTGCAGCCATAACCTGTGGCTTGTCCTCCTTATATGTAACACCATGCCATACATCAGGTGTGTGTAACACCTTGGCGGTCGCCCTATCCTCCAGAAGAAGTTCATCCACGACAAAAGGAAGGAAGTATTCTGCTTTTTCCGGATTATTAGGAAGATCCTCATCAAGGAATCTTATAAATCTCTTCTCAAGCTCTGTCATAAGGCTGTTAGTAAAGCCCCACATATTCATAGACACAAGGCTGTCCTTAGGCAGCTTAACCCATGTCTTGCCATCGTCTTCGGTATACTCTGCATCATCACCATGCTTCTCTATACGTGTTCTCTCGTTAATAGTCTTAAGCTCGCCATTATCATCAACAACACATACACCTCTTGCAACATGTCCATTCTCAGTAAGTGTATTATGAAGTTCGTATCCAACCATGGCATATCTGTACTTATCATCATCTGTGTTGTTAACAAGATAGTCATATATGGCCTTGAAAGCCTGACGACCATAATAATCATCGGCGTTAATTACGGCAAATGGACCATCTACAACATCCTTGGCACAAAGAATTGCATGTCCGGTTCCAAATGGCTTAACTCTTCCCTCAGGGATACTATATCCTTCTGGTAGCTTATCAAGTTCCTGGAATACATATTTAACATTGACATACTTGCCAATTCTATCACCAATTGACTTCTTAAACTCTTCCTCGATCTGATGCTTAATGATAAATACTATTGTCTTAAATCCTGCCTTCACAGCATCATATATACTAAAGTCCATTATGATATTACCCTGCTCATCTACAGGATCAATCTGCTTAAGTCCACCATAACGACTTCCCATACCTGCAGCCATAATAACTAATACTGGTTCTTTATTATCCACTTCTACTACCTGCCTTCCTTGTATATGTAACAATCTTCGATATTATAGCACAAATTAGGACCGCTATAAAACAAAAAATAGGTCTCAAAGCTAACAGCTCTGAGACCTAAATAAAATCTTATTCCTAAATCTATGGTCTAACATTACCAACATACTTCGAAATATCGTTGATACCCACAAAAAACAGCTTCGACTTTCCATTCATTCCAAGCATCTTGGCCTTGACATGAACCCAAATAACTGCACCATCTCTGCACATACGTCTGAACACACCCTCGCCAACAGTCACTCCGTCGGATGCGTCCTCAAACATCTTATCTACAATATGGCAATCATCCGGATGAACTCTTACACGAGCTGAATTCCTGTTCTCATAATGTTCATTCCTGTTCGTATGGAACAGTTCAAAGAACGAGTCGGAAGCTCTTACCAGCTCCTCTTCGCCATCAAACATCTCATAAAGTCCATATGCAGAGAACAATGTCGCCATATCATTCTCATGCTCTTCAACCTGATGCCAGAATGCATCTGGGGCAACATCTATATACGCCTTATCTAGCATCGGCTGCTCGCCCTTGCTGCTAATATCGCTATATCTGTCAATATAACTAATATAATCTGCTTCGCTCATTGGCTTCGCAAAGTAGTATCCCTGCACCATTGTACATCCGATACTCTTAAGGAAATTAATCTGTTCCTTGGTCTCAACTCCCTCAACAATGGACGAAATTCCAAGCCACTTTGCCATTCTGACAACTGCTGATACAATCGCAGTAGCCTTCTCAGAATTGGCAGCCTTATCAAGGAATCTGAGATCAATCTTAAGAACATCAACAGGTATATCCTTAAGCATATTAAGTGATGAATAACCTGATCCGAAGTCATCCATCTCAACCTTGAAGCCCAGACTCTGAAGTGTCGTCATCGTCTGAAGCATAAGCTGCGGATTGTCTGTATATGCGCTCTCTGTAAATTCGAGTTCAAGCATATCATACGGAATATTATACTCTTCAACCAACCCTTCTAATATCTGACATAATTCTGGGTTGTACAGGTTAACACGTGAGATGTTAACGCTTACTGGCATAATAGGAACTCCATCATCAATACTCTTTCTGATGAACTTACATGCTTCCTCCCATACATATGCATCAAGCTTCATAATGAAGCCATTCTCTTCAAATAATGGAATAAATACTCCCGGGCTAACCATACCCTTCTTAGGACTATCCCATCTAACAAGTGCCTCTGCACCAATAATCCTCTCATCATCAAGACTGTGCTTAGGCTGGTAATATACAATAAACTCCTTATTGTCGAGGGCATGATTCATATTCTGTGTAATCTCCTGCTCTCTTACAATCTTGTCATGCATCTTCTCATCATAATATGCATGATGATTGATGTAATTGCCCTTGACTGTCTTCAAAGCCATTCTGGCTCTGTCGCTCATTATAGCAACTTCTAACTCAGGATTATTGCACTCATATATTCCGAATGATACAAGGATATCAATATTAAGCATAAGACTGTATCTTCGGATTGAATGCTCAATCTGACTAATATATTCTTCAATACTGTCCTTGTCAAACGGACATATAATAGCAAAAATATCAGCTCGGATTCGCGCACACGCAGAATAGAGAACATCTCTGAATAATTCCTTCAAAGTCGTTCCCATATATCTTAGTAAGTTATCTCCCTCTGTAAGGCCATATAGCTCGTTGATCATTGTAAGTCTGTTGATATCAAGCGCTATAAGTGCAAAGGTCTTATCAGGATGCACATCAATTAGATTACGCACTTCCTTCTCAAAAGAGGCCTTCGCCAAAATCCCCGTCAACTGATCAATCTGTCTAACTTCCGTGTTAATGTCCATACTTGAGTCTCCCTAGTCCCCAATTACTAAGGATTATTTTATCAATTATTAATTCATTTTTCAACATTTTCACATATATATTTTAATCTTTTATTTAAAATATGTGCATTTTAACCAAAAGTAAAACCTGTACTTTATGGGTAATTCCCTAAAGTACAGGCTTTATAAAAAGCAATATGTATTAATTAGTGGTGGAACAGTCTGACACCATTGCAAACCATTACCATATCATACTTATCAGCACACTCAATTACAAGATCATCTCTAACTGAGCCACCTGGCTGAACAATATACTTCACGCCACTCTTCTTGGCGCGCTCAATATTATCGCTGAATGGGAAGAATGCATCTGAGCCAAGTACTGCACCATCCATCTGAGACAGCCACTCATGCTTCTCCTCCTTAGTGAATACTTCCGGCTTAGTCTTAAAGATCTTCTCCCATGCTCCATCTGCAAGAACATCCATATATTCATCGCCAATATAATTATCTATGGCATTATCTCTGTTGGCTCTTCCAAGTCCATCTACAAATTCAAGATTCATTACCTTTGGACACTGTCTGAGTAACCAGTTATCAGCCTTACTTCCCGCAAGTCTTGTACAGTGAACTCTTGACTGCTGACCAGCGCCAATACCGATTGCCTGTCCATCCTTTACATAGCATACTGAATTGGACTGTGTATACTTAAGAGTGATAAGTGCAATCTTCATATCATCCTTAACTGCATCAGGAAGCTCCTTATTCTTTGTTACAATATTCTCAAGCAGACTGTTGTCAATCTTAACCTCATTACGTCCCTGCTCAAATGTTATTCCATATACCTGCTTACGCTCAATAGGATCTGGTCTGTAAGCCTCGTCTATTTTGATCACATTGTAATTACCATTCTTCTTCTGCTTAAGAATCTCAAGCGCCTCAGCAGTAAACCCTGGTGCAATAACGCCATCTGACACCTCTCTCTTAATAAGAGTTGCTGTACAAGCATCACACTCATCTGAAAGAGCGATAAAATCACCAAAACTTGACATTCTGTCAGCACCTCTGGCTCTAGCATATGCTGTTGCAAGTGGAGTAAGCTCACCAAGATCGTCAACCCAGTAGATCTTCTTAAGAGTATCGCTCATTGGACGTCCAACAGCTGCACCTGCTGGTGATACATGCTTAAAGCTTGTTGCTGCTGGAAGACCTGTAGCCTCCTTAAGTTCCTTAACAAGCTGCCAGCCATTGAATGCATCAAGGAAGTTAATATAACCTGGTCTTCCATTAAGAACCTCAATTGGAAGCTCGCTGCCATCTGCCATATATATCTTGGCAGGCTTCTGATTAGGATTACATCCATACTTTAATTCAAATTCGTTCATTTTATCGAAGTCTCCTTACTTATTCTTGTTAACAATTCTTGTCTCATACTTACCAGTTGCAATATCAATGTATCTTACGAACAGAGAAACCTTATTCTCCTCATTAAGATTAGTCCAGAGCATATTAGTGAACTCATCAATATCACCTTCAATATCGATCCATTCCGGCTCACCTTCAAAGCTTGGAAGTGGATTGCCATCATTCATGTATGTATGAATGAAATGTCCCTCTCCATTAACTGGATTCTCATATGCAAATGTA
>JAZUGT010000079.1:0-19717 GCA_045641365.1 Lachnospiraceae bacterium
ATCTTAGCATCTGAATTGATCTCTTCCTGATTCTTTCCTTCAATCATTACACGAAGCTTAGGCTCTGTACCAGAAAGTCTGATTAATACTCTTCCCTCACCTCCAAACTTCTCCTCAAGCTTTGCGATAGCATCTGCAATCTCAGCCTACTCCATAAAGCTATGCTTCTTGGCATTGGATACTGGAGCATTAACAAGTGCCTGAGGAAGAAGATTCATTACCTTGGCAAGTTCTGAAAGAGGTTTCCTAGTGTCAGCAAGAACCTGCAGTAGATGAAGCGCACTCAGCAATCCATCACCTGTTGTATTTTCATCTAAGAATATAACATGTCCTGACTGCTCTCCACCAATTGAATAGCCATTCTCCTTCATATTCTCAAGAACATATCTGTCACCTACCTTGGTAGTCTCGACATTAATGCCCTTTTCCTTTGCCATAAGTGTAAATCCAAGGTTGGACATTACAGTTACAACAATAGTATCCTTCTTAAGCTTGCCCTGTGACTTCATATGATTACCAACAATAGCCATAATCTGGTCACCATCTATCATATTACCAAGTTCGTCTACTGCGAGCATTCTGTCGGCATCTCCATCAAATGCCAGGCCGATGTCTGCCTTCTCAGACTTAACCCTCTCACATAACTCCTCCATATGAGTCGAGCCACAGTTATCATTGATATTAGTTCCATCTGGATTATTGTGTATAGCAATGACCTCTGCTCCCTTTGACTTAAGAGCTTCCACAGAAGTAATATAGCTTGCACCTTCTGCACAGTCAGCAACGATCTTCATACCTGTAAGATCCACATCAACTGACTCGACAGAATGAGCAATATATTCCTTGTATGCATCATTACGATATTCAATCTTTCCAATTCCTGTTCCAGTAGGAAAATCGATATCCTTCATGTCGTTCTTAATATGATTCTCAATCTCGTCCTCAAGAGCGTCTGGAAGCTTAAATCCATTGCCATCAAAAAACTTGATTCCGTTGAATTCAACAGGATTATGCGATGCCGAGATAACAACTCCTGCATCTACATTATACTTTCTTGTAAGATATGCTACTGCTGGTGTTGGAAGAACTCCTACATATATTGCATCAGCACCAACACTACATACGCCTGCCATAAGAGCATTAGCCAGCATATCTCCAGATATACGAGTATCACAGCCTACCAAGACAACAGGCTTGTGATCTGTCTCCTTGGTAAGCACATATGCACCTGCCTGTCCTAACTGCATGGCAAGAAGTGGAGTAAGTTCATCATTGGCAACTCCTCTTACACCGTCTGTACCAAATAATCTAGCCATTGCTATTAATCTCCTTTCACAACAACATGAACCTTAAGTTCACGGGATAATCTAGTGTTATTATCAAAAGTTATGTCAACCGGGATCAGATATGTTCCTTCTGTAAGATGTGTTATCTCCTGCTGTCTCATATACTTCTCAAGATCAACTATACCTACAAGTTCCTCGCCATTTACCTTAGTAATCTCTGACTTAAGACCGGCAATCTGAATATCTATCTTCTGATCACTCTCATCAAGACTTGCTGTATATCCTTCTGGAACACCCGTCACATGAATACGCTCTGTTGTAATCTGAAGATCCGCCGTATCTTCCTTCTCAATGTGAACAGTTACATTGGCCATTGCCGCAGACACACCGCCAACTACTGATACTCCATCAGGCAGATACTCATTAAGATTGATAGATTCCGTAACGTCAGAATCACTTCCTGTTATATCGATAGCTTCACTCGCATCAATATACTCAAGATTCTTAACAAGACTGCTTCTTCCGGCAACTGTTACTATCGATGGATCACAATCAATCTTACCTGTTGCAATATAACCATCTAACAGCTTACCTGTATACGTACACTTAACTGGAAGATCCTTAGTCTCGAGAATAGTAGCTGTTGTTGATACTTCGCTCTTGCTCATTGTAATCTTCGTTGTATCAAGAATCTCTCCGGCTTCATCATACAGATGTATCGGAAGCAGAATATTAACATCGCTTGTTACATCATCAACATTAATCTCCACTGCTGCTGCGTCTACCTTGCTTATCTCTGATTCAGGACCAGATATAATCACAACATTCTGCGCAGTGGCTGTATTTCCCAGAATAAATCCATCCTTAGGCTTATTCTGAACATATACATCAATAGGAAGCTGCTGCTTGCTGATATTCTCAACATTAACATATACATACTGCTTGTCAGATCTGATGCTTTCAATCTTGTCACTTATTCTGGTCGTTGAAAGTTCTATTGGAACCATACCCTGGGAATCCATCTTGGTAAGGTCTGCCTTGGCAACAATATTCTCATCTGTGAAATTGGATAGAACAGTCCGGCTTCCTCTTACAGTAACTCTGATATTATCCGTATCATCTAAAACTTCCACATATTTACCTGCTGATGTAAGCGTATTGGCATTGACCATCTGCACTGTAACATTATAACTGTCCTGCGATACTGGATCGTTGATATTAATTGATATTACCCACAGTGCTGCAGAGAGGATGACTGCGAGTATCTTGAGTCCAAGGTTATTGGTCAGCTTTTTTCTCATTCCTGCCTCCCTTTCCCTTCCAGAGTCCACGCTTCTTCTCCTCTGAATGCTTATTCTGTATGCTCTCAAGCTTCATCTCAAGTTCTTCAGCATTAAGACGTCTCGAAAGCTCACCCTTATATGCAACACTTATATATCCTGTCTCCTCAGAAACAATAACAACCATGGCGTCTGTCATCTCTGATATACCTACGCCGGCTCTGTGTCTTGTTCCAAGCTCCTTGCTAAGCATCATATTGTCCGAAAGTGGCAGATAACATGTTGCTGATGTAACTCTGTCACCACATACAATAACAGCACCGTCATGTAGAGGTGTGTTATGTTCGAATATATTGATAAGGAGCTGACTTGTTACAATTCCATCAACTTCAATTCCTGTTCTCTCATAGTCGCTCAGGTCGTCCATCTGACGAACAACGATAAGTGCACCTGTCCTGACCTTGCTCATCTCTACACAGGCTCTTGTTATCTCTCTTATTGTCTTATCGGAGAAAAGTCCATTCTCAGCCTTATTCTCAAGACGTATAAACGATGAGAAGAAATTCTTTCTTCCCAGTTCTTCAAGCGCCTTTCTAAGTTCTGGCTGAAGTACAATGATAATTGCGATAACCGCAATTGAGAATGCGTTCTTTACTATCCACAGGATAGTATTCATCTCAAAAATGGCCGCAATAAGTACGAATGCCATAATTACTATGACACCCTTAAGAAGTGACCACGCCTTGGTATTCTTAATCCATACCATGATGTGGTAAATCAGGAAGGAGATAATAAGTATCTCCGCGATATCTGAAATTTGAATTGAAGGAATATGCAGATTAGCGAGATATCGCTCCGCAAAATATTGAATCTGTTCCATTATAACAACTCTATCTCTTCATTGTTCTGGCAGTTCCGTTAGATGTACGGACTGTTCTAGGCGATCCACCTCTTGAAGAATCATAATCAGCTCTGCTTGGATTAATCTTCTTAACCTTCTTATTAGGAACTCCTACAGCAACCTTAGGAACTGCTCTTACATAATAGTAATAATCATCATCTTCGAACTGTAAATTCTCCACCTTGCCATAATCCAGATGAAAGTTGAAGAACTGCAGAAACATACAAATAATTGCACCAATTATACTTCCAAGCATAATCTCCACAATCGAATAGTTAAGGTCGATTGCAAGGTCGCTTATAAGAAGAATAACTATATCTGTGACAGTTCCGGCGATAATTGCCACTGTCCATGCATAATTGATGGAACGTCGGCGAATAGTATAGACAACAATCAGTGTTATTGCGAACGCAATAACCATTACAAACATAGCCTTGTTACCAATTATTCCATCTACCAGGAATCTAATTCGGCTTACAAAGCTGCCGTCTTCCATAGTTGTAATCGTGGTAGCGTTGGTATTGATAAACTCAAGCAGATAAGCTACAACAACACCAAAAGTTACGGAAACAACTGATGCAGGTCCACCAATAAGACCCATTGCAACTGGCATTAGATATGGTGCCTTAAGCATAAACAGCACTGGTGTCAGAAGAACAACTATTGTCTCCTGTGGTGCAAATCTTACATACAGCAGGAACATTAGGAAAAACAACACTCCTACAACAAGCGCACACTCAAGTGTTAGTGAATACAGATGCAATAACACAAATAAGCCTGCCATAACAGCCATGAACTGCATTGGAAGAAATGAACATAATAAAGCCAGAATCAATACTATTACAATATTGTCCAACTTATGCATATATCCTAACTTACCATTAATTACTGCAAACAGAATCATCGCAAGCAAAAACTTGAATATTGGATTCAGATATGCGTCGTACTTCGCATAGAAACGCTTTGCACTTTCTTTTAACTCAATAATACCAGACATCTTGTTACCTACTCATAAAATTTATTAAGTCTCTTCAGGTCAGCATAATAGCCCTTGAGACTGCTTCTGGCGCGACTGTATCTGTACGCTGCCATAATATACGAAAGAAGAAGATATACACCCATACACACACCATAGATTGTGCCGACCTTCTTGGCAAAAGCAAGCAGATCTGTATTATATATATCCTGCATAATAAACTCGAAATTATAGAAGATCATAACTCCTACTATCACGATAAAAGCAAAAGTTCCTGCAAGGAAAGATCTTAAAAGCTGAGAGCTTATATAATCAGTCCTAAAGTAATTAGCTATTGGAACGACCTTCTTTCCTTCGCCCTGCTCATATGATGCAAGCTTAGTCATCAATATGACTTTTTCCTTATTGACCATGTCGCAACTCCAATATCCTAATCCTAATTCTGATCCAGGAATCTCATCTTTGGAGACTCCTTAGTTGGTCTCTGTGGTCTCTGTGTATTGGAAACAGTTCCTCTTCCAATTCCAATTGCATTATTGAAATTATTAGTCATGTCCCTCTTACACTCGTCACAGAAACGTCCTGACTTGATAATCTTTCCACACTTCTCACAGTTGAGACCAACCATACTGTCATCAGCAAATTCAAGTCTCTCTTCTCTAACCCAGTCACGAATCTGTGCTGGTTCTACTTCACATGCCTCTGCTACTGTTCTGATGTCAGAACGAGGATTCTCCTGAACATACTTCTTAACCTTCTGGAACTCCGCTTCCATTTCATCTCGACATGCAGGACAAATAATAGGTCCAACTATATAATTGAATAACTTCTTACACTTTCTACAATTTCTTACGTTCATATAAGTACCTCCTAGAATCCACGGCCGATTGCCACGGTTAAAAAGTAAATTTTCTCACAACCGGATGCTCTGCAAATTGTCGAAATTGTATCAATTGTGCTACCAGTTGTGTAAATATCATCAATAACTATAATTGTCTTATATTTTACATCATTTCGGGCAATTATAAAAGCCCCCTTTAGATTATTTCTACGCGCGTTTTCGTCCAGATTCTTAAGCGCTGTGGTCGATTTTTTACGTATCACATAATCCTTCGCAACAGGTACTCCAATATACGCACTCAGTTCCTTAGCCAGCTCCTCAGCCTGATTATATCCTCGAAGTGCTCTACGCCTTCGATGAATTGGAACTGGTACAAGTGCATCAGCCTTAAGCGACCTTAGCACATCTCCAAGTGCAAGACTCGCTGCTCTGGCATAGAATCTGGCATATTCAGCCCTTCCCGAATACTTAAACCTATAGAGACTTGCCTTAATAACATCATACGGGAATATAGCAAATCCTCTGTCAAAAGCATGAATCTTACGGCTGCAATCGTAGCATAGCAACCTGCTCTCATCATGTAATGGCTTACCACACTTGATACATGTAGCACCTGTTATTGGTCGTATATCACTTCGACACCTGTCACAGATTACCATGTCTTTTTGTATTGCCTTGTCGCAGACTGCGCACCTGCGTGGAAAAAGTGCTGAAACTAACGCATTTTTCAAGCTATAGTCCTTCCACTTCCCGTATACGACTCGTCAATCCCGTGAATCTAACCCTTTCATTCACATTATTAATCATCTGATTAAGTGTGTCCCTGCTCCCCAGTATGGTCACACACTTCTTGGCCCTTGTAACGCCTGTATATAGCAGATTTCTGTTAAGTAACTGTCGTGGCCCGCCTAGCAGTGGCATAATAACCGCCGGATATTCACTACCCTGCGACTTGTGTATTGTTATTGCATATGCCAGTTCAAGTTCATCAAGTCCACTAAATGGATACTTCACCCGACGTCCATCGTCATATTCGACAATAATACGCTGAAGCGGCTGACTGATTTCTCTTATTATGCCTGTGTCGCCGTTAAAAACACCTGTACCTGAATCAGCGGCAATTCCAAATGACGATGGAATCTCCCATTCAATATCATAATTATTCTTGATCTGCATCACCTTATCGCCCTCTCTAAGAAGGGTCTCGCCATAAGTATGCTCCTTCTTGCCTCCTGTTGGCGGATTAAGGTACTGCTGCAGAATCTTATTAAGCGCTTCTACACCGAGATTGCCCAGGCGCGTTGGTGTTAATACCTGAATCTGCATTGGATCAGCATTAACATACGATGGTAGCTTCTGTGTAATCAAAAGCACCATATGTTTATATATGACATTGGCGTCATTTCTCTCTAAAAAGAAGAAATCATCACTCTTATTATCAAGAGATATCTCTTCGCCATTGTTAATCTTATGTGCGTTAACAACTATATCGCTCTGTGTTGACTGCCTGAATATCTTTACAAGTGAAGTACTCTCAAACACCCTGGATTCTAACAGGTCGTGTAACACCTGTCCCGGACCAACGCTTGGAAGCTGGTTATCATCACCTACAATTATAAGTCTTGTACCAGGTGTTATCGCCCTTAACAGAGCAAAGAACATATGTATATCAACCATTGAAGCTTCATCTATAATAATTACATCTGCTTCAAGGGGATTGTCCTCATTACGATCAAATCTGACGCCTCTTCCGTCTCCATCAGCAATGCCCGTCACTTCAAGCATACGATGTATTGTCTTAGCCTCATATCCTGTGGACTCTGTCATTCTCTTGGCTGCACGTCCCGTCGGTGCCGCAAGCATGATATCCAGACCTTTCTCAACAAAGTAGCTGATAATAATGTTAATCGTTGTTGTTTTTCCTGTTCCCGGACCACCAGTAAGAATGTATACACCATTACTTACTGCGCCGGCAGCCGCTTGTCTCTGCAGGACATCAAGCGATATATTCTGTTCCTTCTCTATCTTGATTATCTCCTGCTCTGCCTTCTGTCTATCGCCATTCTGACTAAACCGACGAAGTTCCTTAAGCATCCTTGCGCACCCAAGTTCTTCAAAGTACATGGTTGAGGTATAGCAGTGATCGACATCGCCATCTGTCTTAATAATCATCTTTCTGTCTATCAAAAGATTGGGAATCTCTGCCTCTATTACTGATGGCGATACACCTAGAAGCTCATATGAACGCTGAAGTAACACATCCTTAGGCAGATAGACATGTCCTTCTGAAGAGGCAGAATTTAGAGTATAGACAATGCCACACTGAATTCTGAATTGCGAATCCACTCGTATACCTATCTTACGCGCTATCTCGTCAGCCTTCTTGAATCCTATCCCGTCCACATCTTCGGCCAGCCTGTACGGATTCTCATTAAGAATCATATGTATCGACGCTCCATATGTATCATAGAGCTTCATGGCCATATTATTGGATATACCAAACTGTTGAAGATACATTATTATCTCGCGTACTTCCTTGCGTTCTTCAATCTGAGTGGCAATCTCTCTGGCTATACGCTCTGATATGCCCTTAATCTCTGTCAGGCGCTCAGGTTCTTCTTCGATTATTCTGAATGTATCCTTACCGAACTTTTTGATTATTCGCTTGGCAATTGATGGGCCGACACCCTTAATTGCACCTGATACAAGATATCTCTCTATATCAAGAATACCTGTTGGTTCAATTGCCTTACAGGTCTTACACGCAAACTGAGGTCCATACGTAGGGTGCTCCGTCCAGTCTCCCTCGACTTCTATTGTTTCTCCCTGAGATATACCTGGAAAGTACCCCGTGCAGATGACATCATCATCTTCTGTATTCAGTTCTAGAACTCCATAACCATTACTTTCGTTGTAATAAAGAAAGTGGTCAATATATCCCTGTAATAATTCCATAGTTTCCATAACCGCGATAAAACACGTTTCACGAGTTCTACCGATGATTAGCAGTCGTCAAATGCTTTCCTCGTTGCCATAACAAAAAGGCCACATACTATGTGGCCTTCTATTATCCTTCAATATTTCGCTTCATCTGATTGTATAGCATCTGGGCGAGTCCCAGACTATTGGTCTCTGTTGACTGAGTCGCCAACTCCTGAATCGAATTGTCCTTAAAGAAATCTACAAGATTAGATGTGGCCTGGTCACCTGATTCGTTCTTTGGAACAGTCTTGGCCATCTCCTTAAATACCTGCTCTAAGAAGTATGCCTCAAACTGCTTACAGGCATCCATTAATTCTTCATCTGTTGCGTTGGAATAATCACCATTGGCAACACTTTTTAACTTGTCACTCTGTGCGTTTTTCGACACCTGTGTCATATAATCTGTATATGCCGAGGTGAGTCCGCTTACATCTATTGTGCTCATATTACTACCTCATCAATTAACGCTTAAGGTTATTAGCCTGCTCCATCATCTGATCGGATGTTGTAATCGCCTTGGAGTTCATCTCATAAGCTCTCTGTGCAACAATCATATTAACCATCTCATCTACTACCTGAACACTTGATCCTTCCAGATAACCCTGAATAATCTTACTCTTCTCAAGATTAGCTGTTGTAGCTTCATTAAGTGCTCTTCCTGATGCTACTGTAGGTATATAAAGCGTATCACTTGTCTTCTCAAGTCCGGATGGATTGTTGAACTGGAATACACCTATTGAAATACCTATTGGCTGAGCATTATTACTTGCATCTGGATAACAGAGATTACCTCGTGCATCAACTGTAATTCTACTCGCCATATATCTGTTAGTATCAAGTGTAATAGGCTTACCTGTACTATCAAGAACAGGAAGTCCATCGGATGTAGACAGAACCAGCTGGTTACCATTTCCTGTGTTGAAGTTAAAGTTACCATTACGTGTGTACACTGTACTTCCATCTTCTGCACGTACTGCGAAGAATCCCTTTCCTTCTATAGCAAACGCTGTAGGTGAAGTACTAGCGAGCAATGAACCCTGCTCAAAGACTGATGTGATTGATGAATTACGCACACCAAGTCCTACCTGTGCGCTTATTGGCTTATTAGCTCCATTAGCTGTAGTAGTCTCTGTCTGCATTGTCTGATATAAAAGCGACTTGAACTCGGCTACCTCAGCCTTATATCCCGTTGTATTAACATTGGCCAGATTATTGGCGATAGTATCTACATTCGTCTGCTGAGCAATCATTCCACTTGCTGCAGACCATAACGATCTTACCATACAGATGCCTCCTTAATTCCTATTACCTTAAAGCTTACCAAGCTGTGTTGATGCAATCTGAGCTGTTGAATCAATTGTTGTAATCAACTTCTGATTGCTCTCATACTGTCTTGATACTGAAATCATCTCAACCATCTCCTGTACTACCTGTACATTAGATGTCTCAAGATATCCCTGATTGAATGTAACCGCTGCATTCTGCTCTCTGGCTCCATCAACCGGCTGGTAATAATTCTCACCATAGTGCTCCAGATAATTGTAATCTTCAAAATCGGTTGCCTTAAGCGTTGCTATTGTAGCCCCATCCTGAGAGATAACACCCATCGAATTAATCTGAATATCCTTGTTGGGATCAACCTTAATTCTTCCTCTTGTACCCAACACATAATCACCATCCTTAGTAACCAGATAGCCCTGTGTATTGACTACAAACGCTCCATCTCTTGTATACTTAGTGCTCGTCTCACCAGCCTTGTTGGTGAACTCGACATTGAAAAATCCCTTACCTGCAAGAGCAACGTCAAACTTGTTGTCTGTTACTCTGAACGCACCCTGAGAATAATCGGTATAATTCTCACCAATCTTAACACCCAGATTAGCAAGACCTATCTTCTTAGGCAGATTGCCACTTTCAGAAGCATCCTTAATCTTAAGTGCCAGGAGTGAGTCAAATGACTGACTTGTAGCGCCTTCCTTCTTGAATCCGTTAGTGTCTGCATTGGCCAGATTATTGGTCAATACATCCATTCTATTCTGTTCATTGATCATGCCCGAATAGGCTGTGTACAGTCCTTTAAACATCTAATTCTCCTGTCAGTGTGTAGTCTTAATCCTCTCTGTATCCTGAAAGGAACTCTACATACTTACCTGTTCCAACAGCAACAGCTGTCATTGGCTCCTCAGCTGTCATTGTAGTAATACCTGTCTTGGCACAGATAAGATCTTCCAAGCCACTAAGAAGGCTACCACCACCTGTAAGAACAATTCCTCTGTCAGCAATATCTGCTGCAAGTTCTGGTGGAGTCCTCTCAAGTACACTGTGGATTGCTTCTACAATCTTGGAAGTTGTATCCTTAAGAGCTTCCTCTGTATCTTCACTTGAAATCTTAAGTACACGTGGAAGACCTGTAACAAGATTACGACCCTTAACATCGTAATACTCTGGCTCTGATCTCTTATATGCAGAACCGATATTAATCTTAATGTCTTCCGCCATTCTCTCACCAATTAAGAGATTGTACTTCTTACGCATATATCTAACGATTGCTTCGTCAAAATCATCTCCCGCAATCTTAATGGATGTACTTACTACTGTTCCCCCAAGAGAGATAACAGCAATATCAGTAGTACCACCACCGATATCAACAATCATGTTGCCGCATGGCTTGGAGATATCAATACCTGCTCCAATAGCTGCTGCGATAGGCTCCCCAATAATTGCTACTTCTCTTGTTCCTGCCTGATATGTAGCATCCTCAACTGCCTTCTACTCTACTTCTGTAACTCCACTTGGAACACATACTGCAATACGTGGCTTACGAAGTGATCTACGACCAACTGCCTTCTGGATGAAATACTTCATCATCTTCTCAGTTACTGTATAATCAGAGATAACACCCTGACGAAGTGGACGAACAGCAATGATATTACCTGGTGTTCTACCAAGCATAAGTCTGGCATCTTCTCCGATTGCCTTAATCTTATTAGTATCTCTGTCAAAAGCCACAACAGAAGGCTCCTTAAGAACTACTCCCTTGCCTCTGATATATACGAGAATACTCGCTGTTCCTAAATCAATTCCAATATCTGTTGCCTGCATATATCTACCCCTTTCTAGGTCATCAATTACAATTTCATAAAAAATATCTAGAATATTATACTCGAATTTGGACCGATAGAAAAGACTTATATGGCAACTTCATAAACTTTTCATAATCTAAAAAACACAGATATCCGCTGGATTCCATTCACCCATGCGCGCATCCGTGCTTCTTAGTATTCATATCGGCTATTTCTTTCGATATCTTTAGTGCTTTTATAAATATATAATCTGCTACTTCTTAAGCAGTCTGGCAACATAATGGCCAGTGTAACTCTTCTTGCACTTGGCAACCTCCTCCGGAGTTCCAGTTGCAACTATTGTACCGCCCTTGTCTCCACCTTCAGGTCCAAGATCAATAATATAATCTGCTGTCTTAATAACATCGAGATTGTGCTCTATTACGACGATAGAGTTACCTCCATCCGTAAGCTTCTGAAGTATCTCTATCAGCTTCTCAACATCAGCAAAGTGAAGTCCTGTTGTAGGTTCATCAAGAATATATATTGTCTTTCCTGTTGAACGCTTACTCAGTTCTGTCGCAAGCTTGATTCTCTGAGCCTCTCCACCTGACAAAGTCGTTGAAGGCTGACCCAGCTTAACATATCCAAGCCCTACATCATATAGTGCCTGCACCTTTGACTTGATCTTCGGTACATTCTCAAAAAATGTAAGTGCTTCATCCACTGTCATATCAAGAACATCGTATATATTCTTGCCCTTATATCTAACCTCGAGAGTCTCTCTGTTGTACCTCTTGCCCTTACATACCTCACATGGAACATAGACATCAGACAGGAAATGCATCTCTATCTTAACGATTCCATCACCGGAACAGGCTTCACATCTTCCACCTTTGACATTAAATGAGAATCTTCCCTTACTATATCCCTTGGCCTTGGCATCAGGGGTTGTTGCATACAGATCTCTGATAACATCGAACATTCCTGTATATGTAGCAGGGTTGGACCTTGGAGTCCTTCCTATAGGCGACTGGTCGATATCAATCACCTTATCGAGCTGATCTATACCTTCAATTGAGTCGCACTTTCCTGCAATAGTCTTGGCTCTGTTAAGCTTCTTGGCAAGAGTCTTATATAGAATCTCGTTGATTAAGGAGCTCTTTCCAGAACCTGACACACCTGTCACACATGTCATTACGCCGAGCGGTATGTCTATATCTACTCCCTTAAGATTATTCTCTCTTGCTCCCTTAACAGTCAAGAAGCCTGTAGGTGTACGCCTTACAGCAGGAACATGTATCTCCCTCTTACCACTTAAAAACTGACCCGTTATTGACTCTGGAACCTGCATTATCTCTTCTGCCGTTCCCGTTGCGACCACCTCGCCACCATGGCTTCCTGCTCCAGGTCCTATGTCAACAATGTAATCTGCCTCTCTCATTGTATCTTCGTCATGCTCCACTACAATAAGAGTATTACCAAGATCTCTTAAGTGCTTAAGTGTTGCAAGGAGCTTGTCATTATCTCTCTGATGAAGGCCTATACTTGGCTCATCCAATATGTAGCAGACACCACAAAGTCCTGAACCAATCTGTGTTGCAAGACGAATTCGCTGTGCTTCTCCACCCGAAAGCGAAGACGCCGATCTTGCAAGTGTAAGATAGTCAAGTCCAACATCCATAAGGAATCCAACTCTCGCATTGATCTCCTTTAAGACCTGCTTTCCAATTATCTGCTCTGTCTCTGAAAGTTCAAGACTGCTCATAAACTTCTGCAGTTCACCAATTGACATTGCTGTCACTTCAAAGATATTCTTATCCTTAATCGTAACTGCAAGCGAATCTCTCTTAAGTCTCATTCCTCTACAAGAAGCACATGGAGTAATACTCATATATTCTTCGTACTCCTGCTTCATCATATCCGAACCAGTCTCGCGATATCTTCGCATCATATTTGCAACAAGACCTTCAAATGTAATAGGATAATCACCCACTCCACGCTGGCCTTCATAATGAACCATTACCGTTCTGGCACCCTTTCCAGTTATGAACATCTCCTTGAAATTCTCTGGAAGGTCCTCAAACGGTGTATCCATGGAAAACTTATAACTCTTGGCCAAAGAACACAGTAATGCATTGGTAAAGCTGCCAGGCTTACTACTTGACTGCCATCCCATACATGCAACTGCTCCCTCGTTAAAGCTAAGACTCTTATCCGGTATAAGCAACTCCGGATCAAACTCCATCTTATATCCAAGACCATAACAGTCCGGACATGCGCCAAACGGATTGTTGAAAGAAAAACTTCTTGGTTCAATCTCATCAATGCTTATTCCACAGTCCGGACATGCAAAGCTGTCTGAATAATTGAGACTCTCACCACCTATTACATCTACCAGAAGTAGTCCTTCGCTTAATCCGAGAACATTCTCTATTGAATCACTTAATCTTGTCTCTATACCAGGCTTTACAACAAGTCTGTCGACTATTATCTCTATTGAGTGCTTGATATTCTTGTCAAGCTCAATATCCTCCGACAGATCATACATATTGCCATCTACACGTACTCTTACATATCCACTCTTACGTGCACGGTCAAACACCTTCTCATGTCTTCCCTTCTTGCCTCGTACAACAGGAGCGAGAAGCTGAATCTTAGTTCCTTCGTCAAGATTCATAATCGAATCAACCATCTGATCAATAGTCTGTCTGCTGATTACCTTGCCACACTCTGGACAGTGAGGAATTCCCACTCTCGCAAAGAGGAGTCTGAAGTGATCATATATCTCTGTTACTGTTCCAACTGTAGAACGAGGATTCCTGTTCGTTGACTTCTGGTCAATGGATATTGCTGGCGACAGGCCTTCAATAAGCTCGACATTAGGCTTCTCCATCTGTCCAAGGAACTGTCTTGCGTAACTCGATATTGATTCCATATATCTACGCTGTCCTTCTGCATAGATTGTATCAAACGCAAGCGATGACTTTCCCGAACCTGACAGTCCTGTCAGAACAACAAACTGATCTCGTGGTATATCAAGGCTGATACCCTTAAGATTATGCTCTGATGCACCTCGTATCTTAATATATTCTCTTGGTCTAATCTTCATGTTATCGCTCATCTGTCTCTAACTCTTCCATTATCTTCTTAATATCTATCATCTGGTCTCGCAACGTTGCTGCTGTCTCAAAGTCAAGCTCTGCTGCTGCTTTTCTCATCTGCTTCTCGATCTTGGCAAGGAGCTTCTTAAGTTCATCTTCAGACATGCTCTCTGGATCCTTCTCAAAGCGCATCTGCTCCTTAGTGATCTCCTTGGTTATGCTAATCAGCTCACGTACTGCTTTCTTAATTGTCGTAGGTGTAATACCATGCTCTCTATTATACTCTTCCTGAATAGCACGCCTTCTGTTAGTCTCTCCTATAGCAGTCTTCATTGAATCGGTCATATTATCCGCGTACATTATTACACGGCCTTCACTGTTTCTTGCCGCACGTCCTATAGTCTGTATAAGCGACGTCGCAGAACGTAGGAATCCTTCCTTGTCTGCGTCGAGTATTGCCACAAGACTTATCTCCGGAATATCCAGACCTTCCCTCAGGAGATTGATTCCAACTAATACATCAAATACATCGAGACGCATGTCACGTATTATCTCTGCTCTCTCCATAGTGTCTATATCCGCATGCAGATATCTTACACGTATACCGACTTCCTTAAGATAATCAGTAAGATCTTCAGCCATGTGCTTAGTAAGTGTGGTAATAAGTACCTTATTACCTGCCGAAGTAACGCTTCTTATCTCACCAATCAGATCATCAATCTGGCCCTCTGTTGGACGCACGCTTACCTCTGGATCCAGAAGTCCTGTTGGTCTGATAACCTGCTGCGCTCTAAGCAGCTCATGATCAGCTTCATAATCACCTGGCGTAGCTGATACAAACAGAATCTGATCAAGATGCTGTTCAAATTCCTCAAAGCTAAGTGGTCTGTTGTCCAGTGCAGAAGGCAGTCTGAATCCATAATCCACAAGAGTTGTCTTCCTTGATCTGTCTCCAGCGTACATACCACCAATCTGCGGTATGGAGATATGACTCTCATCTATTATAAGCAGGAAATCATCAAAATAATCCATGAGACAAAGTGGTGTCTCACCTCTCTTACGACCTCCCATTGGTCCGGAATAATTCTCTATGCCCGAGCAGAATCCTGTCTCACGCAGCATCTCGAGGTCGAAGTTCGTCCTCTCAGCAATTCGCTGTGCCTCTATAAGCTTATCCTCACCCTTAAAGTACTGAATCCTCTCTGCCAGCTCCTTCTCGATGCGCTCACATCCTGCCTCTATCTTCTCCTGCGCAATTACATAGTGCGATGCAGGGAATATTGCTATATGCTCCAAAGTTGAATGCATCTTGCCTGTCACAGGCTCAATCTCTGATATTCTGTCAATCTCATCACCAAAGAACTCTACCCTGATAAGATAATCTCCACCCTGGGCTGGATATATCTCAACGCTGTCTCCCCGAACTCTGAATGTAGCACGCTCAATATCATTGTCATTCCTGTCATAGCGGATTGAAATCAGTTCTCTGATAACCTCGTCACGATCCTTCATCTGACCTGGTCTTAGTGATACTATAAGCTCCTTGTAATCGTCCGGACTACCAAGTCCATAGATACAGCTCACACTCGATACAACAATAACATCCCTTCTCTCGGAAAGAGACGCCGTAGCGGACAGTCTAAGCTTATCTATCTCATCGTTGATTGATGAATCCTTTGCAATATATGTGTCTGACGATGGGATATATGCCTCCGGTTGGAAATAGTCATAATAGCTGACGAAGTACTCAACGGCATTCTCCGGAAAAAACTCCTTCATCTCAGAGTATAACTGTCCTGCAAGTGTCTTATTATGTGAGATAATCAGCGTAGGCTTATTAAGCGCTGCTATAACATTGGCCATAGTAAAGGTCTTACCGGAGCCTGTTACTCCAAGCAGTGTCTGCGCCTGGTTACCAGCCTTAAAGCCTTCTACCAGTTCCTCTATTGCCTGTGGCTGATCGCCAGTTGGCTGATATTCTGAGTGTAATTTAAACTCCATAACGCTTAGTTACCTCGATAAAAAAGCTGCCTATTCGCCAAAAATTCGTAATGTGCGTTTTTCAGCATTTTTCCAAAATCTACCGTTTTAGGTCATTTTACGAATGAAAGTCACCTAAACCCATTTTCACGACCAGGCGATACTGACAAGTATATCTTGGAAGCAATAGACAAATACATTTCAAATAGTTACCTTTAAATACTATCTAAATCAAGTAATTTTATCACAGCTACCCCCTATTTGTCCACAATAAAAAGAACTAATGTTCGATTGAGTTTTCTATTCAAATATAGGCTAGTATATTTCTACACCAGCCTTATTCTTTCCTAAAACATATTAAATTATCAAGACACATTTGTGTCCGGAATATAAGCCGATACATCCGCTACTATACTCAACAAAGTTTCACTGCATAGAATTTACTTTTTCATTCAAGCAATATGATGTAATATGAAAACGTAATAAAAATAGCCCGGCTCCTGTGACTGTAAAATCACATAAAGTCAGGCTATAATCATAACTCACGATACTAATGATATTGGTGACCTATTAAACTGATTCAAAAAATCTTCAAATTCTCACATTGAGATAATCTGATTAATAAGTTATTTTATCTCCTATGTAAATCTTGTCTATATTCTTTATCTTTGGGTTCTTCTTAATAAGGGCATCAAGTGGTACAGATAATTCTGACGATATTTTTCTAAGCGTATCTCCACTCTGAACTATATATACATTTCTTGCATTTTCTGTCGTATTTGTTAACGCACCCTTCCCGTAATATGTATACAGCCATACTGGTCCATACCAAGGAATTGATTCATCTACATATACTAATGAACCTCCAGGAATTGTTACATGGAATGCCACTCCCTTATATGTATATGTCATATCAAGAATTACATTTGGATTATCCTTAAGTGCCTTCATTAAGGAAAGTGAAAGCGTTGTTACATCTTTAATGTATATAGTCTTAACACTTCCTGTCTTCTTGGCTCTTGCGGATTCAAGGATAATCTCATTTAGGAGGGAGTCCATTCTCTCTTCATATGCAGACTTTGAAGGGCCTTGGGGAGTTCCAACCGATGCTGTTTCCTTTTGTTCTGTCTTTGAGGGCTCACCCTCAGGTGTTGGATCCGAAGTTGGTGCTGGATCCGGAGTTGGTGTTGGTGTTGGTGCTGGTGCTGGTGCTGGACTCCCCAAATCCTTACCGCACACACCACAAATTCCTGTTAATCTGTCGTGGGAACATGTTTCTGTATATCCACATTCACAGGTCTTAACTCCATCGTTCCAATCACTAAGTGTATGAGCTGCCTCATCTGACTTTAAATCTGTATGCTCACAGGTAGCCACATGCCAGTGATTTGTAGAGTCATAAGTCCATGTGGTTTCATATGTATGATCATGAACATCTTGTCCACAATATTTACACGTTCCATTCTCTACACCAGCATGGTCAGCAGAGGCAGTTGAGCCTTTTTTACATATCGCTATTTTGCGCTGATTCCTGCAACAATTACATCTGACTTCGAAATATCCTACTGAAATCTCTCCTGACTGTTCGTTATTGTTCCACCAAATATTATCATTCACAAGAGTGGTCATGCAGCCGTTACTCCGAATAGTGCCGAAATATGCCATGCAACCTTCCACTGCTATAACATAGTAGTCATGGCTTTCATACTTTCCATAACTAGCTGCATGCACATTTATTGGTGTAATCCCTATAATAATGAGCATTACCGCCAAAAGCATTGTAAACAACTTTTTTCTAAATCCTTTGATTACTACTTTTTCTTTCATATATTTACTCTCCGTAGAATTAATTATAAATGAATAAATTTCGGCAATTTCTTTTAAAGCATCAGAAGTATCATGCAAATATATTTGACCTGCCATCTATCCTAGTTATATAATTTAACATATCCACCTATGGACAAGTCAACAGGAAGTGAGATAGATTAATGAAATATCCAGAGGAGCGTTTTTTATTTACCATTCGAGAGGCAGCACATGCCTGTGGTGCCTCTCGCGCCACCTTGCTTCGCATGGAAGAAAGTGGTTTCCTAACACCTTACTATATCGATGACAAAACAGGGTATCGATATTACGATGCACAAAATATCGCTCAAATTGGACAATATCAGTTATTACAGGAATTAGATCTTACCAGAAGTGAAATTACAGATATCTATTATCAGAATATTGATATTTCTGAATTCATAAGGATACAACGCGAAAAAATTTATCGTCTACAACGTTTATTAAATACTCTGGAAATAAGAACAACTCAATTGAAAGATCGTAAAATTTCGTTTATTGATTTGCCCAAAATCACATGTTATTGCAAAACAGAATCCAATCATACACTAGAAAGTGCCGAAACCTTTGCTTATATTACACATCAGCAAGCCATAAAGGAAGGGTATCGTATGCTTGGGAAGGAACCTATGTTTTTATTCGCCAAGACCCATTCACCACACGCGTTTGAAGGTGAACATCCGGAGAATGAGATTACGGTTTGTCTTCCTGTTGTACCTACGAATTCATCTGATTCCAACTTACAGACATTTCCAAAGTGCCGTGCCTTTTCCCTAATTGGATATGGTGAATATTCCGTTCTATATGATATGTTTCAACAATTTAGAGAAGAGATTGCTATACGCAAGCTAGAGCCAATCGGACCACCACGAATCATTACTCACGTTGCAACCTATGTTGGTTCACACATTTCACAAGATGATTTTTGCTATGAGTTGGTAATCCCGATTAAGTCTACCAATTAATGTGACTATATTCATTGTAACCCGCTTAAGCCAGTTTCAAACTTGTAGCGCGATAGCGCTTCTACTGTGCCTTCCATAATTAGAACTCCCTCATTACTAAGGTTTATATAAAACGGAAGTGTGTCTATCGATGGGCTGTTTTTCTGTGCTAATTCTGCAATATCCACAATTCATCTTTCTCTTTCAATCAAAAATAATAGGAGTATTCCTTTCGGAATACTCCCTAAATCATTAACATTTATATTTAATATATTAAAATTCTTCTGAAGTATTTAGCATCATATGTTTTCTATTCATATAACACCATTCCTTCAGTTTCTATATTTTTATAATATCCATACCAGTCTTTTTTATCATTATATTCATCAACTGGGATACAGATATATTCAACTACTGCATCTGAATTCATTGCTATGTCTGTAACAACATCCATTAACTCGCTGTCATATTTCTTTACAGCTTTACGATCCATATCTGTAATAAGTCGGGGGCCAA
>JAZUGT010000080.1:0-12735 GCA_045641365.1 Lachnospiraceae bacterium
CTACTCATGTCCTGTACCAAGCTTAGACCAGTACATTCTTGCTGAACTAATCGAAAATGGTGATTTTGTAAGACATATCAATAAGGTGAGACGAAATAATCGTAATAAAAAATAAATCTTAGAGGCAGCTATGTTAGACAATCTGATATTCTCACTCAATGCAACAGTACCGATCTTCTTAATGATGGTAGTTGGATATGTTCTCAAAAAAATAAAAATGCTTGATGAACACTCGACCAACGTGATTAATAAGCTGGTCTTTAGGGTGTTTCTTCCGGCACTTCTATTCGAAGATCTTGCAAGTCAGGACTTCGTAACACTATGGGATACTCACTTCGTACTACTGTGTGCTGGCTGTACAATTATTAGTATTTTTGTTGCATATGGCTTAGGAATTCTCTTTACAAGTAAGGATGACAGAGGTGAATATATTCAGGCATCATTTCGTAGTGCTGCAGCAACCCTTGGAATTGCCTTTATGTCCAATGTCTATGATAATGTTGCGATGGTCGCACTTATGATAATAGGCGCTGTACCTATATATAATGTTATCGCTGTAGTTATACTTTCCCTTACAGCTCCATCTGGGAATTCTTCTGGCAATAAGGCCATTATTAAGAGAACGCTTAAGGGCGTAGTGACCAATCCTATTATCCTCGGAATTTTCGTTGGATTAATATGGTCAGTAGTTAAGCTTCCACAGCCTGTGATAATGCACAAGTCGATTGGTTATCTTGCTAACCTGGCATCACCACTTGCACTAATTGGTCTTGGAGCTTCCTTTGAGATTAGTGACTTAAGGGAGAATCTTAAGTCTATTGTGACAATTAATTTCAATAAGCTTTTCCTCTTCTGCTTAATGTTCCTTCCTGTTGCTATCTATATGGGATACAGGGACGACAAGCTTGTTGCTTTCCTAATTATGCTCGGAAGCGCAACAACAAGCAGTAGCTTTATTATGGCCAAAAATATGGGCCATAAGGGCACCATCTCATCCTGTGCCGTTATGACCACTACATTCTTAAGTGCTTTCACACTTACTTTCTGGCTCTTTGTACTTAGAACTCTCGGATATATCTAGGCTAGTCCGGGAGTCTTCTTATTAAGGCGGCTCCATTCTCCTTAAGCCACTTTCTTCTTATCTTATAGTCTGGCATAACTCTGCCTACCTCATCCCAGAAATCCTTAGAATGATTAAGATGAATTATATGGCATAGTTCGTGAACAATTACATAATCCATTATCTCAACGGGCACTAACATGAGCAGACAGTTGAAGTTGAGATTTCTGTTGTTAGAACAGCTTCCCCATACAGTTCTCTGGCTCTTAATAGCTATCCTTCCATACTCTATTCCGCACAGATCTGCATAATAGTCTACGCGCATTGGTATAACCTTCTTGGCCTTCTTACGTAATTCCTTAACTTCTGCCTCTGTAAACTTCTCTATGGATGCCTCTTCCTGTCTACGCCTCTTAATCTCAACTAACTTCCTGTCAATCCAGGAACTTCTCTCTTCCACGAACTGCTCAAGCATTCTCATTGGTGTTCGCATTGGTGCTCTGAGAATGATCTCGCCACTACTCTTTATCTCAAGGGCTACTGTTTTTCTATTACTTCTTACTATTGTTATATCTTCTCTAATCATGCTATTATCCTTGTGAAATAATATTGACACATTTTTGCGTACGTAGTATGATTGCCCTATGACGTAGTAATGAAAACTACATGCATATAAGGAGATTAATATGAAACGAACAAAACTGGCCGACAGACAACTTCCTGACTATACCAAGGGTGAAGAGATCTTCAACATGGTCTCACACATCATTGGTGGAGTCTTTGGAATCGTAGCACTTGTTCTCTGCGTTGTCTTTGGGGCTATTCATAAGAGTGCCTGGTCCGTTGTATCCGGTGCGATATACGGCTCATCACTTATACTTCTATATACTATGTCCAGTATATATCACGGACTGCGCCCTAATATGGGCAAGAAGGTTCTGCAGGTAATTGACCACTGTACAATATACTATCTTATTGGTGGAACATATACGCCAGTTGTTCTATGCGGAATCAGGAAGTACTCTCCTGCATGGGGATGGACGATATTCGGCATTGTATGGGGCTTCTGTATATTGGCAACTGTCTTCACAGCCATCGACCTTAAGAAGTATTCCAAGCTATCCATGGCATGCTATATAGGAATCGGCTGGTGTATTGTAATTGCAGCCAAGCCTGCCTTTGCTTCCGTTGATATCAGAGCGCTCGCATTATTATTAGCTGGTGGAATAGCATATACAATCGGTGCTGTTCTCTATGGCCTTGGTAAGACTAAGCGATACATGCATTCAATATTCCATCTTTTTGTTCTTCTTGGAACAGGACTTCACTTCTGGGCAGTATTCGGATATGTAATCTAAGTTATAAGAATGGACTAATTCTTAATCGAATTAGTCCATTTTTCTAATAACTTCTCAACCTGTCTGTTGAATCATCCTTATTATTCTCAATCTTCTTAATTACGACATAATATGTGTAGGAATCATTAACCTTAATTGCCACTCTGTCACCAACTTTATGTCCCATTAGCGCCTTACCAAGCGGTGATTCTATCGTAATCATATTATTAAGTGAATCACTTCTGACAGCGGTAACAATCTTATACACTTCTTCCATATCATCTTCTTCGAAGTATACAGTAACAAGATTATTCATTCCAACTTCATCATCAGCACTCTTATCTTCTATGATATTAGCTGTTCGAATCATTCTGTCCAGATAACGAATCCTACTCTCATTCTGATTCTTGGCTCTCTTAGCCGCATGATACTCAAAGTTCTCGCTTAGATCACCATGAGCTCTAGTCTCTTTGACATCCTCAAGAAGCTTTGGTCGCAAAGTAAGCTTTCTATATTCTATTTCTTCTTCCATCTTCTTGATATCTGAAGCTGTCAGGTTATCGTGCATCTTATCCTCATTTCCAGAGAAGACGATTTTACATCATAATCTCTTAATAATCTCGTCATACTGCTTATACATCTTCTGCACCTCATTCTCAAGAAGATAATAATGTGCAATATAAGGAATAAGCAGAACCAATAGCAGTAATGTGAGTGCCACTAGCGGATAATAATCTGTAATGATTATTACGAATACAGATAAGGCTGTCAGTATGGCAAAAGTGAGAGTGACTAACAGATGAACAATCCTCTCATGCTGAAAGAAGCCAATCTGAATCAGATGCTCCTGTAAAAGCTTATCCCAATCCTTAACTTCACATCTGCCACATAGACAATCGTCAATTCTCTTTCTATAACTCAGGATTCTATCCTTCATAGCTGTTCCGCCCCGCTTATCTGAAATGCGCTACACCATGTATCTCGCCTTGCGGACTTTTTTCTACATGAGCACTGCTTCCATCCTCAGTTCGAAGGAAGCAATATGTATAATAACCGCCACTATCTATTGGAATTGAATACTTTTCTGATGTATCTTCTACGATTCCCATAGTAGCATTGTACTGCCCATAATATGAAGTTCCCTCTGGATCTGTGTAAATCATATCAAAATTGCCATTCTCCAGACCATCAACGAAGACGCCTGTTACTTCATAAGCTCTATCATACTTATATGCAATATTTGTACCTTCTCCGTTAGGCTTACCATCAACAAACTTGCCTGTATAATATTCATAATATATGCCATCTACGTCACTTCTTGCCCAGTACCAGCCTCCATTGCCATCCATAATACCGTCTGTAACTGGTCCAATATACCACTGAGCGCAGTCACATCCCTTGGATGAGTAGAAGGCAATCGCATCACCAGTAGTTCCGCCGCCTGCAACATAGGTAAAGCTTCCTTCATCTCCTACAAAAGATGAAAGACTATAGCCTTCATCACTGACCGAATAGTCTGCAAGCCCTTTCCAATCAGCAGAATCAATAAGCTCCTTAGCATGAACCAGCGTATCGACATATGGCTGCCTCTCTTCTGACAGACTTTTGACTTCTTCATAGATAGAATTAACTGACTCGTCTTCCGGCAGCGCTTCCTTCGCACGAGTAATTGCAGTCAATGCCTCCACATAATCCTCACCTTCTTCATAGAAAGACACCTTCTCTTCTATGTTGGAAATATACATTGACTTAATCTTGTCACTCTCTGTAACGATCTTCAGGCCTGCTTCAAGCACATCCAGTCTATCCTGATACTCCGTAGTCGCTTCAGCTATAGTGATATACATAGATTCGATTCTTGCTAACTGTTCCTCCGACAGTTCCTCTTCATCAAGCGACTCTATACTCTGCATTGCGCCTGCATAGTCTGACGACTGTACCATGCTCTCACTCTGTTCAATTGTCTTATCAACTTTACCACATCCTGCCAGTAACACTAACCCGAGCGTGGTTAACATAATTAATTCTAATCTCTTCATTTTTCTAAAATAATATATTTGATAATTCTGCAAACTGTTCCAGGGAAAGCGCTTCACCCCTGATTGTCTGTGACAATCCCATTCTGTCTAACGCTTCCTGTACCTGCTCCTTTGTAACACCAATACCACCATTGACAAGTCCATTGACAAGCGTCTTTCTTCGCTGGTTAAAGCTTGCACGTATAATAATGAACATCTTCTTCTCATTATCTACGTCTACTGGTGGCTTCTCATATCTCGTCAGTCTTATAACTGCACTACCCACATTAGGTCGTGGCATAAAGCAGTTAGGTGGGACATTGGCGACTATCTCCGGCAGGGCATAATACTGTACCGCCAGTGAGAGAGCTCCATAATCCTTACTTCCAGGTCCACACTGCATCCTGTCAGCTACTTCCTTCTGCACCATGATAGTAATGCTCTCAAGCGGAACTCCACTCTCGAACAATCCCATTATAATCGGTGTCGTAATATAATATGGGAGATTAGCCACAACCTTGATTGGCTTACCACCATTATATTCCTCACATATCTTATTGATATCAACCTTCAGAATATCATCATTAATTACTGTAACATTGTCATATTCCTGTAATGTATCCTGTAGAATTGGAATCAGTGTCTTATCAATCTCGACAGCTATCACCTGTCTTGCATTCTCCGCGAGGTACTGCGTCATGGTACCTATACCCGGACCAATCTCAAGAACACAGTCGTCAGGACCAATGTGCGATTCTTCTATTATTCGTTCCAGGACGGACGTATCAATAAGAAAGTTCTGACCATATTTCTTCTGAAAGTTGAAATTATACTTCTGTAATACTGCTATCGTATTAGCTGGAATTCCTAATGTTGCCATCTATATCACCTTACTACTTTCTAAAGAAAAGCTTTCGGGCATTCTTATATGTCTGATCAAGCACCTTATAATAAGGAACGCCCTTAATTGCTGCAATCTTCTCAGCAACAAGCGGAAGATATAATGACGAATTCCTCTCTCCTCTGTGAGGAGTTGGCGCCAGATAAGGGCAATCTGTCTCAAGTAGAATTCTTTCGAGAGGAATCTCTTCAACAGCTTCTACTAACTTCTTTGCATTGGAAAAAGTGATGACTCCTCCTATACCAAAGTAGTAACCCATCTTGAGAAGCTCACGGGCTGTCTCAACAGAATACGAGTAACAATGCATAACTGCAGGTATCTCGTAGTAATAGTTACTCTTAAGAATCTTCATAGTATCTTCACAGGCATCTCTGGAATGAATAATTACAGGCTTGTGAATACTTCTTGCAAGCTCAAGCTGTCTGATAAACCAGTCCTTCTGAAGTTCTCTGTCTGCATCATCACGGTGATAATCAAGACCAATCTCTCCAATCGCCACCATTTTATCCTTAAGCGCCATCTCTCTAAGGTGCTGGAAGTTGTTCTCATTAAGCTCCCATACCTCGTCAGGATGAACGCCAATTGATCCATATACATGCTTATACTTCATCGCCAGCTCATATGTCGCATCAACGCCTCTTAAGTCAGCAGCAACATTAATCACATCTGTAATACCTTCTTCCAGGAGCTGTTCCATTAGTTCATCTCTATCTTCATCAAATGCCTTATCATCATAGTGAGCATGCGACTCAAAAATTCTGATATCTCTCATATCTTGTGCCTGATTATCCTTTCATACCCTACATATTGTATTGTAAAAATTTTTAAAAAAAATTCAAAAAAATACTTGCAATCGCCTAATTATTATACTATAATAACACTTGCGTTGCAAACAAGACGTATCAAATAAGCGCGATTAGCTCAGTTGGTAGAGCACCTGACTCTTAATCAGGGTGTCCAGGGTTCGAGCCCCTGATCGCGCACTTATGAGGGCATCGATTTCGTGGACGAAGAGCCATGGGGTCGGTGTTTTTTGTTGTACTAATATAATGTAAAAAAAGAGCAGCTTGAAAGCTGCTCTAATTTTTATCACTTAAATCCATCATACAGTAATCTGTAATCATTTCTTCCCGCCTCTGTGTCAGGATATGTAAATATTACACCTACTATCTCCGAATCCTTACTTCGTACCAGGTACTCCTGTATCAGTGAATCATCTCCTGAAGTAATCCTCGTTGTAAGCTTCTTGTAACTGTTGCCAGCAAGCTGAGCAGATGTAATATCTTCAACAATACTATATGCAATAGCCTTAGTATCTATTGTCGACAGATTAGACTTGAGCGCGGCAAGATATGCTTCCGGAGCTATAGCTGCATCTCCCATATGCTCAACAATTACTGATACATTGGCCTTACTATCTTCAGCTACGCATATCATCTCACATTCAACATTGCTTACCGTCTCATTGATTGTCTCTTCAGAAAATGTCTGTGAGAGAATCTTCTTACCTTCACTAAGGGATGAATCTTCCAGATTAATTACTGACAGATTTGTCTTTGAAGGTGCATCGAAGGACATCTCCAGCCAGCTGCTTGAATATGTATTGCCATTAAGACTTCCCTTGGAATAGTCCTTAGCTGGAACCTCCACTTCTTCAGTAGTCTCTTCTATTGGGACAACCTCCATCCTGACAGGTTCTTCTTTTATCTCTGATTTCTTTCCGCATCCTGTGACCGCACATACTGTCAGTACAGCCAAAAGTAGCGATATACTTAATCTTTTCATTTTCTCGTATAATCCTTAAAACTTATTCTCATCATATGGTGGATACCTGAGTGCTGCATCAGGCCCATACTGATTATGCAGAATACCCTTCTCATGTGAAAATGTATCAAATGAATACTTTCCATGGTAACTGCCCATTCCACTACTGCCGACTCCTCCAAATGGAAGATTGAGATTAGAAAGCTGAAGCATTGTATCATTAATACAGCCACAACCAAATGAGATTGTATTCTCTATATGATTAATTACTGCCTTGTTCTCGCTGAATATATACAAAGCAAGCGGCTTAGGTCTGCGCTTCAGTATATGCAGCATCTCCTGAATATCATCATATTCAATAACAGGAAGTACAGGGCCGAATATCTCATCCTTCATAAATGGTCCATCGAAAGTAGAATTAGGAATAATCGTCGGCTCAATTCGAAGCTGCTTATCATCACCTCTTCCACCAATCACTTCCGACTCCTTGGCAATAAGGTTCTTAATTCTCATATAATGATGCAGATTGATTATCCTTGGGTAATCATCATTAGCGAATGGATCACCAACAAACTGCTTACTATAATGCTTCAACTTCTCTATAAACTGCTGCTTAACCGACTCGTGGACCAGTACGTAATCAGGTGCAACGCATGTCTGCCCTGCATTAACTAGCTTGCCCCACATTATCCTCTTGGCAGCCATATCTACATCTGCTGAATTATCTACAATACATGGACTCTTACCACCGAGCTCAAGAGTTACAGGAATAAGATGGTCAGACGCAACTCGCATAATGCTCTTACCAACCCTCTCACTGCCCGTGAAGAACATGTAGTCATAATCCTGACCTGTTATCTCATCGTATGGAAGATTCTCTTCTATTACGTATACATATCTTCTCTCGAATGTACTATTAACAATATCCATTATCGTCCTTGAGGTAAAAGGACTATTCTTAGACACCTTAATAACTACGCAGTTACCAGCTGCTATTGCACCAATCAGTGGCATAATAGAAAGCTGGAATGGATAATTCCATGGTGCAATAATTAGCGCCACTCCATATGGCTCTCTATAGACATAGCTCTTAGCAGGGAAAAGCTTAAAGGGTGTTCGAACCTTCTTTGGCTCTGCCCACTTCTCAAGGTTCTTAATAGCATACTTAATAGCGTCAGTAACAGGGCTTATCTCTGTTAAGTAGCTTTCCGTGCGTGACTTGCCAATATCTCGCTTAAGCGCATCGTATATTGCAGGCTCGTGTTCTGCAATTGATTCGAGGAGCTTCATGAGACTTTCTTTTCTAAAATTGATATCTCTGGTTACATTAGTATAGAAGTACTCTCTCTGCGAGTTAACAATTGATTCAAGATTCATCTATACAATATCCTTTCTTATCAACAGTCTACTAGTATCAGAATAGCACAATTTTGAATAATATTCACTACTCACATCACAAATGAATGATTGCTATACATGTACTTTTGCCCTATTATTTATAATAAAGAAGACGGAGGTTATCTATGCAAAAATTATCATTACATGAAGGCTGGCTTGTAAGACGGCTTGGCGACAAAAACACAATAAATGCTACTGTTCCCGGCTCTGTCTATGGTGATCTTCTTAATGCAGGAATCATTGAGGACCCTTTCTGGAAAGATAATGAAGATTCTGTCCTCCCTCTTATGGATTATGATTACGAATATACACTCAACTTTGACCTTGATGAAGGAATGAATAAGGCATCTGAGATACTTCTTGTCTTTGAGGGACTGGATACTATTGCAGATATCTATCTTAACGATACTCATATTGACCACACGGAAAATATGCACCGCACTTGGAAATATGCCGTGCGCTCGCTCCTTAAGCAGCAGGGTAATCTGCTTCGCGTGATCTTTCATTCACCGACAAAGTACATAGCCGATGCCTTTTCCAAAGCACCTACTCTTGGCACAGAAGATGCCATGAATGGCTTTGTACATATCAGGAAGGCGCATTATATGTTTGGCTGGGACTGGGGTGCCCATCTTCCTGATGCGGGTATCTGGCGTCCAGTATATCTTCTTGGTATAGATGATTACCGCATTGAATCTGTTGATATCCTCCAGTTCCATGACAATGGCAGTGTTCGCCTTAGCATTGAACCAGAGATAGAAAGTTATATATCAAACAGTAAGTCTCGCAATTTTTCCCTAAGATGCACCATCACAGATCCTGACGGAAGTGTCATATACCAGGGTGCCGCATCAGATAGTATAATCATTGATAACCCTCTTCTATGGTGGCCTAATGGTCTGGGCGAGCAGCATCTCTATACTGTAGAGGTATCCATCCTTGATGATGACGACATCTGCCTGGACACCTGGAAGAAAAAAATTGGACTTCGAACCATCACGATGGACAGAACGCCTGACCAGTGGGGCGAACGCTTTGCCACCTGTATAAATGGCGTCAGTATATTCGCGATGGGCGCAGACTATATCCCTGAAGATCATCTTCTTGGCAGAGTAGATGTGGAGACTACCCGAACACTTCTTAAGAAAGCAGTGTTCGCCAACTTCAACTCGATTCGCGTATGGGGCGGCGGCTACTATCCCGATGACTGGTTCTATGACCTGTGCGATGAGATGGGGCTTATCGTATGGCAGGACTTTATGTTCGCGTGCGCAGTTTATGATCTTACTGAGGACTTTGAGAAGAATATTACTGCAGAAGTTGAAGACAATATAAAGCGTCTGAGACATCATGCTTCCCTTGGACTTATGTGCGGAAACAACGAGATGGAACAGTTTGTTCTTGAGCGAACATGGGTAAGTAAGGAGAGTGAGATTGAAGATTATCTTATTATGTATGAGAAGCTCATTCCGGCACTTATGAAGAAGCTTGCTCCTCAGGTCTTCTACTGGCCTGCGAGTCCTTCATCAGGCGGTTCCTTCGATAATCCACGCGATGAGAACAGAGGCGATGTTCACTATTGGGATGTATGGCATGGCAACAAGCCTTTCTCTGAATACAGGCACTTTTACTTCAGATATCTCTCTGAGTTCGGTTTTCAGTCCTTTCCATCTGTTAAGACCATTGAGTCCTTCACAGATGATGAAGCGGACAAGAATATATTCTCCTATATCATGGAGAAGCATCAGCGCAATGGTTCAGCTAATGGCAAGATAATGAACTACATGCAGCAGACATACAAGTATCCGACTGACTTCGGAACTCTCATATATGCTTCGCAGCTGCTTCAGGCTGATGCTATAAGATACGGCGTTGAACACTTTAGAAGAAACCGTAATGACTGTCGTTGCATGGGTGCAGTATACTGGCAATTTAATGATTGCTGGCCTGTTGCATCCTGGTCAAGCGTGGATTACAGGCAGAGACTCAAGGCACTTCATTATTTTGCAAGAAGATTCTTTGCTCCTGTGATGATTTCCTGCGAGGAACAGGGAATGCTTGGAAGTGGACAGGAGTTAGTTAGGCTTCCTTTTGAATTCAATAAGTCCATCAGACTTAATGTAACCAATGAGACTCTTTCAGATGAGAAAATAACTGTAAGCTGGGCAGTTCGACGTTCCGATTCTTCAATTATTCGTGAGGAATCATCGGATATCCTGGTTCCTTCCCTTTCAAGTGTATGGTTAGATAAGGTAGAACTTTCTTCTATCGACATATATAATGAATATGTAAGCTATACAGCTTATAGAGATGACTCTGTCATAAGTGAGGGAACAGTAATCTTCTCGTATCCAAAGTACTTTAGATACAAGGATCCTGAGCTGTCATATAAGATTGATGGTGATTGCATCACAGTCAATTCAAAGTGCTATGCCAAAAGTGTTGAGATTCTTAATGACAACGAGGATTTAATTCTGTCAGATAATTATTTTGATCTCAATGGTGATAGTAAGACAGTTAAGATATTAAGTGGATGCGCAGATAATATACGACTTAGAAGCGTTTATGATATTCATTGATTGATTTTAATTAGCTGGATTTATTGGGTTGGCTTGTTGGTTGACATAATTTGGAGGTTTTATGAATAACAGATTTGTAATTGATACTGAAGACAACAAAGTCTATATGAGATCTCTATGTGAGGAACTTCTTGCATTCGGCCATAAGTTCCCTTCACCGGGTGGCTCTTCATATTATCTTGGTGATGATGGTTCTCCATGGACTGACAGACCACGCGAGACGTGGATTACATGCCGAATGACACATGTATACAGCATTGGACAGATGTTAGGACATGATGGAAGCAAGGAGCTTGCTGCTGCTGGAATCAAAGGACTCCTTGGTGAGCTTAAGGATGTAGCCAATGGCGGATGGTATCCAGGTATTAGCTCCGATGGAACTGTTCTTGCCAATAAGCAGTGTTACGCGCATGCTTTTGTTATTCTTGCAGCAACTTCTGGTATACTTGCTGGAATAGATGGTGCAAAAGAACTCCTTGACGAGGCGCTTAAGATATATGATCTTCGCTTCTGGGATGATGAGGAAGGTCTTGCTGTAGACACATGGAATACTGACTTCACAGTTCTTGACAGTTATCGTGGACTTAATGCCAATATGCATACAGTCGAATGCTTTTTAGCTGTTGCTGATGCAGTAAATGATGAAAAGTACAGAATCCGCGCTGGAAGAATCATTGACAGGGTAATCAAGTGGGCTGAAGATAACAACTGGCGTATACCAGAGCACTTTGACAGCGACTGGAATGCTGATCTTGAATGTAACAGTGACAGACCTGCTGATCAGTTCAAGCCATATGGTGCAACTCCTGGACACGGAATTGAATGGGCACGACTTATATCTCAGTGGGCTATGTCAACATATAAGGATGATTCGAACGGACGTCAGAAGTATATCAGTGCAGCCGTTAACCTCTATGAAAGAGCTGTTGCTGATGCCTGGAACTGCGATGGCGCTCCTGGTATTGTATATACAACTGACTGGAATGGAGCTCCTGTAGTCCATGACAGAATGCACTGGACTCTTGCAGAAGCAATTAATACCTCCAGCGTTCTATATCGAATCACTTCAGATAAGAAATATGCAGATGATTATAGCATGTTCTTAGAATATCTTGAGGATAAGGTTCACGATAAGAAAAATGGTTCCTGGTTCCATCAGCTTGACACAGACAATAACCTTCTTGGAACTGTCTGGCCAGGTAAGTCAGATATATACCATGCACTTCAGGCCACACTCATTCCATATAGCGCTGTTGATACTTCTATCGCAACTGCAGTGCATAATACAACAATATAATCTTGGTTGCCTAGATTGGAAAAAAGTGTGGATGACTGTCTTAAGGGAGTTTAATCTGGTTAAGCATCTTATATTTTTCAGATTTATATGGACATAAAAAGGCTTCTGATTCTACTCCAATGTCATTAAGTTAAGATGACGAAATCTAAGATCTCAGTGTCAGAAATGATACTGGGGTCTTTTTTTATAAAAATTAGTTGACACGAATCTCAAAATGTGCGGTCGCTTTCGTTATTGAATGATAATGAGGTAGGGAAAGCGACCCTTGTAATTAAGAAAAACTTGATTGCAAGGAGGTCGCATATGAAACCAAACGCTCTTAGAAATCTTTTATTTTCAGAAATCAAATCAGTATCTGATCGCTTCAACGATTATTGTATA
>JAZUGT010000081.1:0-6740 GCA_045641365.1 Lachnospiraceae bacterium
TGAAATGGTAAAATATCACCAGTACAAGAGCAGTGGAAAAATAGAGTATAGAAACAGAGAAACCAAGGCAAAAGAAAACATCTTTAATCTTACACCTAATCATTTCTTTGAGATTACTGATGATATTCTTGCAAAATAATAGAGTACCAAACTTATACAATTATGCTGATATGATAATGCACCTGTGTTACAAATTACCACAAGAAACAAGTTCTTTTCATTTTTGGTCAAGACGCACTTCGATAGCAAGGTGCGTTTTCATCAGTGTGGAGTAGTAATGTACCTCGATAGCGAGAATTGGCTTAAGGGGTCAATTGAATATGAAAATGAGGAGTTTCAGCATCTGGGAAGTGTAGTTACTAATAATGGTTATTCAGACTGGGCCACGACTGAGATTGATGCCGGAATCAAGTCTATGTGGTACAGATTTAGCCGACGTGAAGATGACTACTGTATTGAATGTTCTGAAGATGGAATTAGATTCAGGAAGATGAGAATATGCCATATGTATAAGGCTACAGATGAGATCCAGTTTGGTATCTATGCCTGTAGTCCGGAAGATTCTTCGTTTAAGTCCACATTCACCAATATGGAAATAACAGAGTGCAAATGGCTTCCACATGATGGTCAGGCACCTGATGAATAATTCGAGTTTTAGATGGAGAGAGCATGTTACTTGGATATCCCAAGCAAAGCTATATAAAGATATACAGTAACACTATGATTCCGAGAACGATTCTGTACCAGCCAAATACCTGGAAGTCATGCTTCTTGATGAAGCCCATCAGTGCCTTTACAATAAATAGTGAAACAATAAAGGATACTATGGTTCCAACAAGCAGTACTGCAAGCTCTAACGTTGTAAAGACAAAACCAAACTTCACAATCTTAAGCAGACTTGCGCCAAACATAACTGGGATACCAAGGAAAAAAGTGAACTCGGCAGCAGCCTTACGGGATATACCAATCATAATTGCTGCCAGTATAGTAGCCCCCGAACGTGATGTTCCAGGAAGGGCAGCAGCTATAAGCTGAGCGCATCCGATAATCAGGGCAGCCTGATAAGTAATGTCAGAAATGGTATCTACGTTAGCTACGCGATTCTTGTTCTTTCTCTCGATAATAATGAAGAGAATACCCACAATAATAAGCATTGCTGCAACGATTAAGGTCTTAATTGTTGCACCAGTGTCGCCAATGGGATTCGCAAATGCCTCTTCAACCATATCATCGAAGATAACACCATATACTACGGCGGGTATGCATGCCACAATAATCTTAATCCACATTCTGAAAGCATCCATACTCATGGCCAGTCCGCCAATGGTAATGTCTCTATCAGACTTCACAATTCCGCCATCGCGCATTGTCATATTGCCTTTTCGGTAAAATGGCCATATCTTGAACCAGAAAATAACAACAACAGCCATGATAGCACCCAGCTGAATAACAACATCGAACATCTCAAAGAAATTGTCGCTCGTCCCGTTGAATGGAATTAGCTGTTCAACAAGAATAAGATGTCCAGTACTACTGATAGGAAGCCATTCAGTGATTCCCTCAACAATACCGTATATTATCGCCTTTATTATTTCCATCATAGCTGTGTCGCCTTTCATTCATTACTTTTTCGTACTTATTATAACCTAAATCATAAGCTTATAGATTGCCTTGACATCATCCTGCTTAAGTGGGACGAATCCGCCAATAATACCGCTTCCGTTGCCATCACCATAGCAGCATGTGTATGATAATGCATCTATATCTTCTTCTTTGGCTCCGAGCTCCTCGAAGTTCTTAGGCATTCCAATTGAGATAAGGAATGAGCGAAGTGCTTCAATTCCAGCTCTTGCTGTGCGCTCTGGATCCTCATAATCCATCTGACATCCCCATACTCTTACTGCAATCTTGGCAAATCTCATAATATCGTGCTTACAGTTATATGTAAATACTGCAGGCATCGTAACTGCAAGACCTGCTCCGTGTGCACAATCGTACATTGCAGAGAGCTCATGCTCGATGGTATGGCTAGTCCAGTCCTGAGTACGTCCAACGCCACAGGAATTATTATGTGCCATCATTCCGCCCCACATGATATTGGCTCTTGCTTCATAATCATCCGGATTAGCTACGGCCTTTGGACCTTCATTAACCATTGCAAGAATAAGCGCCTCAATCATTCTGTCGGTAACTTCAACATTCTTAGTATTGGTCAGATATCTTTCATACAGATGGGCAATAATATCTGTGATACCGCATGCAGTCTGATATGCAGGAAGAGTCTGTGTGAGTGCAGGATTAAGAATTGAGAAACGTGGTCTGTATGCTTCGCCACTTGCTCCTCGCTTAAGCATGCCCTCTTCCTTGGTAATGACTGAGTCTGGTGAACCTTCTGAACCAGCTGCAGATATAGTAAGTACTGTTCCAATTGGAAGAGCCTTCTCGACAGGCTTGCCTTCGTAGAAGTCCCAGAAGTCGCCATCATACACAGTTCCTGCAGCGATTGCCTTGGCCGAGTCAATTACACTTCCGCCTCCAACTGCAAGAATGAAGTCGATGTCATTTTTTCTGCAGAGATCTATTCCTTCATATACAAGTCCGCTTCTTGGATTAGGCTTAACTCCTCCGAGTTCGATAAAATCTATATCAGCTTCAGTGAGTGACTTTTTGACGCGATCGAGAAGTCCGGAACGAACAACTGAACCACCACCAAAATGAACGAGAACCTTGCTTCCGCCGAATCTCTTAACAAGCTCACCGCAGTCATCCTCGCGGTCCTTACCAAAAGCAAAGTATGTTGGAGCATAAAAATTAAAGTTTTCCATATATTCCTCCTTAAGTTGAGTGTGATATAAGAATTATACTATACGTCTATAACTCAATTATTATAGGAAAAGAAATCTTTTTCAAGTATAAAATGTGGCACCATTACAAAACACTCGAAAATGTAAAAAAGCGAACGGCTATACTGCAAAAATGGCTAACTATTACGTTACAATATGTTGCCTAATATTATGCTAATTGATAAAATAGAAATATATGCACTTGGGAGTGCAAGAGGTGGAAGATGAAGAGAATTGATGGTCAGGATATATCTAATTTGATATTTGGTGATAAGGAACTTTTGATAGATACGCTCAAGCTCGCATATACGCATGCTGTATGTGTAGATGTTGCTACTGATGAAGTGATAACAATTCAGAGCGGTGGTGAGGGCCTGATCGAGCGAGTACAGGGACTAAAGTGGAGTGAATTAAGAGAGCAGCTTATTGAGAGTACAGTTTTCGATCAGAGAGCAATAGTCCGTCCATTTTTTGACGAGAGAGTTATAAAGAAGCTTGAGAAGGACGGTGTGGCACGTTTCTCTTTTCGTAACAATTTCCTGAGTGAGGCAGGTCAGTACAATTGGCATAATGTTATGGTGAAGAGAATTCATATTGATAATAAGAATTTTCTGCTGTATCTTGCTAACGATGTTGCGAGCCTTTTTGATGATGTGAAGACGAATACTGGAGATGATATTCGTGATAAGGATACATTGTTATATTCCTATTCCTATATCGCGGATATGATTAAGTCAGAATACGTTAAGCTCGACAGTTGCAGTGTGTTAATGCTTCGTATTGAGGAGATTGATGTATCTGATGATATTAGCTCCAACAGACTGATTGCGCGTGGCGCTGAGGCGGCTCTGATGGTAAGGCGTGGCAACCATCACCTGTACAGATATGATGAAGATACTATTCTGGTTGTTATTATGAATGGTTCCAACGAGGAAGCGGAGCAGTTTAGACTGGACTGGCAGGAGAAGATGAATGCCATTTCAGTTAATGATAATATCAAGTATCTTCTTGTTACGGGTATTGCTTCACAGGTGGTGCCATTCTCTGTATATGATCTTATAGAGAAGTGCGAGAGAATAGTCTATACCAAGAAGCTTAAGTATGAAAGTGAAGCCATTCTTGAGGCTGAAGACAGAATTGCAAAGCAAAGAATTGCAAGAATAAGGGAATGTCTTGAAGTAGATTATCTTTCTATTTGGGAGATTGATCTTGAAAATGACTATTATGAACTGGTTTCTGAGAATAAGGATCCAAAGTGTGGAAGTTATCCTGCATGCGGAAGATATTCAGAGACCTATGAGAAGCTTTGTAATCAGTACGTGTCGGAGCGAAGCAGAGCTGAGAAGATAAGAATTGGCTCGATTGAGAATCTTAGGGAAGCACTTAAGACAGAGAGCCGAGTTGAGTGCGAGTTTGAGACAGCAGACTTTGCATGTATATGGAGACGTTCAATATTTCAGGTGGTTGAGTATGAGGATGGTATTCCCAAGAAGGTAGTTAAGGCTAACGTAGCAATTGATAATTCCGAAGTTGAGCGTATGCGCCAGCAGAAGACGCTTGTTGATGCATTCCAGCAACAGCAGGAGCGCAGTGATGCCAGAATGGATTTCCTGTCTAAGATTAGTCATGATATCAGGACGCCACTTAATGCAATAATTGGAATGACAATGATTGCAAGAAAGTCTGTTGATGACAGAGCAACCCTGGATGAATGCCTTGACAAGATATCTGATGCATCAGCGCAGATGCTTTCTATGGTTAACGAGATTCTTGATATAAGAAAGATTGAGGCAGGAGCTCTTGATATATCCAATGAGGTGTTCTCAATTGGCGAGATAGAGTTAGAGATAAGAGATGTTCTTATGCCGGTAATCAGGGAGCACAGACACTCTCTGCTGATTAACGTGCATGATATTGAGCAGGAGATGGTTGTCGGTGATATTCACAGAATCCATCGTATCGTTAACAATATAGTGACTAACTCCGCGAAGTACACTCCTGATGGCGGTGAGTTATCTGTTGATATTACTCAGACACATGCGAAAGCAGCTGATATGGTTAACATCCATATGACATTCACAGACAATGGCGTTGGTATGTCAGAGGAGTTCCTTAGTAAGTTATTTGATCCTTTTACAAGAGCATATGACTCACGACTGGAAGGTAGAACAGGAACTGGTCTTGGTATGGCAATTACCAAGAATCTTATTATTGCAATGGGTGGTACAATTGCAATCGATTCCAAGATAGACCACGGAACGACAACAGTCATAGATATTCCTGTAAAGTTGTATTATGCGGATGACTTTGTTGTACCTAAGCATGTATGCAATGCGGGAGTACTGTTTGTATGTGATAGTGAGTGCGATGAAAGAAAATGTACAATAAGCGGAAGGTGTCTTAAGGAAATACTGTTATCAAAAGGTATCAGTATCGACGATATTCGAATTGGTGAAGATCCAGCACCATTAATTGCGTCCAAGAGGGAACAGGGCATGTCATATTACGCGGTAGTGATTAACAGCCGCAAGTATACGGAGACCGTTGCTGATACAATTAAGGAGATCAGAAAGCAGATTGGTGGCGGAACACCGATGGTTCTGACTCTTGCGGATGACTGGCTCAATATTGAACTTGATGCACGAGCGAGAGGAATTAATTTCTTCCTTCGTAAGCCTGTACTTATTAAGGATGTCAGCAGGATTTTTAAGACTATATATGATCAGTCGATATATAACGATGAATCAGTAGAAGAGGATGGTATTCCGGACTGTACAGGAAAGAGGATTCTTGTTGCTGAGGATAATGATATTAATGCAGAGATCATTACTGAGATTCTAAGTGTAATGGGGGCAAGCGTAGACAGGGCAGCCAACGGTCTTATCGCATTTGAGATGATGAGAGACGTTCCTGATGGTTGGTATGATCTGATTCTTATGGATATAGAGATGCCTGAGATGAATGGATACGAAGCAACCGAGAAGATAAGAGCGTTAGATCGAGAGGATGTGAAGGATATTCCTATCGTTGCAATGACAGCTAATGCTTTTTCGGCTGATGCTGATAGAGCATTAAGTGTAGGAATGAACGAACATCTGACCAAGCCGGTTGAGATAGACAGATTAGAGAAGATGCTAAGAGAGTATATATTATAAGAATGGAGGAAATACTATGGAGTTAATGCAGGCAATTGAGACAAGAAGAAGTGTGAGAGCATACAGAAGTGATGCTGTTGTAACAGAGGATCAGATTAAGGAACTGATTGCGGCAGCAGTTCAGGCTCCTTCATGGAAGAATTCTCAGACAGCAAGATATTATGTTGCAATGAGCGCTGAGAAGATGCAGGAAGTTAGAGAGAAGTGCCTTCCTGAGTTCAATGCTAACAACTGTGCAGATGCAAAGGCACTTATTGTAACTGCCTTTGAGACAAAGAGAGCTGGTTTTGACAGAGAAGGTAATCCAGATACTGAGATTGGTGATGAGTGGGGTGCATATGACCTTGGCCTTCAGAATGAGAATCTTCTTCTCAGGGCCAGAGATATGAGCCTTGATACGCTTGTTATGGGAATAAGAGATGGTGCTAAGTTGAGAGAGGTGTTTGATATTCCAGAGAGTCAGATGGTTGTCAGTGTTATCTCAGTTGGTGTGAGGGTAGATGATCCACAGATGCCAAAGCGTAAGGAAGTTGAGAGCATTGCTAAGTTCTTCTAAGATATTCGCCACTAATATGAATGTAAAAGGCTTATAGGAGTAACTCCCAATGGCATTAAGTTAAGAATGATGAAGAGAAGTTAGTATCGTTTTTTCGATATTAACTTCTCTTTTCTTTTTATGTTATAGTAATGATTTCATATGTGCAGGTTTTATAAGTACGACAAACAGACAAGAGAGTTCCCT
>JAZUGT010000082.1:0-27669 GCA_045641365.1 Lachnospiraceae bacterium
CGCTTCTTATCATAGTAGATATGCTCTGCATATCTGATTGTACGAAGCATCTCATGAGCATTGTAGTTAGTGAATGAGAAACCTGTTCCTGTGCTCTCATACTCGTTGTATGGCTCTACTGTATCCTTAAGTCCACCTGTCTCACGTACAATTGGAACTGTACCATAACGAAGAGACATAAGCTGTGAAAGGCCACATGGCTCGAACAGTGATGGCATCAGGAATGCATCACATGCTGCATAGATCTTATGCGAAAGCTCGTCTGAATAGAAGATATTGGCACTAACCTTATCATTGTACTTCCAGTCAAAGTGACGGAACATATTCTCATACTGCTCCTCACCTGTACCAAGTACAACAAGCTGTATCTTGTCCTGACTGCAAAGCTCATCCATTATATATGCAATAAGATCGAAGCCCTTCTGATCTGTAAGTCTGGATACAACACCAATCATCATTGTACCAGCATCCTTAGTAAGACCAAGCTCTTCCTGTAACTTAAGCTTATTCTTAATCTTCTCCTTACGGAAATTGATTGCATTATACTTCTGAACAATCTGATTATCTGTCTCTGGATTAAAGGTATCATAATCAATACCATTAACAATTCCTCTCAGGTCGCCTGAACGGGCGTTGAGAAGACCATCAAGTCCCTCACCATAGAACTGTGTCTTAATCTCCTCTGCATATGTCGAGCTAACTGTTGTGATAGCATCTGCATATACAAGACCTCCCTTAAGAAGGTTGGCATCCTTATAAGCCTCTAACTTATCTGGTGCAAAGTAATAATCAGAAAGACCTGTAATCTCTCTAACATCCTTAACGCCCCACTTACCCTGGAACTTAAGGTTATGAATTGTCATAACTGTCTTCATACCCTGATAGAACTCACCGCCAGCAAATCTCTCATGAAGATATACAGGGATAAGACCTGTCTGCCAGTCATGACAGTGAATTAAGTCTGGCTGGAATCCAATCAATGGAAGTGCAGAAAGAACTGCCTTACAGAAGAAAGCGTACTTCTCAATCTCCCAAAGTGGATCATCACAATAAGGCTTCATACCACTAAAGTAACCCTCATTGTCTATGAAATAATATGTAACTCCATCGTACTGTGCTTCAAGAATTCCCACATATACATTCCTCCAGTGGTAATCCATATAGAAGCTCTGCTTAAACTCCAACTTATCCTTAAGTTCCTGCTTCATACATGTATACTTAGGAAGAATAACACGTACGTCATAATACTCCTTATCGAGACACTTAGGTAATGAACCAACTACGTCTGCCAGTCCACCTGTCTTAATAAAAGGAACACCCTCTGATGCTGCAAATAGAATTTTTCTCATTCTAATCCCTCCAATTATCTCGTCTCTTTTTCTCTTAACCCCTAACAATTATTATACATCATCCACAACTGATTGTGAAGAAATTCTGTCTCCCATACCAGTCAAAAATAATCATATTTTCCAAACCACATCCCATTAACTATGCCTTGCCTACTGAACCGAACAATTCCATTTTTTCGCGTACAACAGCCTTCATAGCCTCAATCTCATATGGTATCAGCTGCATAATTGTAGATGCGCCTTCTGATAATCCCTTCTCGATGCCGGCTCTTCCTGCCTTGTCGATATCGGTAAAAATGTTGACCTTACAGATACCTCTTCTTACAGCTTCCCTGAAGTCCAAGTCGGACAATCCACTCCCACCGTGCAGTACAAGTGGAATATCTGTCTTATCTGCAATCTCTGTTATTCTCTCAAAGTCAAGCTTAGGTGGCAGCTTATAATCGCCATGAGCATTTCCAACTGCAATAGCAAGCGCATCAACACCTGTCCTATTAACATAGTCATATGCTATATCAGGATTAGTGAACCATATGCTTGGGTCGTCAAGCTTACCTGCACCTTCATTGTCTCCGACATGACCAAGTTCACCTTCCACTGTTGCACCCATGCCATGACATATCTCAACCATCTCCGCTACTTTTCTGACATTATTGTCATAATCTTCTGTAGAGCAGTCATACATTATTGATGAGAATCCAAGCTTAAGTGCTTCCATACACTTCTCGAATGTCAGGCCATGATCATAGTGAACACATACCGGTACAGACGCTCTCTTCGCCATCGGAATAAGATAGTCCGCAACATTCTGAAGACTCATTGCAGGAAGAAGGATTTCCGCTGTTCCCACTATTACTGGTGCATTCAACTCTTCTGCAGTCTCGATAACCGCCCTGGCCATCTCTACATTCACAGCATTGAAAAGCCCTACTCCATATTTCTCCATTTTGGCTTTAACCAGGATATCATTCATGTTAACTAACATATCTACAATACCTCCAGTCCATCATCTATCATCTTATCAAGTTCATCTAACGTCTTAAGTCCGCTTATTGCATCATATGCCGTTACCGCACAAGCACCCTGGGCTGCTGCCAGCTCTACACATCTGACAATGTCTCTTCCTTCCATGGCTGCGGCTAAGAATGCAGCAATACTTGCATCTCCCGCTCCTGTTGCAGACAAAACTCGTGGTGCCCTGAAGCATCGCACAAGCCCTCTCTTATCACTCCATGCCTCAGCATCTATTCCCGTCCTGGTGACTATATCTCCCAGAGATTCTCTGCCGGATGTCATATAGAATATCCCCTTGGTTCCACACTTGATCAGTACAACATTGCTTCCCATACCGATAAGCTGTCTGGCAAGTGGTTCAACATCCGCTTCAATATCAATCATATCAATAACATCTGCCCCTGCTTTTGCCAGTTCATCATATCTTGGCCTGTTAAGCATAAAGCATATCTCTTCAAAGCTTGGAACAAAAAAATCAACATATGGAAGTACCAAAGCTAATACCTTCTCCCAATTGACACGGCCCGCTTCAGAACTTGGATCGACTGCTGCCATATCAAGACTTGTTAACAGTCCCATATTCTTTACACGCTTGAATATTCTGACCAGTTCAGCGCCATCTGCTTCATACAGTCCACGCATAAGAGGAGGATATCCCAGATGAAAAAGTGACGCATCTGAGATTGCTTCATCCTTAATATCTTCACTTGTGAAAAAATCATTTGCGCCAGGATTATGAAGAAAGATTCTGTCTATCCCCGGAATCGCAACGACCACAGAATAGGAGGTCTGACATCTTTCATCCACAATAAGACCGCTGGCACCATTATCGCCGAATATCTTCTTAACAGTATCTCCGAATGCATCATTGCCAATCTTACCCATCAGACCGACATCAACTCCCATTTTCTTAAGAGCCAAGCCTGTATTGGCAACACTTCCGCCAGTATGAACATCTGCTGCACCTACATTAATAAGCTTACCTGGTTCAAGTATATCGCTGATATTCCTATATTCTCTTCCTGCATCAAATACTGGTGTGATATCCAGACATACATGACCTGCAGCAATAATTCTCCTGCTCATTGTAGCGCCTCTCTAATCTGATTACTTATTCGCCTTTACAAGTAACTCCTTCGCATTAAGTAATGCCGAATCAGTCACCTCTCCACCCGACAATAGTCTTGCAATCTCTCTTAGATGTTCTTCATCACTAAGTCTTCCTATATCAGTAACAGTCTCTCCGTCTGCCACTGACTTTTCAATAAGGAAGTGGGTATCGGCCATAGCTGCTATCTGAGGAAGATGTGTTATTGCTATAACCTGTCTTCCACTCGCAATCGCCGACATTTTTTCTGATACATTCCAGGCAGTCTTGCCACTGATTCCCGAATCAATCTCATCAAATATAAGTGTCCCTATTCGCTCCCTGTCACCAGTCGATGCCTTAAGAGCAAGCATAAATCGCGACAATTCTCCGCCACTCGCTACCTGACTGAGCGAACGCACTGACTCACCTACATTAAAGGATACTAAGAAGTCCACTTCATCATATCCACATCTGCCAAGCTTTTCCTCGCCTGAATCTATATCTATTCTGAATTCTATATTGTTAAAATTGAGTGCCTCTAAGTTGGCAATAAGCTCCTTCTGAAGCTTGTCTGCACCCGACCGCCTGATACCGCTAATCTTCTTTGCCTGACTCAGTGCCTGCTTACAGGCATCATCAACTCTAATCTTAAGCTTCTCAAGATATGCATCATAATCTGACATCTTCTCTATGAAGTCACGTCTGTTGTCAGCATACGCAAGCACATCCTCAATAGTATTGCCGTACTTATTCTTAAGATGATTGATTACATCAAGTCTCTCCTCAGTTTCTCTGTAATCCTGTTCAGAGAAGTCCATATCATCCATATATCCCTGAATGGTACGAAGTGCATCCCTTATTATATCCTCGGCAGAAGCAAGTGAATCTGCTATCTCGCATACACCACTGTCATATTCTGATACACTGTTAAGTTCTCTTAATGCATATCCCATTCCGGCGCATGCACCATTATCCATATCAAGTGCTGAGCTCGCCTTACCAAGAGCTTCTGCAATACGCTTGCTGTTCTTCATGAGTGTATAACGCTGCTCAAGCTCCTCATCTTCACCTATAATAAGCCTTGCATTGTCAATCTCTTCAAGTTCAAATCTGGCAAAGTCCACATCCTTAACTCTGCTCTCATCCTGTGCACCCGCTTCGTCCAGTTCCTTAGTAAGTGCAACATAATCCCTATAGAGCTGATTCATCACCTCAAGACTATCAGCAATCTCGTCACCGATATAATCGTCCAGAATGTCCCTGTAATTCTTCGCATCAAGAAGAGTCTGTGTATCATTCTGACCATGTATATCAATAAGTAACGATGCAAGTTCCTTAAGAGCTCTGCTTGATATAGTCTCCCCATTGCACTTAGCAACGCTTCTTGATTCCATGATTCTTCTTGATATGCAGATGCTTCCATCCGGCTCTTCAGGTATATCAAGTTCTTTAAGCTTACTGAGTACTTCCGCCTGATTAGACGTAAAGACAAGTTCAACCAGGGCATACTCTGCCCCACTTCTGATGATTTCCTTACTTGCTCTCTCACCAAGGGCAAGTCTGATTGAACCTAAAATGATTGATTTTCCTGCTCCGGTCTCACCTGTAAGAATGTTAAGTCCCGGTGCTAACACTATTTCGCTTTCCTTGATAAGAGCGAAATTCCTGACTGTAATACTTTCTAGCATTAACTAACCTCCTTGCACTACTTCCCGTTGGGCTCCCCAGCCTTTCACAAGTTGGCTATAATATATCTCTAATCTTGTCCATAACTAACTTCGTATCTTCGGTTGTTCTTATTGCCATCATAATGGTATCATCACCAGCAATACTACCTACAACCTCTTTCATGTGCATTGCATCTAAAGCAGCCGCAACTGCCATTGCCATTCCTGGAACAGTCTTAACAACTAAAATGTTCTGAGCCATATCCATTGACAGAAATCCGTCTCGCAACACTCTGATATACTTTCCTGCAAGATGTCCATCCGTCTGCGAAGCACTTGAATATCTCTGTCTTCCGCTTGTGCCAGGCACCTTACTTAATCTAAGTTCTGTTACATCTCTGGAGATTGTTGACTGTGTAACTGCATATCCCTCGCTGTTAAGTCTGTCTACAAGTTCTTCCTGTGTATCTATCTCATATTCTTCTATAAGAGTCAGTATTCTTGCGTGTCGCTCACGCTTGCTCATTATATGCCTCCTACCTGCTCATCTTACGATGAAGCTTCTGAACAAAGCTGTCTCTGTGAAGTCTGATAAAGCTGCTGTTATGCGATGCCTTTGAAACTATAATTCTGTCACCAGTATTCATAACATGAGAATCACTGCCATCTGAACTTACCTGCACAGATATGCTTCCTCCCCCACGACCTTTATTAATAACAATCTCAACTTCGTCCGTATCACTAAGCACTACACTTCCGGGTGTAACATTCTGTGCGCATATTGGTGTAAGCAGCAGTAGACTTGCACTAGGCTCAACAATAGGTCCACCTGCTGACATGTTATAGCCCGTAGAGCCTGTTGGTGTTGCAACCAGTATGCCATCAGCACTGAAGTCACATAAAAACTCACCATTAACATATATGCTGAAAGAAATGACCTGAAGTGAACCACTCCTTGTTACAGCAATGTCATTAAGAGCAGACGATAAGTCATGGCTCACACCATCTTCACCAATTATTCTTCCCTTTAGCATCATTCTGTCCTGAATATCATAATCACCTGACAAAACTCTGTCCAAAGCTGACTCTACATCTTCTGTATTAACTTCTGCGAGATAACCAACTGTTCCAAGATTGACACCTAATATCGGCACATTCTTAGTCACCACATCTCTTGCCACCTGAAGAATTGTTCCATCACCACCAAGCACTATCACACACTCAAAGTTATCATCGTATCCCTTAAGTCTATAGGCATTGTTACAATCCTTCTCACAGGTTGCGACACTTGCAATTGCACCCTTTCCTGCAAGATAATCCACTATATTCCCGGCCAGCTTCTTACCCGGATCCTTCATCTCATTAGTTACAACCAGAAATCTGTCCATCTTATTCCTCACCCTTATCAAGTGAATCATGTGCTATCCGTACAATCTCATCAATTCTTCCTGATAGCGCCTCATCAATTAATTCCTGTCTGTTAGTAATAATATCATTAAGCTTATCTTCAGCATCTCTCTCAGTCAGCCCGGCAATCTCATCATTACACGAAGCATCCTTCCTTATATAGAGCAGATACTCAATATTGCCCTCTGGTCCCTTTATTGGTGAATGGTCAATTGCAAGTATCTCAAATCCACATAGCAGTGCAAAGTTGCATATTCTTCTGACTACTTCAATGTGAACCTTGGGATCTCTGACAACTCCCTTCTTACCAACCTTATCCTTGCCTGCTTCAAACTGTGGCTTGATAAGACATACCATTGTCGCGCCATCGTTCATAATAGCTCTTGCCGGCAGAAGTATCTTGGTAAGCGATATGAAAGACACGTCACATGATGCAAATTCGATATCTCCTTCAATATCCTCTCTTGTAAGATATCTAAAGTTAGTCTTCTCCATGCATACAACTCGCTCGTCATTACGAAGCTTCCAGTCAAGCTGTCCATGACCAACATCTACTGAGAATACCCTGCTTGCACCGTTCTGAAGCATACAGTCCGTGAATCCTCCTGTAGACGCTCCAATATCCATACATACCTTGTCAGTCAGATCCAGTCCAAACACATCTACTGCTTTCTCAAGCTTAAGTCCGCCTCTGCTGACATATCTAAGTGTGTTGCCCCTGACCTCAATCTGCGACTTCTCAGGATCGAATGTACTTCCTGCCTTGTCTTCCTTCTGCCCATTAACATAGACAATGCCTGCCATTATTACAGCCTTGGCCTTCTCTCTGGAAGAAGCAAGTCCTCTATTCACAAGTAATACATCAAGTCTTTCCTTCATATTATCCTCGTGTCGCCTTAATCTTCTCAACTATAGAATCTGCATCGATACCTATCTCTGCCTTAAGCAGGTCAACATTACCATGCTCAACATACTCGTCAGGTACACATATCTGCAGAGTCTTAACCTCTATATCATTAGTCTTGATATAATCAATTACTTTCTCGCCATAGCCACCACTGGCCACATTCTCTTCCATTGTTACCAAAAGTGAATGATTCTTACTTAACCTGTCTATAACCTCAGTATCAATTGGTTTTACGAATCTGGCATTGACAAGGGTGACATTATAGCCTTCTTCCTTAAGTCTGTCACGAACCTCTTCAGCCGTCTTAACCATGCTTCCAACTGCGAGAAGTGCTATATCGCTCTCCTCATATATCATCTCGCTCTTACCCATTTCAATTGGCTTGCGATAATCCTTAAGTCCGTCATATGCCTGTCCTCTTGGATATCTGACTGCCACTGGAGCACCAAGCTTTACTGCATACTTCATCATATCAGAAAGCTCCCACTTATTCTTTGGAGCCATGACATGCATATTAGGAATGCTTGACAGGAAGCTGAGATCAAATATTCCCTGATGCGTCTCGCCATCACTTCCAACAAGTCCTGCCCTGTCTATCGCAAATACCACTGGCAGATTCTGAATACACACATCATGAAGAATCTGATCATATGCTCTCTGTAAAAATGATGAGTAGATTGCGACTATTGGCACAAGTCCGCCTGCTGCAAGTCCGGCAGCGAACGTTACTGCATGCTGCTCTGCAATTCCAACATCAAAGAATCTGTCCGGGAATATATTATGGAATCTCTTTAAGCCTGTTCCATCCGGCATGGCTGCTGTGATTGCGACAACCTTGTCATTTCTTGAGGCAAGCTTAATCATTACTGTTGCAAATATATCTGTATAGTTAGCCTTCTCCTTACGCTTTGAAGGAAGGCCTGTCGCCTTATCAAATGGCTCTGCACCATGGAATCTGGCTGGATGCTTTATAGCAGGCTCAAAGCCTCTTCCCTTCTGGGTGATTACATGGACAAGTACTGCCTTGTTAACTCTCTTGGCTTCCTTGAAAGCCTTGGTCATTGCATGAATATCATGCCCATCGACAGGACCAAGATATGTTATTCCCATATCTTCAAAGAACATACCTGGAATAACCATCTGCTTAAAGACATTCTTGGTTCTTCTGACTGCTCCGATTACAGCATCACCATAACGCTTATTAAGCATCGAATTATAGATACCATCACGAAGACTGATATATCCATCTGTTGTTCTTATCGTATTGAGGTACTTATTGACACCACCTACATTCTCAGATATGGACATGTTGTTATCATTAAGCACTATTATGAAATTGCTGTTCATTCTTGAAGCGTTATTAAGCGCTTCGTATGCCATACCACCAGTGAGCGATCCATCTCCGATTACAGATACAATTGTATTATCTCCACCGGTTATCTCTCTGGCCTTAACAAGACCCAGACCTGCTGATATCGATGTAGAGCTGTGTCCTGTATCAAAGCTGTCACAGTCACTTTCCTTACGCTTAGGGAATCCACTCATTCCACCGAACTTTCTCAGCGTATCAAAGCCTTCCCTTCGTCCGGTAAGCAGCTTGTGCGTATATGACTGGTGTCCAACATCCCATATAATCTTATCCTCTGGAAGATTAAGTGAAAGATGAAGTGCCATCGTAAGTTCTACTGCTCCGAGATTGGATCCAAGATGACCACCGGACACTGATATCTTATCAATAAGAAACTCTCTTATCTCTTCAGCAAGCTTATCGTATTCTTTTTTGTTAATATTCTTTATATCATTAGGCTGTTGTATCTGTTCTAGCAACATATACTTCCCTGCTCCCTATTAATATCGTTATTAATTCTTCCTGTTAATGAGGCTAAGCAACAATTCCTCAAGGAACTCATTCTCGCCTGGCAATGTATGAAGCAGAGTAATCGCTTCCTTGGAAAGCGCCTCAACCTGCGCTCTGGATTCTTCCAGTCCATGAAGCGTCACATATGTCACTTTATGATTACGCTCATCACTTCCAACCGGCTTGCCAAGTTCTTCGAATGTACTTGTTATATCAAGAATATCATCCTGTATCTGGAATGCTATTCCGACGTTATATGCGATCTTCTCAACAGTTCTTACTGTAATATCATTGGCACCGCCAAGTATTGCGCCTATCATCATAGCTGCCTGAATAAGAGCTGCAGTCTTATTCTCATGAATGAAGAGAATCAACTCTTCACTGAGTTCTTCCTCTGGCTTATTCTCAGCTTCTATATCTGCAGTCTGGCCGCCAATCATTCCATATATTCCACTCTTATTAAAGAGGACCTTGACTGCACGTCCAACTCTCTTGGGGTCCAGGTCAGTCTCGAATGCCATGCACGCAATCTCACATGCATAATTCAGAAGTCCGTCACCTGCAAGCGTAGCCATACCTGGTCCATAGACCACATGAGTAGTCTTGCGTCCACGTCTGTACTCATCATTGTCCATACATGGCAGGTCATCATGCACAAGTGAATAAGTATGGATCATCTCAAGTGCAGTCATAAAGTATTCGATACCTTCCTGACAGCCGCCGAACATCCTGTATGTCTCCTGCATAAGCATCGGACGAAGTCTCTTGCCGCCTGCAAGAATACTATAATTCATTGCCTCTATAACTGTCTTCTGATAGCCCGTCTCTTCGGGCAGGTACTTCTTAAGAATATCCTCAATCTCAAGCGCTTTTGCCTTTACCAGTGCCTGTACGTCCATAATCTCTCCATTCTGCCTATTCTATGCTGTCTAACTCGCTTAAGCTGCCATCAGCTTCAAGCTTAAGAACCTTCTTCTCAACTCTGTCAATCGTGCTGTTGCATGCCTTGACCAACTTCATTCCCTGCTCATATATTCCAAATGATTCCTCAAGAGAGATATCGTCTGACTCAAGTCTGCTTACACATTCATCGAGCTGCTCCATCATCTCTTCAAGTGATAATTCACTATTCTTAGCTTCCATATATCTATCTTCCCTCTATATCTGCCAATATACTATGAATTCGTACTAGTTCTCGAAACGGTTGTCACACCACTTACCTGGGCATCAATTCTTCCGTCTCTAACATGTATAGTAACTGTATCACCAGTTGTGACATCACTAACGCTTGATACACAGCTTCCATCACTCTTCTCAGTAAAAGAGTATCCCTGTGAGAGCTTATCAAGTGGTGATACACCACTTAGTCTCCCCGCTGCAAGCGCGAGCATATTACGCCTGCTCTCAAGCATCTGCCTCATAGCATTTCCCAGACGATCCTCTAACTGCATTGCAGCATATCTTCTGCTCTGGATGAGGTTCCTTGGACTTCTGCTTAGTAATCTTGCGTGCGATGCCTCTATATTCAGTCTCTTACGCTCCAGCTTGTGCTTAAGTGCGCTTAGAAGCTTATCGCGATATGCTTCAATATCTGCATCAAGCCTCCTCCTGTCGCAGGTTGCCATTGTTGCAGCAGCAGTTGGTGTCTCCGCTCTTCTGTCAGCAACATAATCGGATATTGTAGTATCGGTCTCATGACCAACAGCTGAAATTACAGGAACACTACAGTCAAATATGGCCTGTGCAACCTCTTCTTCATTGAATGCCCATAGATCCTCAAGTGAACCACCGCCACGACCAACTATCATCACATCAACGCCATACTGTTCAAGTGCCCGGATTCCAGTCGCTATACTGTGCGCTGCACCTTCACCCTGAACAAGAGCCGGATACAGAACAATCTGAACATATGGATCTCTTCCCTTGGCAACACTAATAATATCTCTTACCGCAGCTCCCGTTGGCGCTGTAACAACACCAAGAACTCTGCACACTGGCGGGATTGGCTGCTTATATTCTTCAGCAAAAAGTCCCCGCTCCTCAAGGTCTGCCTTCAGTGCAAGAAACTTCTCATATAACTGTCCTATACCATCACGTGTAATTCCTGTTGCATAGAGCTGATACTTGCCATCGCGTTCATATGTATCAACCCTTCCAGACACGACGACCTGCATGCCTTCCTGTAAAGTAAAAGATAAGCCTCTGCGATTACCTGCGAACATTACACAGGATATAACGCTTAGCTTATCCTTCAAGGTAAAATATATATGTCCTGACGAATGATACTTACAATTACTTATCTCGCCCTTAACGGACACTGACTGCAACAGATAATCGTTAGTGAACATGTTCTTGATATAGGAATTGACCTGTGCAACTGTATATACACTCTGCATAATGCACTTCCCGTATATCTATACAAACTTACCTAACACACCATTTACGAAGGAATATGACTCATCCTGACCAAATTCCTTGGCAATCTCAACAGCCTCGTTGATGGCAACATTCGCAGGAATGTCATCATCATATAGAATCTCATATACACCAAGACGGATAATGGCAAGATCGACCTTGCTCATTCTGTCAGTGGTCCATCCACGAGTCTTCTCATCAATAGCTGCATCTATATCTGAAAGCCTGTCAACAATATTGTCATACTTATTCTGAATATATGCTTCATCCTCTTCTCCAATTGTCTCATTGCATGTATCCTCATCTGACAACTGGAAGAAAAGACCACACTGTTCTTCCATCTCTTCTGCACTATTGAATTCAACGCGGAATAATAACTTAAAAATCTGTTCTCTAAGTGCTCTTCTAGTCATAACTTACTTGCCCTTCTGCATATCTACGCCGGCAATTCTGATATTGACATCTGTCACTTCAAGACCTGTCATATTCTCAATTGTTGACTTAACCTTCTCCTGCACCTTACTGCTTGTAGCAGGAATGTTGTATCCATAATCCATAGTTACCGCAAGTTCTGTCTTGACCTTACGATCCTTAATCTCAACCTTAACGCCCTTAGTAAGACTCTTGTATCCAACCTTACTCATAAGTTCATTGGTAATATTACCTGCCATTGCAGATACACCATCAACCTCTGTAGCAGCAAGACCTGCAATTACAGCTACAACATCATCAGCTATCTGCACTGATCCAATGCTGTTATCTCCATCTAATGTATATACATTGCTCTCATTCATCTTAACTAAGCCTCCTTATGAAGTAACATATTACATACTAATTCTATAAAACCATTATCACTAATTATAACATACCTATATTGGTAATTAAAGCCAAAAAGTAACACTTCTGCTATTCGGACTACTGCTGTATCTGACTCTGCTTCCGCCATCTGGAAGGTATCTGAAAATAACCTGATTATCAATAAGCTCTGTAATAAGATTATCATATACAACATCATCGGTTGCATGGAATGTCACAGCCTCCATTCCATTCTGTACAGCCCTGTCTACCAGTTCTCTGACCTTATTCTCGTCATACTCATCAAAGCACAATCCTTCATGAACATAATAATTATCATCTACAGCTGTGCAAAGCGGTACACGAATAGTACCATCATCCTGATGGGTTCTTCCCATAAGCTCCGATGTTACGCACATATAATCATAATTAATCAGCCCAGATGAGCGCTCTGTATCATCTGACACATCTGACTGATATGAAGCGTCTCCCCATGTAGTATCAAGAAGATACCACTCTCCATCTGCATTGACTGCATTCCAGGCATGGGACTCGCCACCCTTGATACGCCCCGTAATTAGTGTGGACTGCATACCCAGTCTGTTAAGAAGCAACTGCGTAGCCTTGGCATATCCCTGACACACACTCCTTTTTCCAAGAAAAACAGAAAGTATATTCTGGTTATCCGGTGCTGACAGGTCATATTCTGTACTCTCAATAAGTGTTTCAAATACAAATCTTACCTTATCAAAATCATCTGCCGTATCGCTGATATTCATAAGAATAGTGCTTATAATCAGCTCCGCTTCTTCAGCCCTGCTATCACGTTCTGACTGATTGCAGGTATAGTCTGCTGAATAGGTAATTCGCATCAGCTTCTTGCCTAACATATATCTTGTATACTTATAGCCCTCGACATAGAATATCTCAGGATGATCAATCATCATGTAATTGAATGCCTTATCAAGAACCGCTGTGTCAGTTGTTGGAACAGCTGCAGCTGCTTCATAGTCGACGGTCGCCTTATATACAGCATCATATACAGCTCTTTCCTCGTCATTCAACAGTTCGTATGCATATGCACAGCCTCTGCTACTGACAGCAGTGTCAGAAATATTGTTTTTTTCTTCCTGAAACTGTTCCTCAACCTCTTCATTCCATACTGCCTCTTCTTCAGTGACAGCCATCTCGAATGGAGATTCTTCTATAGCAGTCTGCCCAGGTGCAGACTGTGCTTCTTCCTCATAGGAGTAGATCTCATCAGACGAAGCTATGGCCTCATCAGTCACTGGCTCAATATACGGATCAGTCGGCCCTCTGTCAGCAGACATGTTACCATATAATACGAGCCCTCCTAAAATGGCTAAAGATGCAGTTAATATAGCCAACGCCTTCTTCATATAATCACTCAGATCCTCAAAGCAGCTATGCCATCAGCAATTAGTTAGTTCCAAATTCAGACAGCTCCAGTCCCGGATTACGATCAAGTGTCATTCCAACACTCCACGAGTTAACAAATAATAACAGCGGATTATCCTTAAGATCCTTGATCTTCTTCATATCACTGGTTCCTGTTATCTTATCGAGATCTACCTCAGAGTTAGTTATCCATCTGATATGCTCATAAGGAAGATTCTCAAGTCTTATTTCAACATTATACTCATTTTCGAGTCTGTATTTAAGGACATCAAACTGAAGAACGCCTACAACGCCAACTATAATCTCCTCAAGACCTGTATTGTACTCCTGGAATATCTGGATTGCACCTTCCTGGGCAATCTGCGTAATACCCTTTACGAACTGCTTACGCTTCATTGTATCCATCTGACGAACTCTTGCGAAATGCTCTGGAGCGAATGTTGGAATACCTTCGTATACAATGTTGTCCTTTGGCATGCAGACAGTATCACCAATGGAGAAGATACCTGGATCGAACACACCAATAATATCTCCCGCGTACGCCTCATCAAGTATCTTTCTTGAATCAGCCATGATCTGCTGAGGCTGAGAGAGTCTTAGTGTCTTTCCACCCTGAACATGCTTAACTTCCTTTGTCGCATCAAAACGTCCTGAGCATATTCTCATAAAGGCAACTCTGTCTCTGTGAGCCTTATTCATATTGGCCTGAATCTTAAATACAAATGCACTGAAATCATGCTCAGTAGGCTGAATCATAACCTCTCCTGACTTTCTTGGAAGAGGTGTTGTTGTCATCTCGAGGAAGTACTTAAGGAATATCTCAACACCGAAGTTCGTAAGCGCAGATCCAAAGAATACTGGTGTAAGCTTTCCTGCCTGAACCTGCTCAAGATCAAATTCTGCACTTGCTCCATCAAGAAGCTCTATCTCTCCGTCAAGAATCTCCTTGCTGTCCTCGCCGATTGCACCAATAAGGGCTGACTCATCATCTAATGGAATGACTTTTGTCTCACCTTCCTTAGTACCCTTCTCAGTATCAGAATATGTCACAACGCAGGACTTCTGCCTGTCATATACACCTTTGAAGTTCTTTCCACAGCCTATTGGCCAGTTAACAGGACATGTTGCTATTCCAAGTTCCTTCTCAATCTCATCTAACAGTTCAAATGTATCATTGGCTTCTCTATCCATCTTGTTAATGAATGTGAAGATTGGGATTCCTCTCATACCACAGACCTTAAAGAGCTTTCTGGTCTGGGCCCCAACACCCTTTGAAGCATCAATAACCATGACAGCACTATCTGCGGCCATAAGTGTACGATATGTATCCTCCGAGAAGTCCTGATGTCCTGGTGTATCCAGGATATTGATACAGTATCCATCATATTCAAACTGAAGAACTGATGATGTTACAGAGATACCTCTTTCCTTCTCAATCTCCATCCAGTCTGATACTGCATGTCTGGCCGTAGCCTTTCCCTTAACACTTCCGGCAAGATTAATCGCACCACCATATAATAAGAACTTTTCTGTAAGTGTTGTCTTACCAGCATCAGGATGCGAGATTATGGCAAATGTACGCCTCTTATTGATTTCTTCTGTTATATTAGCCATCTTTATCTCCTTATAAAAAAGGGCCCGGTCATGCCGAGCCCTGCAAAATCTAGAATTACTGCTGACTTACGTCCTTCATTGAGAAGCTGATTCTGCCCATCTTATCCTTACCAAGGCATACTACAGTAACTGTATCACCAAGTGTAAGTACATCCTCAACATGGTTGATTCTCTCCTTACAGATCTTAGAAATGTGAACCATTCCCTCCTTACCAGGAGCAAACTCAACAAATGCACCGAATTCCTTGATGCTTACTACCTTACCAGTAAATACCTGACCAGCCTCAAAATCTGTTGTGATTGTCTTAATCATATCAACAGCCTGATCCATCTTCTGTGCATCTGTACCACATACAGAAACCTTACCCTCATCAGTAATATCAATCTTAACGCCTGTACGAGCGATAATCTCGTTGATTGTCTTACCACGCTGACCAACAACATCACCTATCTTATCTGGATCAATTGAAAGAGAGATAATCTTAGGTGCATACTCGCCAACTTCGTTACGTGGCTCTGCAATTGCTGGCTTCATACATGTATCCATCATGAAGAGTCTTGCCTCACGACATCTTGCAATAGCGCCCTCAACGATTGCTCTTGTAAGACCGTGAATCTTGATATCCATCTGAATAGCTGTAATACCTTCAGTTGTACCAGTTACCTTGAAGTCCATATCTCCAAAGAAGTCCTCAAGACCCTGGATATCTGTAAGAAGTACGAAATCATCGTCTGTATCACCAGTTACAAGACCACATGAGATACCTGCAACCATCTTCTTAATTGGAACACCAGCAGCCATAAGTGACATACAAGATGCACATGTTGAAGCCATTGATGTTGAACCATTAGACTCAAATGTCTCTGATACTGTACGGATTGCATATGGGAACTCTTCCTCACTTGGAAGTACTGCAATAAGTGCTCTCTCAGCAAGTGCACCGTGTCCAATCTCACGACGTCCTGGACCACGGCTAACTTTAGTCTCACCTACAGAATATGCAGGGAAGTTGTACTGGTGCATATATCTCTTAGATGTCTCATTAGCATCAAGACCATCTATCTTCTGCATCTCTGAAAGAGGTGCAAGTGTTGTTACGTTACAAATCTGTGTCTGTCCTCTTGTGAACATAGCTGAACCATGAACACGAGGAATAAGATCAACCTCTGCTGCAAGTGGACGAATCTGTGTAATCTCTCTTCCGTCTGGACGCTTATGATCCTTAAGAATCATCTTACGTACTGTCTTCTTCTGGTAGAGATATACAGCATCGTCTAAGAGTGCAAGCCACTCATCATTGTCAGCCCATGCCTCTGTTAACTTATCCTTAATCTGACGGATATTCTCCTCACGAACCTGCTTAACATCTGTAAATACAGCCTCTTCCATATCAGCTGGAGTAACGATCTGCTTCATTGCCTCCATAAGCTCCTCAGGAATCGCACAGCTTACATACTCATGCTTTGGCTTACCAATCTCAGCAACCATATCATTGATGAACTTGATAATCTCCTGATTAACCTCATGTGCCTTGTAGATTGCCTCGATCATCTTAGCCTCTGGAATCTCATTAGCACCAGCCTCAATCATAATAACCTTCTCACTTGTTGAAGCAACTGTAAGATTAAGATCACCAATCTTCCACTGCTCCTGTGAAGGGTTAATAATAAGCTCTCCGTCAATCATTCCAACCTGTGTTGTAGCACATGGACCATCAAATGGGATATCTGAAATACTTGTTGCAATTGCAGCACCAAGCATAGCTACAAGTTCTGGTCTACACTCAGGATCAACAGACATAACCATATTGTTAAGTGTTACATCATTACGATAATCCTTTGGGAAGAGTGGTCTCATTGGTCTGTCGATAACACGGCTTGTAAGAACCGCATTCTCGCTTGCCTTACCTTCTCTCTTGTTGAATCCTCCTGGGATCTTTCCAACAGCATACATCTTCTCTTCGTACTCAACTGAAAGTGGGAAGAAATCAATACCATCTCTTGGCTTCTCACTTGCTGTTGCAGTAGAAAGAACTGTTGTGTCTCCATAATGCATAAATGCACAACCATTAGCCTGTGCACCAACTCTGCCAACGTCTACGCTAAGTGTACGTCCGGCAAGTTCCATTGTGAATGTCTTCTTCATAATAACATTTCCCTTCTGCCATCCGGCTTATATTCTCTTTGGGCAGAAGTTCCGAAACTACTGATAAACATACACATATCTGTAAACTTATCAGTGGTCTCGGGAACATCTTCTACCCTGCAATATCAAACGTAGGGGTGGAATTATCCACCCCTACAGTATGAACATAATTATCTTCTGATACCAAGCTTCTCGATGAGTGCTCTGTATCCATCGAGGTCAGTCTTCATCATATAATCAAGAAGACCACGTCTCTTACCGATGAGCTTGTACATACCACGTCTAGAGTGGTTATCCTTTGGATTAGCCTTAAGATGCTCTGTAAGCTCAGCGATACGTGCTGAAAGAACTGCAATCTGAACCTCTGGTGAACCAGTGTCGCCAGCCTTTCTTGCATACTCGTTAATAATTGCTGTCTTTTTCTCTTTTGAAATCATTTCGAAATCTCCTTTTCTTCTATATACTTCGCTTCATACTAAGACTGGGCCGGAGAAGCCACAATCTGAGCATGAGCACACACACTCGGATATTATATCATGCAAAAGTCTATATATCAAGATACTTTTTCTTAATTATCAATATCTTCATTCTGGCTTAACTGTCTGCCGTACTAAACAATCAACACACTTAGTACATATCCATCATTGCATTCTCTATTCCTGCTAAGGTTGTCTCTGCCCAGCTATACTGCGCCATATACTCTCCATTCCACGAGTTAATAGCCACCGGGTCCCCTTCTATCCATCTGTAATAGTCACATTCTATATCCTTGGTCACTATGCACATCTGTCCCTTTTTCTTGATAAATGCGCCATCCGCGCCATGCTTCTTAAGAACACTTCTTAGGTCGCTTACAAGATTACGCAGGTAGTTCTCAAGAGAGGCCGTAACATCCTTATCCTCCCAGAGCATTCCTATAATCTCTCCATTAGTACAGTATGCACCCTTTCGGTCCACAAGATATGCAAGCAGTTCCTTAGTCTTAACATACTTAAACTGCAATGGATATCCTCCTTCATAGGCCTCAAAGTTACCAAAGCACTGCACTCTTATCCTGCTTCCTGCGGATGTAGCAACAGGGACCCTCAGATCCGCGAGTTCCTTACGAACATCCTCTTCTGTTACAGGCTTCACAAGATATCCTGAAGCATGAAGCTTCATGGCCTCAAGTGAATACTCAGCATATGCGGTAAGAAAGACAATATTAAGGCTTGGCTTAATTAGCTTAGCCTTCTTGGCAAGTGTAATTCCATCCATACCACGCATATGAATATCAAAAAAAGCAACATCTACATCATTCTTACTGATATACTGAAGCGCCTCATCGCAGTTAGTAAATCCATGTGCCTCAGTCACCTCACTCATCTCACTAAGCATATCAACAAAATCATCAAGTATTATCTGTTCATCATCTACTGATATTACTCTCATACGTCCCCCTGTTATTCCTTACAATGACTCTACCTTGGGAATTGTAATTGTAATAGTCGTTCCCTTTCCAAGGATGCTTCCAATAGAAAGTGTTCCGTTACACATACCTGCCAGTCGCTTTCTGGAATTCTCCACACCGACATGTGTTCTTGAATCATCAAACTTCTTGGTTGCATCAAATCCTACACCATCATCAATTATCTGTACCTCATAGCAGCTGATGCTCTCACGGCTCCTTATAGTAAGAGTTCCGCCATTCTCCTTGCTTAACAGTCCATGCTTAACCGCATTTTCACACAATGTCTGAACAGTCATACATGGAATACTGAAATCAGTTGCTTCAAGATCATATTCTATATTAAGAAGATCACCAAATCTAAGCTTCTCTATATACAGGTAACTCTTAACATGCTCCATCTCTTTAAGAAATGGTATACATTCCTTCTGATCCAGAGATTCCATATTAGCACGAAGATACTTTGCGAAGAAGTCCAGCGCATTACGCGCCTCCTTAGGTTCCTTAACACATAACGCCCTGATTGTTCCAAGTGCATTAAAGAGGAAATGAGGCTGAATCTGACTTCTCATAATATCTATCTGTGACTGAATCAGCTCCTGCTCAAGTTCTTTCGCCCTGCTTGCAACTCTTCTCTGTTCAACGTTCTCGACAGCAAATGCCCAATACTGAACTACACCAAATATAATCAGACCAATTTCAATAATATTGATAAAATATGTTCCTGTTGCAACATAGAGGCTTATCTCAATGACCATACATACCAGAAGCAGTAATGCTGCATTGACGACGCCCCTGAATGTTCTGTCATCACTTTTTCCAAGCCTTTCAGCCAGAAAATACATATTAAGTACAATCAGGAGTACATCAGATACTAGAAGTACCACAACATAAGATGTATTTACTCCCTCAATCAGTGAAGCTATCATAAATATTGAGATAATAAACCCTGCTGCAAAAACAGTCAGTTCTCCCTGTACCTTACGTCGCTCATCATCAATAAACCTCTGAAGATATCTAATTACAAGAAGGATAATCAGATTGAGCGCCAGTGGATCAATATACCCCAGCCCGGATGCATTCTCTGCTAAAAGAGTTGAGTAATCCGGATTCATGGAGAAAGCCAGGCCTCCAACTATCAGAGCCATGCCTCCGGCAAACATCCCTCGTCCAGTAAGAATATCATATCTTGATAATTCAATCATATACATAATCATACATATACCAATAAGAATCATCACAACACAACCGGAAATATTAATAAGATTATCTCTGAACATCTTCACTACAAGAGATCCATGCGAAGCAACAAACATCCTGTTAAGAGTCATCCTAAATACTCTGTTATAGATTAATCTTCCTCTTGTATGAAGTTCTATCTCTATAATATCATCAGTGGCTATATAGCCATGTTCTATTCTGGCCCAGTAATATGGGATCTTTGACTCATCAATGTTCAGGGCCTCACCACCGCATCTAATGTCCGCATCTATATCATTGATAAAAATGTAAGCATCTTCTTTTGAATCGATATTCTGCGTCACCCTTCCATGCAGTAAAATTTCATCCAGATGCCTCATGTCAATCGAATTAATATCTTTGCAATCAAAAAAAGTTACTCCACCATCTGTACTATATTCATATATTTCTGCCAGTGGCCTGACATCTGTCAGGCTTTTATTGACATCATCTTCTCGCCTTGCTGCAACAACTACAGATACAAAAACGAGTGCAGTAAATAAAGCATATGCCGTATTAACCAGTATTGGAGAAGCCATAAACTTCTCTGCTCCTTTAAAAAGGCTATCATACCACTTCATAAAAACCTCTATATGCTCATAATGCAGGGCCGAAGCCCTGCAATAATAACTAATCCCTTATAAGTCGTCTTATTGTCGTGATCGAACGATATCCAACATCTGAAACCCTGATACCCGTACGAGGGTTGGAAGCATGAATAACCTGACCACCACCAATATACATGGCAACATGGTTAACTCTTCCACCACCAGAATAGAATACAAGATCTCCCGGTCTGGCTTCAGCAAGTGATATCTTCGTACCCATCTGCGACTGTGCCCGCGACGAATGCGGAAGACTATATCCATACTTTGCGTAGATTGCAAGGACAAATCCGGAACAGTCAGCACCCTTTGTAAGGCTCGTACCACCCCAGACATATCTGTTACCAATAAACTGCTTTGCATACTGGCACATATCTACACGTACATCAGATACGCCTTCACCGTAGAGTAGTTCCGTCATTGTTACAGCTACATCAAGTTCTTCCTTTACCTCAGCAAACTCAGCCGAGATATATCCTTCCTGGTCATCGACCATGACCTTGATCCAGCCGTCCTTCTCATCATCAACAACTTCAAGGCTCTCTCCTTCACCCATTACAGTAAGAATCTGACACTCCGTGTTGGGCTCTTCTCTTACTCGCAGTCCGCCTTCCTTAGATACTGCTTCCTTTGTAACAACAGACTCTGCTCTTCTGAGAGCCCTCTTTCCTGAAAGGAGATAATCCGTATGGCAGTATCCTTCAACCTTGCCAGACTTTATCTTTGCCCAGTCACCTTCGTATCCCAGAATCTCACACGCTGCGTTGTTACTCATCTTACCAACAAGCTTGCCATCCTCAGATGGTTCTTTACGGACGTTAAGATGATTATCAACATTGGCTACACCAAGATTATGGTAGCCATATGCTTCTACACCCGCAATCGCATCTTTGAATTCTTCGCTTGTATGATACTCATCGAGTGCTGTCGCAATTCCCCCCGTAGCTATAAGATCCTGCATGCGCGAACTCGCTTCCGCCCTGACGCCGAACATAATGAATGCAGCGCAGACCATCACTAACAGAAGGACTGTTTTAGTTATTCTAAATGTTAGTCTTCTACTCACCATTTATTCCCATCTTGATTATATGCTAATAGTTAGCCTCTTCTTCGCTATTCTTAATAGCAAATGCAATGTTCATTGCATGGTCTCCGATTCTCTCAAGACCAGATATGATATCGCTGAACAGCATTCCTGACTCAGGAGTACATTCATTACGTGTCAGTCTGTCAATATGTGCCTGCTGAAGTTCTCTTTCAAGAATGTCTATATCGTTCTCAAGCTTAACAATATCATCCATGTGTTCGTAACGGCTCTTAGCAAACATATCGATTGAGTATCTTATAATCGTGTTTACTTTTTCAAGCATCATATTCATCTCGCTCTGAGCCTGCTTACTGAATGTAATATCCTTTTCCTTCCTTGATATGGCGTCATCTACTATATTCTCTGCATGATCACCAATTCTCTCAATATCATTAACCACATGGAAAAGTGCACCGATACTACGTAAGTCTTCGATTGGAAGATTGCTCTGATTAATCTTAACAAGATATCCAGTAATTGCATGGTTGAGATAGTTGATATTCTTCTCAACCTCGTATACTTCTGCAATATCCTCCTCATCAAGTGTAATGAGCGCATTCATTGCTCGATTAAGGTTCTCACTTGCAAGATCACCCATTCGCTCAATCTCCTTGATTACTTCTACAACAGCTGTAGCAGGATTGAATACAACCTTATCGCCGATATACTTAAGTGTATAACTCTCTCTGTAGCTAATCTTCTCATCCTCGTCTCTAACAATGAGATAAGTCATCTTAACAATGAGTGATGAGAATGGGAACAGTACAATTACCTGGAATACCTTAATTATTGTATGGGCATTAGCAACGAATCTACCATTATCAGCTGATATACTCTGAAGCATCGAGATTACCCATCCGCCTGCAACCTGAAGGATAATAAAGAGGATAATTGTACCTATAATATTGAATAACAGATGAATAAGTGCTGCACGCTTGGCATCCTTCTTACCAGAAAGAGATGCAATCATTGCAGAAGCACAGGCACCTATATTACATCCAAGGATAATATACAGTACAATATCAAGCCCCAGAAGTCCCTGGTTAGCCATAAGAAGAATGATACTAACCGTAACTGAAGAGCTCTGAATAATTGAAGTTACGACTGTTCCAAGTAAGACAGCCACATATGGATTATCAAGGCCAGCAAGAGCATTAACAACTTCCTGCGACTCCTTCATACCACCCATTGCCTGACTCATAAGCGATAATCCCATGAAGAGAACACCAAATCCAAGGACGATGTCACCAATCTTCTTAACTGTCTCATTCTTAACGAACATTACAACAATCACACCTATAAGAACGAATAATGGTGCAACCTTGGAAAGATTGAATGATACTAACTGAGATGTTACCGTTGTACCAATATTAGCACCAAATATTACGCCCGCTGCCTGGTACAGTGTCATAAGACCTGAGTTAACAAAGCTGACAACCATAACTGTACAGGCACTGGATGACTGTATAATACCAGTGAATATCACACCGACAATCATTCCCAAAAACCTGTTGGTTGTAAACATCTCAAGAATTGATCGCAGCTTAGCACCTGCAGCCTTCTCAATTCCTTCACTCATCAGTGACATTCCAAAGAGGAACAGTCCCAATCCACCTGCCAGACCAAGTAAAATAGTTGAATTCATATTATGTCAAATCCTCCCCAGCATCCTGGACGCCTCATCAAATCTCGCATCCGCCATTGCCTGTCTAATCCTCGAAGAACTAACCTGTTCTCCATCTACACGCACCTTCTCGATGATATCCACATCATATCCATACTCAGGTGCCAGTCTCTCAATTAAAGCTCTGTCCCCTTTTCCTCCCTTACCGAAGGAAAGATCATCCCCAGCCGCGATATATGTCATATTAAGCTTATTGACAAGAATGTCCCTGACAAAATCCTCGCCTTCAACTGCGGCTGATTCGAAGGTTAGCGGGTATTCGACAATAACATCAACCCCCATTCTGTCAAGAATCTCTATCTTCTCATCTCTTGAACATATCTCCACAGGCCTCTTCCCAGTAAAAAGTTCCTCTGGAGACGGGTCGAAAGTAAATACTACCGCCCTTAAGCCTCTTACCTTCTGACTAACGACTTTCTCGACAATCAGCTTATGTCCAATATGAACACCGTCAAACTTGCCTATACATACAGCAGACGGAATGTCCATCTGGAGTTTATCCATATCACTAATTATAACCATTAAATCTATAGAAACATCTTATCGACTGCATATCGTGGACCTTTCTTCACATATAATGCAAAGAACTCTCCCTTATCATCATACAGTCTAATTCTGTTTCTGTCTCCATTTTTATCAATGTATTTATCAACAATCTTAATATCAAGTGGATTACCATTGAGTGCAAGCCTGAGAGGTTCACCTTCAAGACTTGCCGAAGCACAGTCCATGAAGACTGAATCCGTTGTAAGTACGACCTTATCAAGACTACCGTCCTTAGCCATACTCTCTATCTCGTCAAGCTTATATGCGTCGTCAATCCCAAATATTCCTGAGCTTGTTCTCTTAAGGCTTGTCATAGTTGCCCCACAGCCCAGCTTCCTGCCTATATCATCACATATAGTCCTTATATATGTCCCCTTTGAACAAAGCACTCTGATACTGATATCGGGCAGTGCCATCTTAAGCACTTCTATCTCATACACAGTAATTCTTCGTGGCTTACGCTCAACAGTCCTGCCTTCGCGAGCCAGTTCATAAAGTTTCTTACCATCCACCTTAAGTGCAGAATACATTGGAGGTATCTGATCCTGTTCTCCAGCAAAGCTGCTGATTACCTCATATACCTGTTCTTCTGAACAATCGACTTCACAAGTCTCAATCACTTTGCCTGATATATCCTGGGTGTCTGTAGCTATTCCAAGACGCAGCGTGGCAACGTACTCCTTCTGCTTATCAGTCATCAGATCGACAAGCTTGGTTGCATTACCAAGACAGACTGGAAGAACTCCTGTAGCGTCCGGGTCAAGTGTACCTGTATGCCCAATCTTCTTCTGATGAGTTATTCCACGAAGCCTGGCAACGACATCAAATGACGTATATCCGGCTTCCTTATATACATTAATTATTCCATTAATCATCAATCTGACCTGTCAGTAAACTAATCCGCTTATAATCCTGCTATAACTGAAGACAAATCTTCTCAACAAGACTATCTGCTATATCCTCAAATCTGCCATCGGACATACATCCTGATGCACGTACATGACCGCCACCGCCGAAGCATGCAGCAACCTTTGATACATCCACAAGTCCATTGGATCTGAGACTTATCTTCCACTTGCCACTATCAAGCTCATACATAAAAATGGCAACTTCTACGCCCTTTGTATATCTTAACTGGCTTACAATTCCATCAAGATCAACTGGCTTTACACCATAGAAATCCAGTGTCTCCTTAGTCAATCCACAGGCAATGCATCTTCCATCCGCTAACAATACTGATTCTGTAAGCGCTCTGCCAAGAATCTGATTCTGGATATAGCTCTTCTTATAGAAAGTCTCATCTATTATCCTCGAGAAATCAAATCCATACTCTACAAGTTCTGCAACTATCCTTAACGTCTTAGGAGATGTATTGGAATACTGTAACACTCCGGAATCATGAATAATTCCGATATAGATTGCCTGAGCAATATCCGAGTCTATATATTCCTTGTCAAGAAGATCATATACAAGCTCGCTCGCCGAACTGGCCTTAGGGAAGATGTAATTGATATCCCCAGCCCCGGTATTACTTATATGATGGTCGATGTTGATAGTCTTCTTCGCTTTTTCAAAGCCCGGAAGTGCATCCCCCATCCTGTCCGGAGTACAGTCCAGTGCAATAAAAACATCATAGGCCTGTCTTCTGGGATAATCCCTTCTGTCCTCAATATGTGCAATACAATCAAAAACAGGCGATGGCTTTTCGAATATGACATCTATGTCAGTATCTTCCGGCATAACCTTCTTAAGATACATATACATTGCCATACAGGAGCCCACACAGTCCCCATCCGGCCTTATGTGTCCACTAATCCCTATGCTTTTAACATTATCTAATTCTTCTAAAATCTTTCTCATTATGAAAAATCCATCTGATACAGTTATTCACTGTCTACATGTCTGCTCTCATCTGCGCTGATAATCTCGTCTATCTTATGAGACATATCAACACCATAAGCTATCGACTGATCAATATGGAAATGTAAATCTGGTGTATTACGAAGATTTAATTCCCTTGCAAGAGTCCTTCTGATAAATCCGGCTGCGCTGTTAAGACCATCCAGGCAGTCCTTAGCAGCGTTCTCATCACCAAGAACACTGATATATGCCTTACAGTTCTTGAGGTCCGGAGCAACCTCCACAGCTACCACAGATGTAAACTGTGGCACGCGTGGATCCTTTATCTCACTCCTTATTATCTCCGCAAGCACCTTCTGTACTTCACCATTAATTCTTGTATTTTTAACACTATTCTTACGCATACATATATCCTCTACGCCTGATTAGCGTGGTACTTCTACCATCTCATATGCCTCAACAACATCGAGTTCCTGCATTGAATCGAAATCTTCAAATACAAGACCACATTCGTATCCGGCCTTTACTTCCTTAACATCATCCTTAAATCTCTTAAGTGATGCTAAAGAACCTTCATAGATCTGCTCACCTTCACGTGTAATACGTATCTGGCAGCCTCTCTTGAACATACCATCAAGGACATATGAACCTGCAATATTACCAACTGCTGAGGCCTTGAATATCTGCCTAACCTCTGCATGACCGATAACCTTCTCCTCATATACTGGATCAAGCATACCCTTCATGGCAGCCTCTACATCATCAATAGCCTGATAGATTACCTTATACAGCTTAACCTCAACGCCTTCTCTCTCTGCAGTCTCCTTGGCAGTTGCATCAATACGTACGTTGAATCCAATGATAATAGCATTACTTGCAGCTGCAAGCGATACATCCGACTCATTGATTGCACCAACACCACCATGGATACACTTAACAACAACCTCTTCATTGGAAAGCTTTGTAAGTGACTGCTTAACGGCTTCAACTGAACCCTGAACATCGGCCTTAACAATAAGATCGAGTTCCTTAAGGTTACCTTCCTGAATCTGTGCAAAGACATCATCAAGACTCATCTTAGACTTAGTCTCTTCGAGCTTCTTAACCTTATTCTCTGCAATAAATGTCTCAGCGAACTGCTTTGCAATCTTATCATTCTCATGCGCGATGAATACCTCACCTGCATTAGGAACATCACTAAGACCAAGAATCTCAACAGGAATTGAAGGTCCTGCTTCCTTAACTCTCTTACCCTTGTCATCAATCATGGCTCTTACCTTACCATGACTTGCACCGGCTGATACAAAGTCACCAACCTTAAGTGTACCCTTCTGTACAAGAATTGTTGCAACTGGTCCACGACCCTTATCAAGCTCAGCCTCAATGACAAGACCTCTCGCCTTACGCTTAGGATTAGCCTTAAGCTCAAGAATATCAGCAGTAAGAAGTACCATATCAAGAAGCTCCTTAATACCTTCTCCACTCTTTGCAGATACAGGCGCAAATATTGTACTTCCACC
>JAZUGT010000083.1:0-42924 GCA_045641365.1 Lachnospiraceae bacterium
AATCCCATCTTAATAGTCCTCCTTAAATAATTCCCTCCTGTAAAAACAGGCTCTTACAGAAGTAGATTATACTATAATTACCACTATATGTCATCAATGTTAATAGTAATTTAATATATAACTCCGTTATTTTTTACTATCATCATTCTTCATATTCTCGTAATTATCAATTATCTTTTCAATAAGCAGTCTCTTGACATATACATCCATTGAAAGCATTGTTATGAACGAAAACATTGACAATGCCTCATTATCCGCTTCCTGCGTATCCGCAAATACTGCCTGCGAATTCTTATACGCATCAAGGACATCTTCCTTAATAGAATCATTGAGTCCCTCAAGAGTCAGTCTGATTCTCTCATAGACTTCCTCGACATTCATTCCATCTGGCTCTTCATTAGCAAAGAACTGACTTTTAAGCGGACTAATTATCTTATCAATATCGTTTATTGATAAAACATTCTTAAAATAATAGATGAATATTATAAGGAACATATGCTCCTTGGAATACTTCTTCTTCACAGGTGGTGGCAATAGAGAATTCTTGGCATAGTTATTAATCATTGTCTTGGTCATAACCTTGTCCTCGCCAGGATTACGCGTGGTTGCCTTTAACCTGTCCTCCATAAACTTTGTAACCTGATCCATATACAGATCAATATCCGGAATCTCCTTGGCCTCAATGAAGTCGATTCTATCAAGACTCGCCATTATGCTATTGATCAAATCATCCTTATCTAATGTCATCCTGTCACCATTCAGTAAGCATTATTAATACTTACCCCTTATTACTATTTCTATAAAACAGAGCCGGTGGTATGCCGGCTCTAAATCACATCTACTTCTCAGATAATCTGCTAAATACTAACTCGTATCCATCACAACCATAATTAAGTGATCTGTTCACTCTGCTGATAGTTGCGGTTGAGGCACCAGTCTTCTCAGCAATCTCCATATATGTCTTTCGCTCCTTGAGCATAGAAGCCACATCATATCTCTGCGAAAGTGATAACAGTTCATTAACTGTACACAAATCCTCAAAGAAATTGTAGCACTCCTCTTTACTCTGCAAAGTAAGAATCGCATCAAAGAGATGATCTACTGCTTCTGTTCGAATCTTAGGATTCATGTCAATACCTCCCAACTTGTATGCGCGATTAATCATTAATCACTTTCACATATTAACATACTAAAGTCGTAAAGTAAAGAATACATTCACTCAGAAAACTACTTATTGTCTTTTTCAGATTCTTCCTTGCTTTCCTCTTTAGGCTCTTCCTTTGCTTCAGCCTTTACTTCCTCTGCTGTTGCTTCCTTCTTATCATCTGCCACGGTCTCTTCTACCATTGATACCTTACCCTGGATCACAGCAGATTCATCCATTGCCAGAAGCTTAGTTGAGATATCACCAAGCAGCTTACCACTTGACTCGATAACAATCTTATTAACAACAGTGGCATTACCATTAATTGAACCACCGAGATTAAGATTGGCTGCTGTAACATTACCCTTAATAATACCGTCCTTACCGATAACAAGGTCACCCTTTGTGTTAATCTCTCCGTTGACTTCACCATCGATTCGGATTACTGCGGCCTCAGACTTAATATCACCATTAACTACTGTACCCAGTCCTACGACAGTATTCTCACCATTGGCAACTATGTTCTTATTTCTTCTTCCCATCATAATTCTCCTTATCTACAACTTATCCGTTGATTTCAAGTACTTCCTTTGGATCTATATATTCCTCATCAAGCATCACCTGATACGCCATCACTGGTGGATTATCATCATCTGCTGACTTCATCTCGAACAGCAATCCACTTCTTGGAACCTCATCACCTTCCTTAACCTTAGGCTCTGTATTGGTCCTGTATGATGTTACATATCCATTGCCATGGTCTACTCTTACTTCCCAGCCATATGTTGCTTCTTCTCTTACCATTGATACAATTCCATCACCTGCGGCCACAATATATGTGCCATCCGATGCTGTAAACTCCATCATTGGTCTCTTCACAACTTCTCCATCCATCTGAAGCTCCTCATCCTTCTCTTCTATGGATGCTGTATCAGACAATGGATATCCTGTAGGAATACTCTTCTCCTCAATCTGCGCAACCACTTCTACCTTCTGGTTGACAGTCTCGCTAAGTATACCAATCTTCTCATTCAGTGCGTTGTTGTCAGCAGTTACTCTTGCATTCTCCTCTGTCAGAACATCAATCTTCCTCTTAAGAGTTCTGTTCTGTTCGGAAACAATTGCACTATTATAATTAACGTATGCGACAAAGCCTGCAAGCACTATCACAATAATCCCTATAACAATCCTCCAGAATACCATTGAACCATATGTAAGTCTGTGAGACTTAGCTGCTGTATTCGGATTATCATTAACTACAAGAATATAGTAATTCGGCTTATGCTTACGTTTTTTCTTCTTCGAATTCTCCAAATTGCTATACCTCCTACCTGCCTATAATATCAGAATTCATACAATTTATCAAATTATGCAACTTTTTCTGTACTTTTCATTACTCGTATGCTATTCTGAACATGTTGCAAGTATGCAATATAGTATTATTTTTTGGAGGACTTTTGCAATGAACAAAGGTACAGTAAAGTCGTTTGACAACCAGAAGGGTTACGGATTCATCTGTGACGAGTCAGGCAACGATGTATTCGTTCACTACTCAGGACTTAACATGGAAGGCTTCAAGTCACTTGATGAAGGCGCTGCTGTTGAGTTTGAAGTAGTTAACGGCGAGAAGGGCCCTCAGGCAGTTAACGTAACAAAGCTCTAATTTCCAGTTTGAGCGAGATTAATCATTAACACAGATGTGCCTGTTCTATATTTATATATGAATTAGCTTGAAGTTTAATGGATTAAGTAAAGCCACCTGATATCAGGTGGCTTTTTTCGTTATTTATACATTCTTTAGTTCAGCTCTTCTACTCTTCTCATTACATCTTCTATTGATAGCTTTCCACCGAACAGATTAAGCGCACTTCCAATCGTGAAGTCTATCTTATTTTTTCCAAGTCTGGATATCGTATCAATATCTGACAATTCTCTGACCCCGCCAGCATAAGTGATCGTAACATCATCCCTGCCACCAAGCAATGACAGGAGACTCTCATCTATCCCCTGTTGCTTACCCTCGACATCAACGCCATGAATCAGGAATTCATCACAATATCTGGATAACTTATCAAGCACTTCCCCGTTAACTTCCACGTCTGTAAAGGTCTGCCATCTGTCAGTAACTACCATATACTTCCCATCCCGACATCGGCAGCTTAGATCTATTACTATATGCTCACGTCCGACAGCCTCTAAAAGTGAATTGATTCTGTCATATGCAAGCTTAGGTCCATCGAAAACATATGAGGTAACAATAACATGACTTGCACCAGCTTCAATATATTCTCTGGCATTGTCCGAAGTAATTCCACCACCTATCTGCATTCCTCCTGGAAAAGCGTTAAGAGCCAGAATTGCCTGTTCCTTTGTAAGTTCATACTCTCTGGTACCTGCCTTGTTGAGAAGTATAATATGGCCACCTTTTAGATTATTGGCCCTGTACATATCTGCATAATAATCAGCATCCTTAGTCGCAACGAAGTTTTCCTGTGCGCCACTGGAATCACTTAGCGTCCCGCCAACTATCTGCTTAACCTTACCATTATGAATATCTATGCATGGTCTGAAGTTCATATATCTCTCCGTTGAATGTACTCATATATCCCACGTACATCCTGAATATTAATTCTCTTTCTCGACGAGAATACCTTCTCTATATGCATAGAGAAGATTCTCTAACTGCTTAATGCTTGTTCTGAGTTCCTCACCGATATCAGTATCTGCTACTCGAAGTCTTCCACCTGTGAAGGTCTCTACAGGTATAGTATCAGATATAATATCTGTCTCATTAAGTATTGCTGCTTCCTTAGACTCAAATGGCTCATGTGCAACGAGCTTCATTCCGTGGCTGTTTGCAACAAGTGTATATCCGGCAATTCCTGTCTTGCCCTGATAAGCTCTTGAGAATCCACCATCAATGATAAGAAGCTTACCTCCACACTTGATCGGTGTCTCGCCCTTCTTAAGTTCCACAGGCACATGACCATTGATGATATGTGATGTCTTAGTATCAAGTCTGAACTCTTCAAGTATACGGTTAAGCACATCTTCATTGTCCATCAGTCTGTAATATGCATTCTTAACTTCCTTGTGGGCTTCCTTATCTTCAACAAAGTATCTCTCAAAAGTGGTCATCTTATCCTTGCCGAATACTGGGGACTTCGGACCAGCCCAGATATACCATAATATATCCTGTCCCTTGGCCTTCTCTGTCTTGTCAGTTGAATAGTATCCCTTGCGGGCATAATTATCCAGTATGTCATAAAGTGCTTTACCACTATACTTTCTGCCATACACTTCAACTTCCTGGAAGTCACCATTATCATCCATTGGAACGCATCCGTGGTAAAGAAGATTGTAGTTGTGCACCTTATATAGCCCGCCCTTAGCAAATAAGAACTTTACATGCTTCTGAAGCTTTTCACTGTGTCTGAAAGCATCCGCAAGACGCTTCATCACAAGTGCCTCCTCGTCCGTGAGTTCATATGGATCATCAGGATTAACTGTCGGCAAATCGACTTCCTTCATGGCATACTCAGTACCATTAACTGTTACTGTCTTCTTAGAATAATCAATTTTATCAAGCAGCAGTCTGTCATCCATTCCAAATTCGGGATGGCGCTTAATAACCTGTCCCTCAAGCTTAAACTGCATAATTGAAATTGCCTTATGCATCTTAGTATCAAGATCAAGATCCCTTGTGTCGTAATCATCGCTGTACTTAATTGCAAAGGCGCTACAATCTGTTCCCTCATAAGTCTTCATCGCAAAGGTTACAAGTGGAATAAGATTGATTCCATATCCTTCTTCAATGGTATCAAGATTGCCATATCGGGCACTCATTCTTATTACTGTTGCGATACAGGCAAGATGTCCTGCTGCCGCTCCCATCCATACGACATCATGATTACCCCACTGAATATCGAGTGAATGATGCTTTGACAGCGTGTCCATTATGACATGTGGCCCCTTGCCTCTGTCATATATATCACCAACAATATGAAGGTGATCTACAACAAGTCGCTGTACAAGATGACACAGCGCAGTAATCATATCTGGAGCACTACCAATGTGAATTATTGTATTGATAATCTCATTGTAATATGCTTCCTTGTCCTCTACTTCTTCCTTCTCGGTAATAAGTTCTTCTATTACATACGCAAAGTCCTTAGGAAGCGCTCTTCTAACCTTGGATCTTGTATACTTGGAGGATACACGCTTGGTCATCTGAACAAGTCTGTGCAGAGTTATAGTGTACCAGTCCTCTAAGAACTCTTCCTTCTCCTGTATTATCTCAAGCTTCTCTCTTGGATAGTATATAAGCGTTGCAAGACTTCTCTTATCATGCTCACTTATAGTATTACCGAATTCTTCATCTATCTTTCTTCTTACTGCTCCAGAGCCGTTCTTCATCACATGGTTAAACTGCTCATACTCACCGTGTATGTCAGTAAGAAAGTGTTCTGTTCCCTTGGGGAGACTCAGTATTGACTGAAGGTTAATTATCTCTGTCGATGCTGATGCAATTGTTGGAAACTGCTTTGCTAACGACTTAAGATAAGAAAGCTCTACATTAATATCCATCCCATCCTCCTAAGTAAAAAATTGAGGTGGACATCTGTCCACCTCATTATAATAACATATTAAGCATTACATAGCACTATCAATAACATCGGCCATGTCATACATGCCTGCTGCCTTACCAGCTAAAAACTTAGCTGCCGACACAGCACCCTTACCAAAGACTGCTCTGCTATAAGCTGTATGAGAGAATGTAATAACCTCATCCATTCCGGCAAATATTACATCGTGATCACCTACAATAGAACCTCCTCTTACTGCTGAAAGTCCAATCTCCTTAACAGGTCTCTTCTGTCTTCTTGTGCTTCTGTCATATACGTACTCATATTCATTATTAAGTTCTTCATTGATACTGTCCGCAAGTGCAAGAGCTGTTCCACTAGGAGCATCCAGTTTCTGATTGTGATGCTTCTCTACAATCTCAATATCAAATCCGGCATTTGCAAATACTGCTGTTGCATCCTTTAATAATTTAAGAAGTGTATTGATTCCAAGCGACATATTAGCAGACCTAAGGATTGCTACCTTCTTAGATGACTCATCCACCTTTTTAAGCTGTTCCTCACTAAGTCCTGTAGAACACAGTACACATGGAACATTCTTCGCAACACAATATTCTAACAATGCATCTACTGCAGCTGCATTAGAAAAATCTACTATAACATCAGCGTCAACATCACAGTCTGCTATACTCTCAAAAACAGGATAACCATTCTTCTGGCCACCAAAGTTGTCTACACCTGCCACTATCTCAATATCAGCATCGGCATCAACTATTCCAGTAATCATCTGACCCATACGACCATTACAGCCGTGCATAATCATTCTTGTCATATGCCACCTCCTGATTAAAGAATTCCATATTCCTTCATGGCTGCCGCAAGCTTGTCAGCGTTAGCTGGCTCCATCTCAGTAAGTGGTCGTCTAAGTGGTCCTACTTCCTTACCCATAAGATTCATAGCCTTCTTAACTGGAATAGGGTTAACTTCACTAAAGAGTGCATCAATAAGTGGAATTGCTCTAAGCTGCTCAGCTGCTGCTTCCTTAACCTTTCCGTCAAAGTAAAGCTGGCAGATATCATGTGTCTGCTTTGGTGCAACTATTGAAAGAACTGAGATAACACCCTTTCCACCAAGTGAGAGTGTTGGAACGATAAGTGCGTCCTCTCCTGAATAGAGATCTACACATCCCTTTGCAAGTGCAAGCACATGAGCTACCTCTGACATATTACCAGTAGCATCCTTAACACCTACAATATTAGGTACATCCTGACAGAGCTTTATAAGTGTCTCTGGCTGAAGTGTACACCCGGTTCTTCCTGGAATGTTATAAAGGATAATTGGAACCTTAACACTGTCAGCTATAATCTTAAAGTGCTCATATAATCCCTTCTGTGTTGCCTTATTGTAGTAGGGTGTTACAACTAAAAGGCCGTCAACTCCTGACTTCTCAGCCTCCTGTGAAAGATATACTGCTGTCTCTGTACAGTTAGAGCCTGTTCCAGCGATTACTGGAATTCTCTTATTAACAACCTTGACACAATGTGCGATTACACTAAGATGCTCTTCGTGTGAAAGTGTTGCTGCCTCACCTGTTGTTCCACATACGATAATTGCGTCTGTACCGCCAGCAATCTGATCCTCAATAATCTCAGTAAACTTCTCGTAGTTAACTGATCCGTCTTCATGAAATGGTGTAATAATCGCTACACCTGCTCCTTCGAAAATAGCCATTTTCTTCTCCTTCCAAAATTGAAATAATCCTAACATACAGGAAAAGTGCTAAAAAAAATCGACCCAGATACGGAGTCGACTGATACACATCACTAATCGATAGCTCCCCATCTTAAAAAGATGACAGTCATGGAATTCTTAATCCCATGCCCAAGACTCGACCTGCAGGCAGTCTCCTCTTTCGGCGCTTGCCCCTTTTAATCCGCTTCTACTGTGCCTGTCACATCCACGAATCTACTCATAACTTACGCGACCTCTATCCTCTATGTTTTCTTCTACGCTCTAACATAGCACCATCATATACTCGTGTCAACACCCTTATAGCAATATATTATAAATAAGTTGCATGCTTAACTATGTAATGCTATAATTATCAAGTTTGTGAAGAATTGTACTAACACATTAATATATGTAGAAAGAAGGATTTATGAAACAGTCGAGAGATGATATTCGTAATGTTGCAATTATTGCCCACGTAGATCACGGTAAGACTACTCTTGTAGATGAATTACTTAAGCAGTCTGGCGTATTCAGAGAGAATCAGGAAGTTGCTGAACGTGTTATGGATTCCAACGATATTGAAAGAGAGCGTGGAATTACAATTCTGTCCAAGAATACTGCTGTAACATATAAGAACACAAAGATCAACATAATTGATACACCTGGCCATGCTGACTTCGGTGGTGAGGTCGAGCGAGTACTCAAGATGGTTAACGGTGTTATCCTTGTTGTTGATGCTTTCGAAGGCACAATGCCTCAGACCAAGTTCGTTCTTAAGAAGGCTCTTGAGCTTAAGCTGCCAGTTATTGTGTGTATCAATAAGATTGACAGACCTGAAGGTCGACCAAGCGAGGTTATTGATGAGGTTCTCGAACTGTTTATTGACCTCGAGGCAAGTGAAGAGCAGCTCGACTGTCCTTTCGTCTTTGCATCTGCCAAGGCAGGTACAGCCACAATGGATCTAGATGTTCCTGGCACTGATATGATGCCACTCTTTGATACAATTATTGACTACATACCTGCCCCTGAGGGTGATCCTGAGTTAGGCACACAGGTACTTATATCTACCATTGATTACAATGAATATGTAGGTCGTATTGGTGTAGGTAAGGTTGATAACGGAACAATTAAGGTTAATCAGGATGTTGTAATTGTTAACCATCATGATCCAGACAAGTGTCAGAAGGTCAAGATCTCAAAATTATACGAATTTGACGGATTGGGTAAGGTCGAGGTATCTGAAGCCGGTATCGGATCAATCGTAGCCATCTCAGGTATTACAGATATCAAGATTGGTGATACCCTCTGCTCTCCTGATGAGCCTAAGGCAATTCCTTTCCAGAAGATTTCAGAGCCTACTATTGCCATGAACTTCATGGTTAATGATTCGCCGCTTGCCGGACAGGAAGGAAAGTTTGTTACCTCAAGACATCTTCGTGAGCGTCTCTACAGAGAGCTTAATACAGATGTCTCACTTCGCGTCGAAGAGACAGATAACACAGATACCTTCAAGGTATCGGGACGTGGTGAATTGCATCTCTCCGTTCTTATAGAGAATATGAGACGTGAAGGCTATGAATTTGCTGTAAGCAAGGCTGAAGTATTATATAAGTATGACGAGCGTAATGCCAAGCAGGAGCCAATGGAAATCGCTTATGTTGATGTTCCAGAAGAATTCTCTGGCGCTGTTATTCAGAAGCTCTCATCAAGAAAGGGAGAACTTCAGGGAATGACATCCATTGCTGGTGGATATACAAGACTTGAATTTGAGATTCCATCAAGAGGTCTGATTGGCTACAGAGGCGAGTTCATGACTGATACCAAGGGTAATGGAATTCTCAATACAACCTTCGATGGATACGGTCCATATAAGGGTGACATGATGTACCGTAAGCAGGGTTCACTTATTGCATTTGAGGCTGGCGAGGCTATAACTTATGGTCTGTACAATGCACAGGAGCGTGGTATCCTCTTCATCGAGCCAGGTGAGAAGGTATACTCTGGAATGGTTATCGGTCAGACGGGAAAAGCTGAGGATATTGAGATTAATGTCTGCAAGAAGAAGCAGCTTACCAATACAAGATCATCCAGTGCTGATGAGGCGCTAAGACTCTCACCTAAGAAGGTACTCAGCTTAGAGCAGGCCCTTGAATTTATTGATACTGATGAGCTCCTAGAGATTACACCTGACAATCTTCGTATTAGGAAGAAGATTCTTGATCCATTGAAGAGAAAGCGTGCAGGATTCAATAGAAACTAACATATTACAGTATAAAAGCCAGGACAAGTTGTCCTGGCTTTACTTATACATATATGTGATATCAGTCTATAATCCTAAAAGCTTAGTTGCAACATCGAAGTAAATTAGCAGCGATATCGCATCTACAATTGTAGTAATAAAAGGACTCGCCATTACTGCCGGGTCAAATCCAAGCTTCTTGGCAATCATTGGCAGTGTACATCCTACAAGCTTGGCAATAATAACTACCGCCACAAGTGTAATACATACAACAGCTGCCACCTGAAGTCCAACCTTATCCAGTAACAGTAACTTGGCGAAGTTACATACTGCAAGTGTAATACCACATAACAGCGCTACTCTCACTTCCTTGAATATTACTCTCCATATATCTCCAAATGCTATCTCATCAAGTGAGAGACCACGGATAATTGTAACAGATGCCTGTCCACCTGCATTACCACCAGTATCCATAAGCATAGGGATAAATGCTGTAAGAACAACATATACACTAAGCGCGTCTTCAAAGCTTGCAATTATTCTACCTGTGAATGTTGCAGAAATCATGAGAAGTAATAGCCATGGTATTCTCTTCTTCCACGTCTCAAATACTCCAGTTCTCATATATGGCTTATCCGTAGGAAGGATAGCGGCCATCTTCTCAATATCCTCTGTAGCCTCCTGCTCCATGATATCTACGATATCATCGACAGTAATAATACCTACAAGTCTGTTCTCATTATCAACGACTGGCATCGCCGTAAAGTCGTACTTCTGGAACTGTCTCGCAACTTCCTCCTGGTCCATCATTGTGCTAATTGAGATAACGTTCTCATGCATTATCTCGCCAATAATCTCATCAGGCTGACTTAAAAGCAGATATCTAAGTGCAACAGTTCCCACAAGCTTGCGCCTGGTATCAAGAACGTAGCAAATATTGATTGTCTCGCTGTCTACACCAATCTTGCGAATCCGCTCAATTGACTGTTCAACAGTAAGATTCTCCTTAAGATCAACGAACTCGACTGTCATAATACTTCCAGCCGAATCATCCGGATATCTTAACAGGTTGTTAATATCTCTACGTGTCTCCGGACTTGCGCTTGCAAGAAGCCTCTTAACAATATTAGCCGGCATCTCCTCGAGCATGTCCGTAGCATCATCGGCCATCAGATTATCGATGATGTTGGCAGCATCCTTCTCTGAAAGAGATGTAATAATGAAGTGCTGTACTTCTACATCAATATATGAGAAGACATCGGCGGCCATATCCTTAGGAAGGATTCTGAACATCTTCATCTGTTCTGTCTCCTCAAGTTCCTCAAGGGCTGCTGCAATATCTGCTGCATTCATCTCTGAAAGCTTCTGACGAAGTCTCGTGTACTGCTTGCTTTCTAACAGTTCACGAATCGAATCTAATTCCATCTTCTCTTCCATAGTATCCTCCTTTAGCAGTTAATATAGAGAACCACCCGGGAAGAGGTACATCTAATGATGTTATTAAATTCTTCATACTAACCACCTCCAATCCAATACTATGAACAATACTGCTAACACATCTTATCATCATTAAGGGATTAAAGCAATCACATAATCCGTTCATGTGTGCTGACGTCCCTTTGTTATACTGAATAAAAATCGGTATCTACATACTCACTTTCAATCTTTCCACCGGTTGCATCTATAAGCTTATCAATTATTGCATCATCTTCGCATATAATATGCATCGAAACAGCCTCCCCATAATCTTCTGAAAGAACTGTAATCTCTTCAGCGGCTAACAGATACTTTATCTTCCCTACAAGGCTGTAATCCATATTAATACGGAATCTCTTCATCTGACGAATACACTTAATGCTACCCGCCTCGATTCCTGCAGCCGTAGCATCTGTATATGCACGTACAAGACCTCCTGTCCCAAGCAAAACTCCTCCAAAGTATCTTGTGACAATTACAAGTGTATATGTCAGTTCCCTACCCTTCAGCACCTCAAGTATTGGCTTGCCCGCTGTTCCTGATGGTTCACCATCATCAGAGAATCGCATCAATTCACTATTTCTACCTATAATATATGCATAGCAGTTATGCCGCGCATCCCAGAACTTCTTCTTATGGGCGTCTATGATAGAACCAGCCTCTTCTTCTGTCTCAACATGATATACCGTGGCGATAAATCTCGACTTCTTCTCAACAATTTCACCACTACATATTTCTTCAATTGTATAATATTGTAAGTTCTTTTCGCTCATGGCTTGATTCTATCATAGAAAGGCTATTTTTTACACACTTGTTACAGTTTTCTTAAAGCTTTATAAAAATGTTTATTTAGTAAGCTTTCTTTGATATAATACTATGATGGTGTGTAATATATACACTAATGCATTATTAGATTCAAAAAGAGGCAGATATTATGAATTACTCTAAATCTGGTGTCAAGGCTAAGCAGGCGAAGCTTAATTCTCCAGGCACCAAAATTGCTAAAAAATTCAGTTTGATATTGGCTAGAATCATATTAATAGGCGCCGTCGCAGCCTTCGTTATAGGTGTAAGCGCCGGAATCGGTCTGTTCAAGGGAATAATTGATTCTTCACCTGATATCACTAATATAGATGTATCGCCAACCGGCTTTTCTACATTTATATACGATAACCAGGGCAATCAGACAGCCAAGCTTGTTGCATCTGATTCTAACCGTATTCCTGTTACATTTGATAAGATACCAACCAACCTTACTCATGCCTTTGTAGCAATCGAGGATGAGCGTTTCTATACTCACAATGGTATCGATATCAAGGGTATTATGCGAGCAGGATTTACAGCGATTAAAGACCGCTCACTTTCACAGGGTGCATCAACTATTACACAGCAGTTACTTAAGAACAATGTATTTACTGGCTGGACAAGTGAGAATAGTGATCTTGACAGAGTAAAGCGTAAGATTCAGGAACAGTATCTTGCCCTGGAGCTCGAGAAGGTAATGAGCAAGGATGACATTCTTGAGAATTATATGAATACCATTAACCTTGGACAGAATACTCTTGGCGTACAGGCAGCTGCTCTTCGTTACTTCAACAAGAATGTCTACGAGCTTAATCTGTCTGAGTGTGCTGTTATAGCTGGAATAACACAGAATCCGAGCCGTTATAATCCTATCTCTCATCCGGATGAGAATGCTGATCGTAGAGAGAAGGTTCTTGGTAATATGCTTGAACAGGGCTATATAACACAGCCAGAATATGATGAAGCAATTGCTGATGATGTATATTCAAGAATCCAGAGTAACAATGATACTGTTGAAGATACAACAGTTAACTCATACTTTGATGATGCGGTTACAGAAGCCGTATATGATGACCTCATTGCTGCAGGCTATAATGATACACAGGCATATACTCTTCTATATAGTGGTGGTCTGTCAATCTATTCAACACAGGACCCTGCAATTCAGAGAATATGTAATGAAGTATGTTCTGATGAAGAGACATATCCTGATGGAACAAGATGGTATCTAAGATATACCCTGTCAGTTGAAAAGAGTAATGGTGACGTTGAAAATCACAGTTCAGAGATGTTTAAGTCATATTTCAAGCAAAGCAATGCGACATTCAACAATCTCTTTAGTTCAACTGAGGATGCTTATGCTGCAATTGATGAATATCAGAATGCTGTGATGGGACCTGGCGATGAGATAATTGCCGAGAATATCTCACTTACACCTCAGCCACAGGTTTCACTTACAATAGAAGAACAAAGTACTGGTCATATTGTTGCTATGATAGGTGGTCGAGGAACCAAAGAGGCCAGCCGAACACTTAACCGTGCTACTTCAACAACCAGACAGCCTGGTTCAACATTTAAGATACTGTCAACGTATGCTCCAGCTCTTGACAGTGCGGGGCTCACATTGGCAACCGTTGAGAATGATGCTCCTTTCAACTATGTTAATGGTACTCCGGTTCATAACTGGTATTCCGGATACAGAGGCATCAATTCGCTTCGTCAGGGAATTATAGATTCCATGAACATTGTTACCGTTAAGGCTCTTACACAGATTGGACCTCAGTTAGGTTACGATTATCTTCTTAACTTTGGTATAACTACCCTTGAATCGGGACGCGAAGTTAATGGAATGATATACTCTGATATACAGCAGTCTCTTGCTCTTGGTGGTATTACCAACGGTGTAACCAATCTCGAGCTTAATGCTGCTTATGCAACGATTGCCAATAACGGTACATATATTAAGCCAAAGCTTTATACAAAGGTTGTAGATCACGATGGTAATGTCATTCTTGACAATACTGCTCCTGTATCCCATCAGGTACTAAAGGAGACTACTGCTTACCTTCTTACAAGCGCAATGCAGGATGTAGTAACATCTGGTACTGGTGGAAGTGTTAACTTTGGTAACATGGCAATTGCCGGTAAGACTGGTACAACTTCTGACTACAATGATGTATGGTTTGCAGGATATACTCCATATTATACAGCTACAACATGGACTGGCTTTGATAACAATACCAAGCTCTCTTCTACTGGCGAGAAGAATCTTGCCAAGACATTATGGAAGGCTGTTATGAAGCGTATACATGAAGATCTGCCATACGAGTCATTCAGCGCTCCTGGCGGGCTTACGTCAGCAACTGTATGTGCTAAGTCGGGAAAGCTTCCAATTCCTGGATTGTGTGACGCAACTCTTCGTACTGAGATGTTCGCTGAAGGTACCGTTCCAGAGGCATCATGTGATGTACACTATGCCGGAACTGTATGTCAGTACTGTATGCGCCCTGCCTGTGAGACATGTCCATTTAAGATGGAAGGCGTGTTCGAATTACCACTTCCTGAAGATCTGACACTTCAAAGTGGCGCTGCAGCAGACACCATGGTTGATCCTCTGACAGGTGAATTAATAGCAGTTGATCCTAATGCCGTCCAGCTGTGTCCGCATAACGCAGCATTTATGGCTGCACCAGATATAGATACTATTATTGCTACTCAACAGCTTGAGATGCAGCAGCGTGCACAGCTCGCAGCGGCCGCTCTGGCTGCGGCAGGTGTAGAATCAGCTACCGAGAACTAGATACGAATTGATAGTATATAATATCTTTCAAATGATAAAACAGAAGAAGGTCATACCAGATTAACTGGTATGACCTTCTTCTATATACAACTCCCAAATTACATTATTGCCGAGTCATTAATCTCTTCGATTACAGTAGCCACCTCTTCATCCTGTTCAGGCTCAGTCACTGGCTCAACTGTATCAGTAGCATCACTCTTATCCTTCATATCCGCGATCTGTGCAAGTAATGCTTCCTTCTTACTCATTGAATCCTTAATGATATTCATTGCATTTGAATATGCGAACTCTGGATCATCCTTGTGATCTTCAAAATACAACTTACCAAGTTCCTTATAATTCTTATGAATTGCATTGTCACAACTCACAATCTGCGCTCTAAGATTAGCTATCTCAGAGAACTCCTTTGCCTTATCAGCAACAGCCTTACTACCATTTGCAATTGTTTCACCTAAATCATCTAAAAAAGACATATCATCTTCCTCCATTCTTCTTTAATTAAGAATAACTATAATACGATTATAAGTCAGCATTGCAAGATATAATAGAGAAAAATAATAAATTCTAATAACATTGTATTAATAACCTGTAAAAAAACTATAAATCCTCGGATAAAGGCATATTATATTCATTTACATTGGATATATACTCTAAAAACACTTCTTCATTAACTGGTCTTGAATAAGCAAATCCCTGTGCATACTTGATATTAAGTTCTCTTAAGGTATCTTCATGTCTCTTATTCTCAACACCTTCGACAACTATCTCCCTGCCAAGCGATCTCAACATAACAGTCAGATTCTGCAATATACACATTGCTTCCTTATTATCAAGAGCCATCCATAATAGCGACCTGTCAACCTTTGCAATTGACAGAGGCAATTCTAACAGTTCAGTCATATTAGAGTAACCCGTTCCATAATCATCCAATGAAAAAGTTACACCTGCTTCAATTAAACTATCGAGATTATCACGTACTATCAGATTATTTCCTACTGCAGCAGTCTCAGTTATCTCCATATTAATTAATGACTTGTCAACGCCATAGCTCTCTATCAGTGATAACAGTCTGCTTGCAGTATGAGGTCTTATACATTCAACCGCTGAAAGGTTAACCTCAATATATCTCAGTCCAAGCTTTTCTATCTCATGTTCCTTAATAAACCTGCATACAGCTGATAGAACAAAGTTAGTTATCTGAATGATTGCACCATTTTCCTCTGCAATCGGGATAAATTCCTCAGGGAAAATATCACCATATTTTTCATCATGCAGTCTAATGAGAGCCTCAGCAGAGAACACCTTGCCCGTTGTAATATCTACAATTGGCTGATACAGAACCTCAAACGCTCCATTCCTCACAGCCCTCTCAAGAGCTCGTTCAACGTCAATTCGCCTATTGTACTTTCTAATAATGTCATCAGTAACAGGTTCAAAACTTCTGTCATTGGAAAGAGTTGGCTCCTTAAGAACCATATTAATTAATGCATTGTAACGCTGTGGCGTGTCAGCCTGATCCGGACAACTTATAATAGTTATTCCATAAGGAACAGGAATCCTGTTCATTGCATCATTAGAATATATACCTGCTGTAAGCTTCTGGTTGATGCGCTCCGCCATATGTCTGGCTTCTTCTCTTCCACCCTCGACATAACATGCAAATATTGGTCCCGTAGTATAAAACACCTGATGTCCTGGCACAATCTGCGAAAGGAACTCTGCCATTCCGTGTAACACATCTTCTGCAACAGAATAGCCAAATATCACATTAATCTCATCGAAACCGCCAAGTCGTACAGCAATAATCTCAAACTTCTTACCAGCCTCAAGCTCGCTATTAATCTTCTTGGCCAAAGCTATATTACTATATGTTCCAAGAATTCTGTCCGTATCAACAAAATCACCCTGAATGGAGATATAACAGAATAACACTCCAAGTGCACATCCGAACGAATTAAGTAACAGATTAGAATATATCAGCTGTAGAATCTGGCAGATAATCAGAGACGTTGTCCAGCAGACAACAGATATTCGTTCCATTCTGCTCATGAATCTTCTTCTCTTAAGACATATATATCCAACATACAGAGTATAGAAGCCAGCTACGACAAACCACTGCGTCATACCTGCTCCACGATGGTATATACCATTATTATCAATGCTGAAAACGAAACCATTAAAGACACTTAGAATGATTAACGCCATCTCAATTGCAAGTGGTATGCATATAAGAAATAGCGGCTTGCGAATGCTTCTAATATCAGAATGCGTAATATATACGACATACAGAACATACAACCATACAATAGTGGTCAGTCCAAGATTATAGAGCACAACAAAAACAACACTAATCCAATGCGGAATAGTACTTGTGTTTGTAAGTGCCAATACTGAAAGTTCATCAACAACTGCTGTCGCCAGAACTGACCATATTAAATACCGAAATACCTTGGATGCCTTTGTATGGATTCTGTCGCCAGTGTAGAACATAATCATAATTGAAATCAGTATTACAATTGATGCAATTTCAAAATGATTAATCCAAACCATTAATTACTCCTATAAAAGGGAAAAGACCATTCACGGGGGACGTAAATGGTCATGTAAAAGGGGAAGTATATAAATGATCGTCTATCGACGAAAATTTATCAAAACTACGAAGTGCGAATCTCTCTCGCTCTTTACAATGCCATCTTACCACCCGATGTGTAACAAAACTGTAACAGCTACAAAATTTTTTCTGCACTATCAACAGTATGCTTTAAAAGAACCGATGTTGTAACTGTTCCAATGCCTCCTGGCACAGGTGTAGCAGCATAAGCAGACTCTGCATCAGAGTAATTTACATCGCCGCATAATGCCCCATCAACGACATTAATTCCTACATCAATAATAACCTGTCCTTCTGACATATATTTAGAATCAACCATTCTTGGCACACCAGCGCAGGCACATATAATATCTGCCTTCTTACAGATCTCTTCAATATTCTCTGTCTTAGTGTGACACATTGTTACAGTTGCATTCGCTTTCTGAAGCATCATGGAAAGTGGCTTTCCTACTACCATTGATCTTCCAATCACAACTGCATTCTTGCCCTTAAGATCATATTGATAATATCTGAGAAGTTCCATAACAGCCTGAGCAGTACACGGCTCATGGCCAAGTCCATCCTGCATAAATGTATGCGCTGTATTGATAAGTCCCATACAGTCCACATCCTTACGCGGAATTACAAGATTCGCAATTGCTTTCTCATCAATTGACTTAGGAAGTGGCCTGAATACAAGAATGCCATGAATACCGTCATCCGAGTTACATTCTCTGATTACTTCTTCAAGTTCATCCTGTGTAACATTCTCATCAAGAACCTTGGATTCTACTCTGGCACCAACTGAATCAAATCTTTTGATTAATCCCCTCTCATATGACAGGTCATCCTCACGGTTACCAACTCGTATTACAGCCAGTGTTGGCACAATATCAGCCTCTGCAAGTCTTTCCATTCGCTCTTTTATATCCTCAGCCATAGATTTAACTACTGGCATTCCTCTCCACTCTTCCATAATTACCTCCCAAGCATCTGATCACATATCTGATTATATACTGCATCAAGACGCTCCTTTGCATCACTTACCATATCAATTGCTTCTTTATTCATCTCGTCAGCCTTAGCTCTGTCCTTCAGTGACTTTGTATTAATATATATATTCATTACAGCACCTTCTAATGCTGCAATAAGTGCTGCTGCAGCGACTGCCACATCACTGATAGCCAGCCTTGACCCCATTACTGACAAATCCTCTATTATAGGAACAAGTTCATATATATCACGTGTTATCTTAAGTGGTGCCTCTGCTGCAGTAAGCGTAGCGCTCTCCATTATCTGCTCATAATCCGGTGTTGCCTTATCAAGGCTATACGCCGCTGCAAGTGGTGCAAAAGCATCCGCATCTAACTGGATGTCTGCCTTCAGTACTTCAATATGCTCTTCCAGTTGTTTTATATATATATCTATCTGCTCCTGATACTGCGCATACTTCTTCTTGCCAGTTGTAAGATTAGCCACCATACTGCAAAGTGCGCAGCTTATTGCTCCAATCAGAGCACTTGCACCACCACCACCCGGAGTTGGTGCTGAAGACGAAAGCTCCCTTAAAAACTTATCCATAATTACCTCCATTATTAACTACTGCATCCAATCGAAAATACTTATCTGATTAGTCTCTGGTATATCACCTAATAGTCCCAGACTTCCCATTACATCCGTAATAGTCTGAGATGCCTTTGTTCTATTCCTGAAATCTTCCTTGGAAAGGAAAGGTCCCGCCTTAACGCCTTCAACGATCTGATCAGCTGCAGATTCTCCCAATCCTTCAATACTTGTAAATGATGGCATAATCTTACCATCAATTACCTGGAAGTTACGTGCATCAGCCCTGAATATGTCAATTGGCATGAATTCAAAGCCTCGAGCATACATCTCCTGAACGATACGCATATCTCGAATCGTATCATCGTCCTTCTTGGTACCTTCTTTATTCTCAATCCTCTTCTTAACCTCAGCCATTCTCTGCTCGAGATGTTCTCGCCCCTGACACATACTCTCATATGAAAAGGCCTTTGCTCGAATTGTAAAGAAGGCAGCATAGAACTGAAGTGGGTAATTAATCTTACAATAAGCCACTCTCCATGCCATCATTACGTATGCAGCCGCATGTGCCTTAGGGAACATATACTCAATGTGTTCACAAGACCATATATACCAGTCTGGTACACCATGATCAATCATCTCCTGCTTCCACTCTGCCCATTCACCACACTTACCTTTGGCCACCTTACCCTTACGTACATTCTCCATGATACTGAATGCATGACTACTTTCTACACCCATCTCTATAAGATATACCATAATATCATCTCGAGTACATATTGCTGTAGAAATTGTAGCCTTGCCTTCCTTAATAAGGACTTCCGCATTACCCTGCCATACGTTGGTTCCATGTGCAAGTCCGGCAATTCGTACAAGATCAGAAAAGGCCTGTGGCTTCGTATCCAGCAACATGTTCATGGCGAAGTCTGTTCCAAATTCCGGAATTCCGAGACATCCTAAAGGAGTACCGCCCATATCTGCCGGTGTAATCCCAAGAGCCTCTGTACTCTGAAACAGGCTCATAACTCCTGGGTCATCCAGCGGGATTGTAAGAGGATCTCTTCCTGTAAGATCCTGAAGTTTCCTAATCATTGTCGGGTCTTCATGTCCGAGAATATCCAACTTCAATAGGTTGTGGTCAATCGAATGATAGTCAAAATGGGTTGTTATTGTATTCTCATCCTTAGGCGGATGCTGAACAGGAGTAAAGGAATTGATATCCTCTCCAACGGGCAGAACAATTATTCCTCCCGGATGCTGTCCGGTACTTCTTCTAATACCTACACAGCCCTGCACTATTCTGTCTATCTCACATCCACGCTTTGCAACACCATGCTCATCATAGTACTTCTTAACAAATCCAAATGCTGTCTTATCAGCTAAAGTACCAATTGTTCCCGCTCTGAAGGCCTGCTCAGCGCCAAAGATTACTTCGACATACTTATGAGCCTTACTCTGATATTCACTTGAAAAGTTAAGATCAATATCCGGCTCCTTATCTCCCTTAAATCCAAGGAATGTCTCGAATGGAATATCGAATCCGTCCTTATTGAGTGGCTTTCCACAATTAGGGCAGACTCTGTCAGGCATATCAACACCGGCACGACCAGCGTATGAACGCACTTCCTCAGAATCAAAATCAACAAAATGACAATGCTCACAATAATAATGTGGACTTAAAGGATTAACCTCTGTAATACCAGCCATAGTTGCCACAAATGATGAGCCTACCGATCCTCTTGAGCCTACCAGATAACCGTCCTCTACAGACTTCCATACAAGCTTCTGCGCAATAATATACATTACCGCGAAGCCATTACTGATAATGGAATTAAGCTCTCGCTTAAGTCTGGCCTCAACTATATCAGGTAATGGATTACCATACATCTCATGGGCCTTGTTATGGCAGATATCAGTAAGTGTCTTGTCACTGTCCTCGATGACTGGTGGACACTTATCTGGTCTGACAGGCTTAATTGTATCTATCATGTCGGCAATTTTAACGGTATTAGTGATTACAACCTCTTCGGCCTTATCACTTCCAAGATACATGAACTCAGCCAACATCTCCTCCGTTGTACGAAGATAAAGCGGTGCCTGATTATCAGCATCTGGAAAACCAATTCCTGCCATAATAATCCTTCTGTACACCTCGTCTTCAGGATCAAGAAAGTGAACGTCACACGTTGCCACAACAGGCTTACAGAACTTCTCTCCTAGTTCTACCACCTTCTTATTAATCTCCTGAATATCCTCTACCGAATTGATATTAGGATGCTTAGGAGACGGAATCATATATGCATTGTTACCCACTGGCTGTATCTCAAGGTAATCATAATACTCTACCAGTCTTGCGATCTCATCGTCTGGTCTGTCATCAACAAGTGCTGAATAAAGCTCGCCAGCTTCACATGCACTTCCAAGCAGCACGCCCTCTCTGCATTCGTTGAACAGACTCTTCGGAATACATGGCTTACCACGATGCATATAATATAGATGCGAATCTGACACCATATGATAAAGATTAACGCGCCCAACATTGTTCTTCGCCAGCATTATTGCATGATGCGGCCTTAACTTCTTAATCTTCTCGATTGGATCACCTTCGAGATTGTTGAGATCATCTATTATCTTCGAGCCTCTGTCCATAGCTCTTTTGGACAGTTCCAGATACATTCCTGCAGTACACTCAGCATCGTCTACGGCACGATGATGATGCTCAAGAACCACGTTAAGATCCTTAGCCACTGTATGAAGCTTATAATTAGGCAGGTGTGGAAGAAGAATTCGCGACAACTCGAGTGTATCTACGTGAGAATAGTTATATTCTATCCCCTGTATATCGCAATTATGTGCAATGAACGAAGTATCAAACGATGCATTATGTGCAACCAAAAATGCGTCACCTATGAATTCAATGAATTCAGGCAAAACCTCCTCAATTGTCCTCTGTCCAGATACCATATCATCTGTTATTGATGTAAGCTGAGTAATCCTGTAAGGTATAGGCTCACATGGATCAATAAATGTCGAATATCTGTCAACAATTGCTCCATTCTCTATCTTAACTGCTCCAATTTCAATTATCTTATTACGAACACACGAAAAGCCCGTTGTCTCTATATCAAATACTACACAAGTATCCTGAATTCCCTGGCCGCGACCCTTGACAGTAACCTCACTTAAGTCATCAACAAGATATGCCTCAACACCATATATTACCTTGAAGAAGTCAGACTCATCCGGATTCTCATCACCAGCTTCCTTACGCTTGTTCTTCTCGGCCTTCCACAGGTCCTCCCAGAGATGATTCGCTATAGGGAATGACTGTACAACACCATGGTCTGTTATTGCCACTGCCGGATGTCCCCAGTTATATGCTCTCTTGACTATATCATTAACCTCTGCCACTCCATCCATATCACTCATCTTGGTATGACAGTGTAACTCAACTCTTTTTCTTGGATAAAGGTCAACTCGCGGTGTTCTGAAGTCCTTAATGCTCATGATTCCTTCGATAGATCCAAGCGTAAGCTCTCCATCGAACTTATCGAACATTGCAATACCCTTCACTTTGATAAAAGTACCCTTCTTAAGTCCCTTGGAGAGTTCTCCTACCTGACTATTGTGAACGAACACCTTTAATCTGATAGTGTCAGTAAAATCGGAAATATCAAAGAAGTATATTGTCTTCTCGTTCTTAATCTCTCTGCTGTCTGTGGATACAATCTGACCACGTATGACAACTTCACCCATCTCTCCCTGCAATTCAGCAAGTGGTAAAGCGTCCCCGTCGAACTCCTTACCATAGATAACAGCAGGATTATCAGAGTGCTTAATGTCTCTACGACGTTCTCTTTCAGGCGCAGCCACCTTCTCCTTTGACTTTCCTGACTTAGATTCACCATTAGAACCAGATGCAGACTGCCCCGAATCTGCCTTGCTTTCTTCATTTGGATTAACTACATTCTCATCCTGTCTACTATCGCTATACTCAGTCTTAAGCCCCGCTCTTGCAGCTATCTCAGCAATTCTTCGCTCAATTATTGCTTCATCGTTAATACGCCTTACTGCTGAATCAGATTCTTTATACTCGACATTAATAATCGCATCAACACCACATCTGTCCACAAAGATTTTCTCAAGAAATGCAACAAGATTAGCCGAATTAGTCCTGTTAGTTCTTGTATCAGGAAGCTTCACAGTCATACTACTGTCAGAGATGAATTCAAAATCGGCCTGGCGAAATGCAGATGCCAGCATATGGTCCTTCTCCTTCATCTCATCAAGAACGCTATCCTTATATACATCCATCAGAACTCTCAGATTATATGACTCTGAAAGCTCGTATCTCTGAAGGATAATAACACTTACAGATCCACCAGAAAAGACGCCCTTTTCAATTGACTTCTGCATCTTTATAATGTCAGAGCGCATAATAATATGGTCGGACAAAATACACAACTTAAGCAACCTGCCATCTGGTGACATGGTTGCTTTGCGCACTTCAACCGACCTGAACAAATCGCTTAATTCTTTATTAACTTTAAGAGTAGGAAATACCTCAAAAAATAATTTCTTGTCCACAATTAGTTCTCACTATTCCAGTTAAGCAGTTCCTGTCTCAGCACTTCTAATAACTGGTCTTCAGGAACCTTCTTAATAATCTCGCCCTTCTTTATAAGTAACCCTTCTCCATTGCCGCCTGCAATGCCTATATCTGCTTCCTTGGCCTCACCAGGACCATTAACGGCACATCCCATAACAGCAACCTTAATATCTAACGGGATATCTGCAACCATATTCTCAACCTTGCCAGCAAGGCCAATAAGATCGATCTTCGTTCGTCCACATGTAGGACAGCTTACAACCTCAATGCCACCCTTTCTCAATCCAAGAGTACGAAGAATAAGCTTGGCTGACTTAATCTCTTCTACGGGATCACCTGTTAGTGATACTCGAATGGTATCACCTATACCCTGATTAAGAATAATACCAAGTCCAATTGAAGACTTAATATTACCGCTTAATACGGTACCAGACTCGGTAATGCCAACATGAAGTGGATACGATGTCTCAGTAACCAGAAGCTCATGCGCCTTCACGCACATCATTACATCTGAAGACTTTATAGAGATTACGATATTGTCATAGTCACAGCGCTCAATCATAGCAACCTTGTCAAGGGCACTCTCAACAATTCCCTGCGCAGTAACTCCACCATATTTCTCAACAAGTTCCTTCTCAAGAGATCCGCTGTTAACACCAACTCTTATCGGAATACCACGCTCCTTGGCTACACTCACAACCGCGCGTACATTCTCCTCACCGCCAATGTTACCTGGATTAATTCTGATCTTGTCGGCACCATTCTCCATAGCAGCAATTGCCATCTGATAGTTAAAATGAATGTCCGCAACAAGTGGTATATGTATCTGCTTCTTAATCTCTGCTATTGCCTTAGCAGCCTCAGGAGTTGGTACTGTACATCTAATAATCTCACAGCCTGCCGCTTCAAGTCTGAGTATCTGACTTACACATCTGTCAACATCCTCAGTAGGAACGTTAGTCATAGACTGAATAAGGATTGGATTGCCACCTCCAATCACTCTGTCTCCAATGCTAATTACCTTTGTATTATCTCTAAACATATGCACTCTCTTCTCAACAAATTCAAGTAATATCAAACTACAAAATATGGTATAAAACTCTTCTATTATTATAATTTTTATACACTTTCATGTAAAGATATAATTAATTGACAATACACTTCTCGCTATGCTATCATACACTTCGGTAGTTAACAAACAACCTGATGCTGGTATAGCTCAGGCGGTAGAGCGTCGCATTGGTAGTGCGGAGGCCACGGGTCCGAATCCCGTTACCAGCTTTTGGCGAGACGTATGTCTCGCCTTTTTTTATTAAACTCTTCTGGGATATGTCATCTCTATCTTCTTACTCTGCCTGCAGGTATTCTATGCTCGCAGGTATGCTATCGGCATCAATTGCATCAAAAGGAATCTCGATACAGATATCATTTCCTATCTGGTATACGTTCTGCCCTGAATACAAAATATTATATCCTGATTTATTTTTAATATTTATAGTTGAATTCTTCATTCCGATATATTGAGGCTGCGTAATATATGTACTATCCATCTCATTGGCTTTAGAAGTCAGATTGCTGGCAAATAATGCGAACATAAGCAGCATAAGCGTTAATAATGGCAATATGCTGCCATTGCCCCTGAACACCTCTCTCTTACATTCCCAGTCAATTCCTCTGCCATACAGTGGATATCTAAGCATACATATAAGTATTACTGATGCAATGCACCAAAAGGCCCAGTCTCCTCGGGATGCCCCTATGGGAATTAGCATAACGGTTGTTATTGTGCATTCCAGCTTAATTATCAGCCTTAATACCATCTCCATCCTGACGCTATTTCTATATGGTGAACGCACCTCCTCATTCTTCTGACACTTTCTTAAATCGTATACTATACTTTCCATCGAGTTATATCGATTATCTCTGTCATACTGCAGGCATCGGTCGATCACTGCAATTATATCCCTTCCAATTGCATTATTCCCCTGAATAGTGGGATTACCATCAATATATCTTATTTCCTTTCTCATCCCATATCCAATCCTTAAAAGAGTCATTCCCAGACTGTATATATCACTTCTTTCATCCAGTTCCATACACTTGCGTTGCTCCGGTGATGCATACGGAACTGTACCGCTGATTCTCTGCCTTTCCCCGCAATCGCGTATATATATACTTCCAAAATCAACAATTTTGAGCTTCCCGTCGGCGCACAGGATGATATTATCCGGCTTACAGTCAAGATAAAGCGCTGGCACCTTCATTGTATGCAGGAAGCGTAATCCCTCTGCTATCTGCATTCCCCACTCAATTATCTGTTCCCTTCCAATTGTTCTATCCTTGCAGTATATAGAAAGTGGCGTTCCTTCCACATAGTCCATTACTATGTATACCGCGTCATCTGTCTCAATATAATCCGTAATTCTGGGGAAAAGTTCGTGACATACACACTTTAGAACTTCTACCTCCATCGGATTTAGATGGCGTATCTTCTTGGCCGCCCATAGCTTACCCAGCTTGTGATCCTTGACAAGATAGACGATTGAATTCGCTCCCTTGCCAATTGCATGCATAATCTCATATCTGTCAGATATATATTCACCCATATATTCTTCTCTGAACTTATTATTCATATCTACCTCCATAATGTACTACCTTATCCCAACAATAACACTTGATATATTATCTCGTTCTCCCAGTTCTACGGCTCTATCCCTTACTTTCTTAATAAATCCAGATAAGTTGTTCCCGGAACTGATACAATCACATTCTCCAAGTATATCTCCGGTTTTTCGATAGAATCCGTCAGAACATATAACAAAGAAACGTCCTTTTTTAAGCCGAATACGTCTGAAGTGGGGTCTCACATACTCTCCACAGCCTATTGCTGCTGTCAGCCTTCCTCTTTCATCCACATCATCCTGCGATCTGAGTATGCCTTGTTCCTTGAAATTAAGCTCATATATACGGCTGTCTCCTACGTTAATTACAAATCCCGAGTTACCAGCAAGCACAAGCATTGCCAGCGTAGTTCCCATACGTATACCTCTGCTGAACGAGATATCCAACAGCATCCTATGGCACCTGAATATAACCTTTGACATCTCCTTACGTAACCTGCCAAGTGATATGCAATTCTCTGATTGGGTAATCCTGATAAAATCAGACCTTAACTGGCCTGTAAGATAAGACGAAGCGACCTCTCCTGCTTCAAGTCCGCCAATACCATCTGCTACAACAGCCAGAAGGTAATGACGATTGTTAGCTGCAATACTGATTATTGCAATAGAATCTTCATTGTTCTTACGGCATCCACATTCATAGATGTATGCCGTATTATACTCTGTATTACTCATGTGCCTCCAATTCGTTCATTGGACAATCACACCCCAGACACAACGCGTACCTACATTATATACGCTCTGTGGCTATTAATCAATACCCTATTACACTATAGAAAAAGGACAGAGCTATCACTCTGTCCTATCCATAACAATTCTCTTTATTTTTGACTTTAGTCTCTGAAGCGCATTATCTGTAGACTTCTCGTCGCGTCCAAGAACCTTGGCAATCTCAATATATCCCATCCCTGTAAGATGCAGATCAAGTACCTCACGCTCAAACTCACTTAGACTCTGATCAATCTTCTGAGAAAGCTGTTCAACATTCTCTTTATCTATCAGAGTATCCTCTGGCCCTGGCTCAACTGAGGCCATTAGCATTTCCTTATAATTAGTAGTACCTGCGTCATCCTCTGACGAATATAACGACACATATGTGTTAAGCGGAGTATGCTTCTGTCTATTGGATGCCTGTACTGACTTGTACAACTGCCTTGATATACATAGTCCGGCAAAAGTAGAAAAACTTGCATCTCTTCCCGCGTCATAATCACGCATAGCCCTGAATAATCCAATCATGCCTTCCTGTATGAGATCCTCAGGTTCTGCACCCAGAATGTACATTGACTTTGCCTTACTTCTGACAAGATTCTTATACTTATCACAGATATAATCTGCCACTTCATTATCTCCATCACGAAGAAGCTGTATCAGTTCTTCATCCGATAACTCAGCATATCTACTAATCCTTGGCATATTATCTCCATTATCCATTCATTCGCTGTCTTACAATCTCAAAGCCTAACACCCCAGCTGCAACCGAAGCATTCAGACTGTCAATGTCGCCCTTCATAGGAATTCGTGCTACATAATCACACTTCTCCTTAACAAGTCGTGATACACCGTCGCCCTCATTACCAATCACAAGTCCTATGGAACCTGTAAGATTGAGATTGTACATAACATCACCATCCATGTCAGCGCATACAAACCACATGCCTCGTTCCTTCAGTTCCTCAATAGTCTTTGCTATATTGGTAACCTTTACAACTGGTGTATAGTTAAGTGCACCGGCGCTTGTTCTTGCTACTGTAGATGTAAGACCTACTGCTCTGTTCTTAGGGATTATTACTCCGTGAGCACCTGAAAGATTCGCTGTTCTTATTATTGGACCAAGATTATGCGGATCCTCTATACTATCAAGTATATATACAAAAGGTGACTCACCTCTGCTTGCCGCGAGTTCAAATATATCATCAATCTCGCTATACTCGTATGCCGCAGCATATGCAATAACACCCTGATGCATCCCTGTAGATGACATCTGATCCAGCCTGTCCTTTGCAACATACTTAATATATACATCATGCTTCTTGGCTTCACGCTTGATAGTCATTACCGGACCATCGTTACAACCATCGAGAATAAACAGCTTATCAATTGGTCTTCCTGAGCGAAATGCTTCAATAACCGGATTACGCCCCTCAATATAACTCTCTGTAATTTTGTTCTCCAAAATGAACCTCCAATCAGACTTCAATTTCCAGTCTTTGCAATGCAATGTGGACCAGTTCCAGTATCCTGTCTACCCTGTTACTCAGATAGAGGTATCCCACTAACGCCTCGAAGCCAGTTGCTTTTCTGTAGTCTATAATGCTTGCATTCTTGGCTGAAGTATATGACTTGGCATTACGACCTCTTCTGTAGATATCCGCTTCTTCCTCGGTAAGTATATCCGCCAGAATCTCTGCCATAGCTGCCTGGGTTGAAGCCTTAACCAGTCTGGAAGTCTTCTTATGAAGCTTCTCCGGTGTCTGATTAGCCCGCCCTACTATAATCGAGCGAATAATCGTGTCATATACGTCATCCCCAATATATGCAAGCGTAAGAGGTGAATATGTTCTAATATCCACCTCTTTTACATCAAATTCGTTCCTAATACTGTCAAGTAAAGTCATAACTCAGGCTCTCTCCCAAACTACACCTTCACGTGTATCCTTAATTACTATTCCCTTACTTAATAATTCATCTCTGATTGCATCTGCAGCTGCAAAATCTTTCGCCTTCTTGGCCTCGGCTCTCTTGGCAATCATCTCTTCAACATAAGCTGCAAGTTCATCATCCACAGCCTGACCAGCTGATTCAGTAGCAAGAAGATTAAGACTAAGTACCTTATCATAATCCTCAATGATTGCTTTCTTGGTTGCGCCATCAAGATCAGCCTTAAGGACATCATACAACAATGTTATTCCCATTGAAGTATTGATATCATTGCCCACCTCATCAACAAACTTGTTATGCCACTGGGCAACAGCCTCTGCATCAGCCTCGCCATCAGAACATGCTGCACTAATTCTATTCTTAAGTTTCTTATATGTACCAGCAGCCTGATCAAGGGCATCATATGAAAAAGTAAGCGGCTTACGGTAGTGACTCTGCAGACAGAACAGACGATATACAACCGGATCATATCCCTTCTCTTCGAGAAGGCTTACTGTAAGAAATTCTCCCTTGGACTTACTCATCTTACCTGTCTCATCATTAAGATGATGTACATGGAACCAGTAATTACACCACTTATGACCCATATAGGATTCAGACTGAGCTATCTCATTGGTATGATGTGGGAACATATTGTCAATTCCACCACAGTGAATATCCATATATTCTCCAAGATGCTTCATACTGATGCACGAACACTCAATATGCCAACCAGGATACCCTACACCCCATGGGCTGTCCCACTTAAGTGCCTGATCTTCGAACTTTGACTTAGTAAACCAAAGAACAAAGTCATTCTTATTGCGCTTATTGTCATCCTCTGTTACATCATCACGAACACCTACCATAAGTTCATCTTCGCTCTGATTACCAAATACATAGTATTCATCAAGCTTGGATGTATCGAAATAGATATTCTCACCAGCCTGATATGCATATCCCTTTTCAAGCAGCACCTTTATCATATTGATAAACTCGTCAATACAGTTAGTTGCTGGCTCAACAACATCCGGAGTCTTAATATTAAGCTTAGCACAGTCTGCAAAGAAAGCATCAGTGTAGAACTTTGCAATCTCCATAACTGTCTTGTGCTCTCTCTTGGCACCTTTAAGCATCTTATCCTCACCAGTGTCCGCATCACTGGAAAGATGTCCAACGTCCGTGATGTTCATTACTCTCTTAACATCATATCCCGCATATCTGAGAGTCTTCTCAAGAACGTCTTCCATAATATAGCTTCTAAGATTACCAATATGTGCAAAATGATATACTGTAGGACCACAGGTGTACATTGCCACCTTGCCCTCTTCATTAGGCTTAAATTCTTCTACTCTCTTTGTTAAGGAATTGTAGATTCTCATAATATAAACTCCATTCTACTTATTATTAATATTCTTGACAGTTCTCTCTAATTCAAGGACTCTGTTAATCAATTCAGAATTAGCACGCTGCAATTCCTGGATGTCCTCTCTTACCGGGTCAGGCAGATCGACCTGATCCAGTTCATCCTGTGGAAGCGCTACATTATTACGCTTTACAACACGTCCAGGCACACCTACAACCGTGGATCCTGGTGGTACCTCCTCAAGGACTACTGAGCCAGCACCAATCTTGCTATTATCTCCGATTTTAAATGAACCCAGCACTTTGGCACCTGAGCTTATCATAACATTATTGCCAATCGTAGGGTGTCTCTTTCCATGCTCCTTACCTGTTCCACCAAGAGTTACTCCCTGATAGAGAGTGACATTCTCACCTATCACAGTGGTCTCGCCAATGATAACTCCAGAGCCATGATCAATGAAGAAGCCCTTTCCAATCTGCGCACCAGGATGTATCTCTATTCCCGTCTTATGTGCTGCACGCTGAGAAAGCCATCTGGCTACAAAGTAGTGCCCTTTAAGATACTGCTTATGAGCAACGCGATAGTACATCATCACCTTGAAGCTTGGATAGAGAAATACCTCCATACTGCTATGAATTGCAGGATCTCTCTCCTTTATTAAGTTAATCTCATCTCTAACTGTCTTAAAAATACTCATCTATCTCTCAATACCAGTTACTGCCTCGAACACCCCGGACATCCGTTGCATCTTTCGGCTGTAACATCATATGATACTCCATCTGCAGGTGAACCTATCATACATATTGCCTGGGCTGATATTCCTTCTCCTGAACCTGTGAATCCCAGTCCTTCTTCTGTTGTTGCCTTTACATTGACTTGCGAGACATCGATTCCAAGTGCATCCGCGATGTTCTGTCTCATCTGATCAATATGTGGTCTCATCTTAGGTGCCTGAGCTATTATTGTCGCATCTATATTATATATATAGTAACAGCTCTCTTCGAGCAGTTCACCTACATTCTTAAGCAGAAGCAGACTATCTGCTCCCTCGTACTTAGGATCTGTATCAGGAAAGTGCTTACCAATATCTCCCAGTGCAGCCGCTCCAAGAAGCGCATCTGAAATGGCATGCAGTAAAACATCTGCATCTGAATGTCCTAGCAGCCCCTTCTCATACGGAATCTCTACACCGCCCATTATAAGCTTACGGTCTTCGACAAGTCTATGAACATCATATCCCATCCCAACACGCATATTATCACCTCATTTTAACTGTAAATACAACTAATTATTATAACACATTGATTATACTATCCGCTCAATAAGCTTACAGAAATCTTCACATTCGACAGCAAATGCATCAAAATCATCCTTAATGTAATCCAGACGATCTTCCTTGGCTGCGAATTCGTGTTCTCTGGCATGTTCCCTAAGTGGTTCATAATATATAGAAGCCATTATGCCCTTAATGCCATGCGCATTAATCTCATAATTCTTATAGTCGCTCTCATCCAAAGCTTTCTTCATCACTTCAAGCTTGCTTCTTGTCTCTACTACCACTGTATCAAAAACCTCAGCTATAAACTCCATGTTATCACCGAAAGTCTTGCATAGTACATCATACTGAAGACCTTCAATCTCCTGAATGGACGTTGGCTGTGACTTCACAGTGTCTGCTACGCAACCTGCGTCCGTCCCACTGGTTATGCTTTCTACAGACTCTTCAGTCACGCTTTGCTCTTTGTTTTTGCCAACAAGCTTGTACAATCCAATAAACTTCATAACTGTTTCCTCCAACAAACCGGAATTAATCGGCTTCGACAGATAATCATCAAATCCCTCTTCCAGATACTGCTCTCTACAACCTGCAATTGCATTAGCCGTAAGAATTATAGCCGGCGTATTGTAATTAAGACCCGTGTCATCACTCTTGATAATGTGAAGTACTTCAACACCATCTGGCGATGGCATCATATGATCTAAAAGCATAACATCATAATGATTCTCTGTCGCGAGTCTCACACCTTCGCTACCGCTCTGAGCCGTATCAATGGTCACACCAGTACTCTTCAGGAACTGCTTTATAATCATGAGATTAGACTTATTGTCATCTACAGCAAGTACTCTTGCATCTGGAGCGTAGAACTTAGGCTTATATTCCTTGCGTCTGCCTTCATTACTTGCCTGAAGCCAGTTACTTCCGATCTGCGTTCTTGTAACGATATACTGTGGAATCGATACTGTAAATGTACTTCCCACTCCATAGTCACTATTAACTACAATCGTTCCATTCATCGCATCCACAAGATTCTTGACAATCGACAGGCCTAATCCCGTTCCCTCTATATTACGGTTACGCCTCTCTTCTAATCTTGTAAATGAATCAAACAGACTATCTATCTGATCTTCCTTTATTCCAATTCCTGTATCACTGACCTTAATTATCAGTTTGCACCATGCTGCTTCAGGACACTGCTCCCAACTGACATGCAGTGTCACACTTCCACGCTTTGTGTACTTTACGGCATTAGTTATCAGATTGCCAGCGATTCGCTTAATCTGCATCTCATCGCCTTCAAGAACTGAAGGAATGGTCTCATCAACATCTATGACTGCTTCAATCGACTTATTGTTAACCCTGGAATTAAGCAACGTTGCAAGATCACTTAACATCACTCCAGTTTTATAAGGTTCGTTGGATAATGCCACCTTACCGGCTTCTATCTTGGTAAAGTCAAGAACATCATTGACAAGCCCCAAAAGCATCTTACCTGAACGATCAATACTGTCAGCATATTCAGCTATATCCGGATCCTTATTCTCACGAAGAATCATCTCATTCATACCAAGAATGGTATTAATTGGAGTTCGAATCTCATGAGACATATTGGCAAGAAAGCTTGACTTAAGCGAGCTTGAATTAAGTGCCCTCACTCTTTCGCCTTCGCTTTCAAAGAATTCCACTATTGTGCTTACTACAGTCATTAGCAATAAAAAGTACAGACCCAAAATTGCAAATATACCATCTACTCTGTTAGGAACAGTTAAAATAAGAATTATCTCTATGACACCGCATACTATAAGTCCCGCAATTCCAACAATAATAATTCGATGCTTCTTCATATTCCCTTTGGACATATCAAGAACAATAAGCGCAATTATTACAACTATATCTATGCATAGCGATGTATCTATAAAGCCAAGCGCTCTCTCGAAATCAAGGAGCTCTGTAAAATGTAAAACTGAAAAAACAATGAATACCAGAATATCCTTGATGGCACAAAAGGCATATATGCCTGAATACCTGTTCTCCTGGAGTTCATTCATAAACTTAACAAATGCATACGGAATATACATACAAAGCAGGTATGACAAAACACCATCCGCATATGCATTATTAAACAACAGCTGACACAGTTCTGAGTCTGTTAACAGCCAGCCCGCTACAGCAAAGACTGCATAGCCAAGATAAAGCATTGTAAGTTTCTTACTATATGTAATATACAGAACAAGGCAAAGAATCAATACCAGCGCCGATATAAAGAACAATCCTAATGTCAGGACCATTTCCGGACCAGCTTTGCTCACCTGAACAGCAACAATCGAATACAGACTTCCGTAATAAGGCATTCTAAATCTGCCATTATATACTTTCTGCTCATCCTTTATTATGCTAAGTTCCTTGCCTCTGTCTGACTTGCTGATTGGCACATCCACCCATAATGCCTTAACAGACTTTCCAGGATATCTCTTTACTGATCCCAAAGATTCCTTTCTTAGTTCTCCGTCAATGAAGATCTTCATATCTCGCCCAGCGAAAAGCATAAGATGCATGTTGTCATCTATATTATCAGGAAGGACCTTCTTAACAATTACTGTCTCACCAATGTCAGCATCCAACTCACAAGGCAGTTCAAACGTCTCCTCTGTTCCGTCTGGCAAAACTCTTGTCCATTGGCCTGATAATTCGTAGCACTCCTCAGTAGGCCTTGCTGGAACTCTCCAGACTGTCTGCAAAAGAATCGCAAATATAATAACTAATAACGCAATCCCCCTGAACACGTATGCCGCATACTTCATAGCAGTATTACCGGAATTGTTATTATGCATTTCCATCATTCCCCCTACTACTTCCCTTAATCCACAATCTCTATAATAACACAAATACAGTCAAAAAATCACTATTTTTTCGCCCTATACTATATCTCCAGAGTTGAAAATTAACTTGATAATACGCCAAAGTTGCTATATTATTTTCTTGTTATAGTTAAAAATTTAACCAACCAATTTGGAGGCAATAATGAGAGGAATATATACATCAGTTAATGATATACGAAAGAGGGTATTTGCTGAGGTTGCGAAGCTTTCATACGAATATGAAGATGGTAATCTGTCACAGATGGCTGAGATTCCATACCGAGTAATTCCTGGCGAAGTATCTCTATATCGTGACAGTATATTCTTAGAAAGAGCAATTGTTCGTGAACGTATGAGAATGGCAATGGGACTGTCAACGCGAACTGCTGCTGAGCATGCACCAGTTACACAGGGTGCTGAGGAATGTGTCAAGCCTGAGAAGTACTATCAACCACCTCTTATCAATATCATTAAGTTCGCATGCCACGCATGCCCTGATAATGTAATCAAGGTGACGGATGCCTGTCAGGGATGTCTTGCACACCCTTGTAAGGAAGTATGCCCAAAGGGTGCCATTACAATCAAGGATGGTCGTTCACATATCGACGAATCCAAGTGTCTTAAGTGCGGAAAGTGTATATCCGTATGTCCTTACAATGCCATAATGCGTCTTGAAAGACCTTGTGCAAAGGCTTGTGGAATGGATGCAATCGGCTCTGATGAATACGGAAGAGCTGATATTGATGATGATAAGTGCGTAAAGTGTGGTATGTGTCTTGCACACTGCCCTTTTGGTGCTATAGCTGATAAGGCTCAGATCTTCCAGGTGATTCAGGCTATACGAAGTGACGTTCCTGTATATGCTGCAATTGCACCTGCTGCAACTGGGCAGTTTGGTCCCGACTTTACACCTGAGAAGATGAGACCAGCATTTCAGGCTCTTGGCTTCGAGGATGTAATAGAAGTTGCTATCGGTGCAGACCTGTGTACTATCGAAGAAGCCAAGGATTTCATGGATGAAGTTCCTGATAAGCTTCCATTCATGGCAACTTCATGCTGCCCTGCATGGTCTGTTATGGCTAAGAAGCTCTTCCCAGAGTTCAAGGACTGCATATCCATGGCTCTTACCCCAATGGTTCTTACAGGTCGATTAATTAAGAAGCAGCATCCTGGATGTATGGTAGCATTCATTGGTCCATGTGCTGCCAAGAAGCTCGAAGCCAGCAGACGCACAATTCGTAGTGATATCGATTTCGTACTTACATTTGAAGAAGTAATGGGAATGTTCGAGGCAAAAGAGGTCGACTTTAAATCACTTCCGGATGATGATACGATGCATGGAGCAAGCGGTGACGGACGTGGATTTGCCGTTAGTGGTGGTGTTGCTAACGCAGTTGCCAATTATATTAAGGAAGAGCATCCTGATATGGAAGTTAATGTTGCATGTGCAGAGGGACTTGCCGAGTGTCGCAAGCTTCTACAGAAGGCCAAGGCCGGATTATACGACGGATACCTCCTTGAAGGAATGGCATGTCCTGGCGGATGTATCGCCGGTGCGGGAACTATCCAGCCAATTGCAAAGTCTGCAGCCAGTGTAGCAAGGCACAAGAGTGTATCTACCAACGCTCACGCAACGCAGAGTGAGTACAAGGAGTTACTCGACGTTCTTGATGAATCGTTTAAGAATAAAAACGCTGATCTTGATGATTAAATATCAGCCGATATTGAAATCAGTGAATTTAAAAAGAGTACATATCAATGTGATATGTACTCTTTCTTGATGTAGGAAAATCATTTTTTAAATAACCTGTTGCTGCATAGCCTATTATTTCGCTGCTTTAGAACATACAATAATACCGCCTATGGCTATGACTATACCTGCTACTATACCATATTCATTAGAAATATTATTAACAGCTACAATGAATCCAAAGCAGGCAATTACTATTCCACCAATCCAGATTGTCAGGAATCTGATTCTGACGTCTGAATCCATATCTTTTATTCCTTTGAACTTACTAACCGATCTGGTAATTACATTATCGCCACCTATAAATGGCTCCTGAACATCATAGAATCCATTACTTTTATAAAACTTGACATCCTGTATCGTCTGCTTAATAGCCCACACTAAGCCTATTATTATTCCCGGTGTAACCACAAACAGCCATAGTGCTGCAAGCGCCCCCGCAATATCCCCCTCAAGTATATCAACTAAAAATAACATAATAAACCATAATACAATTAATACAAGTGACGGTATATAATATCGTAAGAATCTTCCCTTCTCCATAACAATCCCCTTTCATCAGATTAGCGTTCTACTCTGTTCATATATCTATCCCAGGACACTTCAACATCCTTAGCAGCTACTGTCGCACTGTAAGAATCACCAGCTGTACCATAATCAGAATCATCTATCTCCTCGATTAACAGCTCATAGCCTGATTCTGCCCCTTCAACACCATAGAGGTACATACCCTTGGCATTCCTTAATACTTCTGTTATCTCTTCACCAGACAGCTCGACATCTGACTTTTCTGTAATCAGAACATCATCAGCATTGTAATATCTGTATCCATCCTTTATACCACTGATAATTCTGGCATTCTTCAATGTAAGCTTAGCCGTTCCGGCATAACTGTCGGTAAAATTGGTATTCTGAGAGTTCGTTGACTTGATTATCAGTGCTTCGATCTCAAGTACAAGATCATCGCCTGTCTTAATGTCGCATATATAGCAATCTCTAAAATCGAAACTATCAAGTTCATTAATGGAATTAAACTTTCCCATACTATTCTCCTTAGTTATTTTTATCAGTCCTTGAATTCAAACTCTACTATATCACAGTTACGAATACCAAATGACGCATATTCTTCATTAGTCATTTCATCAAAGTATGACTTGACTACTCTTGCTATTCCATTATGTGCCACAAGAATATATACTTTGTCATCCGCTCTGATTTCATCAAGAAAATTATATATTCTCTGTGCAAGGCGAAGCATTGACTCGCCACCCTCGTAGCGATTAAGAAACTGTCTCTTCTCCTCCACAAATACAGGATTGTTGCGTGGTGATGTGCCTTCCCACTTGCCAAAATTCTGCTCAATCAGCTCAGTTCTCTCAACTGCCGGAATCCCTGTAATCTCACTAATATTCTCTGCAGTCATAGCAGCCCTTAAAAGAGGCGAATATAATATCATATCTGCCTTGATTCCAGTCTCAAGAATCTTCCTGCCCGTGAGAACTGCCTGTTCCTTCCCCAGTTCTGTAAGTGGAACATCTGAACGACCACATATCTTATCTGCAACATTCCACTCGCTCTGACCATGTCTTACAAAATAAAGCTTCTTCATATCAAAATCCTATCTATTAATTAAACTGAGGAATAAATGCTGCAATTACTGCCAGAACTACAGCAGGCAGCATATTGGCAACTCGCACTTTCTTTCCCCATACAAGGTTAATTCCGACGCAGAATATAAGAATCGATCCAATCAGCGACAGATTAGACATTGCCACGTCAGTCATTATCGGGCGGATAAATCTTGCAAGTAATGTCATCACTCCCTCGAATATTCCTACAGGAATAGCTGAAAACGCGCTTCCCTTTCCCATCGAACAGGTCATAACCATTATAATAACAAGGTCAAGAACCGACTTGATGGCTAGAATCGAATAATCACCAAATATTCCGTCCTGTATTGAGCCTACAATTGCCATGGCACCAATACATACAGTTAGCGATGCAGTAACAAAAGCATCAACAAACTGCTTGTCCTTGGCATTGCCAGTCTTAATCTTTAGCCATTCTCCGAAATGTTCGAATGCATCCTCAATATTGATTATCTCACCAATGAGTGCTCCCAGCGCCATACATATTGTAACAAACATGGCTCTTCCGGATACTATTGATCCCTCGGATATTGAAAGCAGACCTTCAAGCGCTCCCGCCATTCCAATGAACAATACACTTACACCACAGGCCATACTTAACGACTTCTGGTGTCGCTCCTTCATCAGATTACCGAACAGCTTTCCGGCGATTCCTCCAACAACTATGCTGACTACATTAATAATCGTTCCTAAACCTATCATTTTTCACTCCAAAAATATTATTTCCAATACATAATATAATATATTTTGTTCAAAATGTCATCGTTGCAAGTAAAAGAGAAAAAGAATAGAATATACTCTGGACATAAATATTGCATTGGAGAAATATAATGAAAATAACACGAGCAGATTCTACACATATTGAAGGTATTAACAGCCTCTTATATCAGGTTCTTATGGTACATCACAATGGACGACCTGATATATTTAAGCCTAATTGCAAGAAGTACACAGATGACGAGCTAATGCTTCTGTTTGAAAATGATGACAGACCTATCTTTGTAGCACTTGATGATAATAGCAACGTTCTCGGATACTGCTTCTGCATTTTGGAAGACCATACTGGCGATAATGTACTTACGCCAATCAAGACAATGTATATCGACGATCTTTGCGTTGATGAATCATCAAGAGGACTACATGTTGGTCGCGAACTCTATGAATATGTTAAGGATTATTCCAAAGGCATCGGTTGCTACAATGTAACACTCAATGTATGGGAGTGTAACCCGTCTGCAAGAGGCTTCTATGAGCATCTTGGGCTTAAGCCAATGAAGTACGGAATGGAATGCATACTATAATAATTAAGCCATACCAGGTAACTGGTATGGCTTATATTATACATAATCATATCTATATCCAACCGCCATCCACACGTATTATCTGACCTGTCAGATACGATGTGGATTCTGCAACCGACACAACGACTGCTGCAATATCTTCAGGCTTTCCAATCCTGTTAGCCGGAATCTGATCTATTATCTCGGCCCTCTCATCATCAGAAAGATGACCGTTCATCTGTGTGTCAATTATGCCACATGCAACGGCATTAACAGTGATTCCACTTGGTGCCAGTTCCTTGGCAAGTGCCATTGTAAAAGCATTAATACCACCCTTTGACGCAGAATATGCCACTTCCATTGATGCACCACATTCTCCCCATACAGATGAAATATTAATTATACTTCCTGTCTGCCTTTTTATCATCTGAGGAATCGCTTCTCTGCACATGTAGAAAACTGAATTAAGATTCGTCCCAATCGTATTCGCCCAGTCATCATCCGTCATCTCAGATAGCAGGCCGACATACGATATCCCCGCATTATTAACCAGAATATCAATCGTTCCAACGGCTTCAAATAACTGTCTCACTTCTGAAGAATCTGACACATCGCACTGATACGCCCTGCACATCACCTTGTACTCATCAGAAAGACTGACAGCAAGCTTCTCTGCCATCTCAATATTACTGCGACATACAAGAATACAGTTATATCCTTTCTTAGCGAATTCTTCGGCAATTGCTCTTCCAATTCCTCTTGAAGCACCTGTTATAAGTACATTTCCAATCATACTAATCCTTCTTATACTGCTCATTAAGTCTGTCGACAAGTTCATTGACCTTATCAAGCACACTGGCTGGCCCCACTATTCTGACTCCAGGACCAAGTGCGAAAATCCATGATAGAAAGTGACTGCTCATTGCAACACTTAATCTCACAGTAGAATGGTTATCATCCACAGGTAGAAAGGTTATATTCTTGCCAAATCTATCAATAAAGACGCCACACATCTCATTTTCGAGTTCCACTGTAACGCTTTCCTCTTCGCCACCAAACATAGAAAAATTCTTCTTGGCATACTCCGCTGCATTGAACCTGTCAAACAGTTCCTTACCTTCCCTGACTTCGTCCACAGTAGAAATGCCTAACATTTTATCGACTCTGTAATGCTTAATCTTAGCCGCATCACTATCATATGCGATAAGATAATAATTCTCATCATCCCACGAAAGAGCCCACGGACTAACTGCAATATACTCTTCGCCATGCTTGAATTCCATCTCGCCCTTAACATTCCAGCGATAATACCTGAACTTAATCTTCTTATTCTCAGTAATCGCAGAATGTATACCATCAACAGTATAATAGATGCTTTCGTTCATCGCTTTAATTCTGTCCTGAACAAAAACCTGTCTCTGAAGCTGCTTAGCTTCATATTCACTACAGAAGGTCTCTATCTTCTTGATTAACTCATTGGACTTCTTAACTGTAATAAACTTGGACGACTGAATAGCATCAACAAGTAGCTTAAGTTCAGGTAACTCAAACTGTCGTTCAACAACATGATAATATGTAAGCCTGCCACGCTGCTCACTCTCAACTATGACTCCAAGCTTCTCCAAGTCAGCTATGTCAGTATATATACTCTTTCTCTCAGCTGAAATCTCTTCCTTGCCAAGTTCTTCGATAATCTCAGACATTGTAAGCCAGTGCTCATTGTCTGTCTTCTTAAGCATTATATCCCTAAGCGTTGTTAACTTAAACTTTAGATTATTCCCCCTAGCCATCTTACCCTCACTGGAACTAAGGGTTGGAGTACTCTCCAACCCTTAATACTAATTAGTAATTCTTTGCATTTATCTCGAAATAAGCCTGTGGATGAGCACATGTTGGACATACCTCCGGTGCCTTCTCACCAACAACAATATGACCACAGTTTCTGCACTCCCATACCTTAACTTCACTCTTCTTGAAAACTTCCTGAGCCTCAATGTTATGAAGCAGTGCACGATATCTCTCCTCATGACTCTTCTCTATTGCAGCCACAAGTCTGAACTTCTTGGCAAGATCAGCAAAGCCTTCCTCTTCAGCAGTCTTGGCAAAATCCTCGTACATGTCTGTCCATTCGAAGTTCTCTCCATCTGCTGCAGCTTCAAGATTCTCAGCTGTACTTCCAATTCCATTAAGCTCCTTGAACCACAGCTTAGCATGTTCCTTCTCATTGTCTGCTGTATGAAGGAAAAGTGCTGCTATCTGCTCAAATCCTTCCTTCTTAGCCTTAGATGCAAAATATGTATACTTGTTCCTTGCCTGTGACTCTCCGGCAAATGCTGCCTCTAAATTCTTCTCTGTCTGTGTTCCTGCATACTTATTAGTTGCCATGTTATATCCTCCTATCATTAAATATAATACTAGCCCTGTAATCCGGCGGACTGTCTTATCATATCCTCAACAACAATGTCATATATCTCACCAATGCTGTTGCAATACTCAAGAAGCTTCCAAGGCTCATTAGTATGGAAATGAATCTTCACCATATCCTCGTCGCCCGCTGCAATCAGACTATTACCCTCGAAATTATCTGTAATATATTCAGCAATTTCATCCTCATCAAGATCTTCATCTCTTCTGTCAATCAGTAACTGTGTATCATAACGATATGCAAACTGATCATCCTCTGCGTCAATAGAATTAATTCCCATCTCATTCTCCTTTACTTAAGCCAGGCTTCCAAATCCTCCCTGGAATGATACCCCAATGTCTTCTTAGCAATCTCGCCACCCTTAAAAAGGATAAGCGTCGGTATACTCATTATACCATATCTTGCAGCAATTTCCTCCTCATCATCGACATTAACCTTGCCAACTACAATATCAGAATGCTCCTTGGCAATACTCTCGATAACAGGTCCTAACATCTTACATGGACCGCACCATGGTGCCCAGAAATCAACCAACACTGGTATATCTGACTTAAGAACAACTTCGTCAAATGTCTCTTTTGTTAGAATCACCTCTGCCATACAACCTCCTGTCCTGTGTGATACAGGCATTCTACTCTGCCTGTTCAACTATTCTGCTTTCTCTTCTATCCTTAAGCAGTATAACGCATAGCATCAGCGCTTTGCATACATTATCTGCTATCATACATAACCATACTGCTGTCAGACTAAGATGCATAATCTTAACACATATATATGTCATCACAATTCTTATGCACCACATACTAAAGGTCTCAACGATGAATACGCTCCTTGTCTTGCCCATTCCATACTGAATTCCTTCAAGCACTATCATCAGACCAAAGAACGGTTCAGAAAATGCGACAATCTTAAGCATATCTGCCCCTAGAACCGCAACAGCTTCTGAACTTGTAAAAATGCTCATAAGCGGAAGAGCGAACAGATACAGAAGCGTTCCACCTACAACCATAATAAGCATAGTAATTGCTATCGATAACTCTTCAGTAATATGTAACTTCTTAGAATCTTCCTCTCCAAGAGCGTTGCCGACCAGTGTGCTCGTCGCCATTCTAAGACCATAGCCTGGAATATATACAATCTCCTCTGCTGCCACTGCTATAGAATGCGCCGCGAAGATGGTGGTTCCCATTCCTGATACGAGTCCGGCAAAAACGACATAGCCTGAGCAGCTGGCAAAGGTCGTGCCAAGTGCAGGAAGTCCAATACGAACTATCTGCTCCAGAATACCTCTGTCCGGCCTTACATATGAGTAGCTGCATCTTAGGTATCTATTGCGCCTAAATGCAATATACATACCGATACCGCCAACACCATAGCTTATAGCTGATGCAATTGCAGCAGCCTTAACACCCATTCCAAGACCATATATTAATACTGCATTAAGTACAACATTA
>JAZUGT010000084.1:0-31203 GCA_045641365.1 Lachnospiraceae bacterium
AATTAAAATGGCAAGTTTATCATTAAAGAACATCTGCAAGAAGTATCCTAATGGTTTTGAGGCTGTTAAGGATTTCAACCTTGAAATTGCAGATAAGGAATTCATCATTTTCGTAGGACCTTCAGGATGTGGTAAGTCTACTACACTTCGTATGATTGCAGGTCTTGAGGACATTTCTTCAGGTGAGTTAAAGATTGGTGATAAGGTAGTTAACGATGTAGAGCCTAAGGACAGAGATATCGCAATGGTATTCCAGAACTACGCTCTTTATCCACATATGACAGTATTTGATAACATGGCTTTCGGTCTTAAGCTTCGTAAGGTTCCAAAGGATGAGATCGAGAAGCAGGTTAAGGAAGCAGCTAGAATTCTTGATCTTACAGCATTACTTGATCGTAAGCCAAAGGCTCTTTCAGGTGGTCAGAGACAGAGAGTTGCTATGGGTCGTGCAATCGTTCGTAACCCTAAGGTATTCCTTATGGACGAGCCTTTATCAAACCTTGATGCAAAGCTTCGTGTACAGATGAGAATTGAGATTGCTAAGCTTCATCAGAGACTTGATGCAACAATCATCTACGTAACACATGATCAGACAGAGGGTATGACACTTGGTACAAGAATCGTAGTTATGAAGGACGGTGTTATCCAGCAGGTTGATACACCACAGAACCTCTATGACAAGCCACAGAATCTCTTCGTAGCAGGATTCATGGGTTCACCACAGATGAACTTCCTTGATGCTAAGGTTGAGGTTAAGGGCGAAGAAGTTAATCTCTTATTCGCTGGCCAGTCACTTCCATTACCTCCAGCAAAGGCTAAGAAGCTTATCGAGGGTGGTTATGATGGAAAGACAGTTACATTTGGTATTCGTCCAGAGGATGTTTACGATTCAGAGATGTTCATCGAGACAGCTAAGTGTACATTCGAGTCAACAGTTAAGGTTTACGAGCTTCTTGGTGCAGAAGTTTACCTTTACTTCGATCTTGAGGAGTTCCCTATCACAGCTAGAGTTAATCCTCGTACAACAGCTAGACCTGGCGATAAGGTTAAGCTTGCATTCGATGTTGAGAAGGTACACGTATTCGATAAGGAGACAGAGCAGGTTATTACTAACTAGTAATTGTTCTGTTAAGTCAGAGAATGAATTACGGAGATGCATTGCATCTCCCTTTTTTATATTGAAGAGCCGCATATATGAAATATATTCAGAGGGTCATATATCCGAAAATGTGATAGAATAAGAGTATTATAACTACAATATGAGAGGAACATATGATATCAAATCAGATAATTCAGAACACAATAGAAGAATTAAAGAAAATAACAAAAGTCGAATTTAGTGTATATGATGAGAATGGACATGAAGTTGCATCGACACTTTCCGGAGAGACTGTGGAATTGTCAATAATTAAAGGTTTTATTGATTCACCAGCCGAAAGCCAGGTGGTTGCAGAATGTTATCTCGTGAAGGCAAGTGAAGATGGAGATACAAGATATGTGATTGTCTCAAAGGGAGATGACCAGATGGCTCATACTATGGGCAAGGTTGCAGCTGCAGAGATCCAGACACTAATGGTGGCATACCAGGAGAGACTTGATCAGAGCAGTTTCTTTCAGAATCTTCTTCTGGATAATATGCTGCTTGTGGATATACATAATAAGGCACAGAAGCTTCATATTGAGAACGACAGAAAGAGAGTTGTATATGTAATAGAGACTGGATCTGACAGAGACAGTGTATGTATGCAACTGTTGAAGAGTCTGTATGTGCCATCGTCGGGAAGTTATATTGTATCAGTTGATGAACAGCATATAATTCTTATTAAGGATCTTGAAGATAACTATAACAAAGAAGATCTGATGGAGACAGCAGATAGTATAGTATCACTACTTAATACAGAGGCAATGATTAACGTCAGAGTATCCTATGGGCTGACTGTGAGAGAACTCAAGGACATATCTAAGTCATATAAGGAAGCAATGATGGCGCTTGATGTTGGTAATATATTCTATTCCCAGATGACCACTCTTTCTTATGAGAATCTTGGAATTGGAAGGTTAATATATCAGTTACCAATCAACCTCTGCGAGCTTTTTGTGAAGGAAGTATTTGGTGATATTAGTCCAACAGATATTGACGAGGAGACACTTACTACGGTCTACAAGTTTTTTGAAAACAGCCTGAATGTATCAGAGACATCAAGGCAGTTGTATATTCATAGAAATACTCTCGTATATAGAATGGAAAAGCTTCAGAAGCAGATAGGTCTGGATATGAGAGTGTTTGATGATGCACTTACATTCAAGATGGCAATGATGGTCGTAGATTATGTTAACTACATTCATTCCTTGGAAGACTAGAAACTTGTTTTGAATGAATATGTTTCGTGAAAAATAACAAAAAATTCAAATATGTGGTATCATAGTAATGATAACTGTTTAAACGGAGGGAAATAAAATGGGATATGCAGTTTTAGTAATTTTAGCTTTATTAGTTATTACATTATTCAGATGTATCTGCATTGTACCACAGGCCAATGCGTGGGTAGTTGAGTTCTTAGGCCAGTATAATGCAACATGGGAGGCAGGACTTCACTTAAAGATTCCATTTTTCTATAAGGTTGTTAAGAAGGTCTCACTTAAAGAGCAGGTTGCAGACTTCGAGCCACAGCCAGTAATTACTAAGGATAATGTAACAATGATGGTAGATTCCGTAGTATTCTTTGAGGTATTTGATGCCAAGATGTTCTCATATGGAGTTGAGAGACCAATTGCAGCTATAGAGAATCTGTCAGCAACTACACTTAGAAATATCATTGGATCAATGACTCTTGATGAGACACTTACTTCAAGAGATTCAATTAACGGACAGATTACTACAATTCTTGATGATGCCACAGACAAGTGGGGAATCAAGGTTAACCGAGTTGAGGTAAAGAACATTCAGCCACCAAGAAGTATCCAGGATGCAATGGAGAAGCAGATGCGTGCTGAGCGAGAGAAGAGAGAAGCAATTCTTACTGCAGAAGGTAAGAAGCAGTCAGCAATCACTCTTGCAGAAGGTGAGAAGGAAGCAGCAATTCTTAGAGCTGACGCGGTTAAGGAGCAGAGAATCAGAGAGGCAGAAGGTGAGGCTCAGGCTCTTTTGGCAGTACAGAGAGCGCAGGCTGAGTCAATCAAGCTTATTAACGAAGCTAATCCTTCAGCTCAGTATATTACATTAAAGCAGTTTGAGGCAGCTGCACAGATGGCAGATGGTCAGGCAACTAAGATTGTTGTTCCATCCGAGATTGCTAATCTTGCAGGAGCAGCCGCAGCATTATCAGCAACAGTAAAGTCTGAGTAGACTATATACAGCAATTAACAGGGGAAGAATATGCAGGCGATAGTTGTAGTACTGGGATATTTTGCAGTGGCAATATTCGTTATCATTAAGGCGAGGAACAAGAGTGGCAGAGGCAATGAACTGGCCAGAAGAAGCTCAGATGTCAGTAATTCAATGCCTGCCAGACAGGTGACACATGTGGCAGGCAGGAGTAGTTCTGTTAAAAGTACAAGACCTGTTTCATATACAAAGAGTAATGCGGACAAGGGTGTTAACCAGTCTATGGTCAGGGAAGAAAGATCTTTTCAGGCTATGGAAGATCGAAGAGGAGACTGGCTTGCGAAGCAGCTTGATGATGAAAAAATTGCTGGAAAGAGAATGAGTGCAATGTTCCAGTTACATGAGGAACATCAGTCACAGTGTGAAGCTGAACTGATAAGACAGTTTCATTCGATGAATTGTGATTCGGATAGAGTAGATACAGCAGAAGGATAGGAGATTTGACATATGTCAAAGGAGGGGAAAGATGGCGAAAGAAGTAAAGTCGCTTAAGGACCAGACAGTAAAGGAGCAGCTGGGAAGATTAATAGTTTTATCAATTCTGATAGTTGCATTGATACTTAGTATTACATCCGTAATTGTCAGCAATAATGCAATTCAGGCTGACTATAAGGTTGCAGCAGAGATAGCGACAGTACATTTTAAGGAATTGCTTGAGAATGGTAATGCAGTATGGAGCTATGACGCAGAAAGTAAGAAGTTATACTGCGATGATACTGAGATTACGGTAGACCTGTTCAATACAATCAATGATTATGATGAGAATGTATTCCATACTGTATTCTGGGATAATACAAGAGTTCTTACTAATATCAAGGACGAGAATGGACAGTATGCAATTGGAACAACAGCTGATGATAAGATCTATAAGGCAGTAAAGTCAGGTGAGATTTATACTAAGAATAATACCGAGATTTTCGGAAAGAAGTATACAATCTGTTATCTTCCACTTTATAATGATGGACAGTTTGTTGGAATGATATTCACTGGTATCAGACAGGCCGCACTTGAGAAGACAATTATACAGGTTGTACTTAACTTTGTTGTTATGGCCATACTGATTGTCATTGTAATAATGTTCATCAGTAGTAAATTCCTTAATAAAGTATCTATTAAGCTTGGTGGAAAGCTTAATGATAACTATGGAGAACTTAATGAGTATAGCGCATTAGTTAAGGATATATCTGAGAGAACTGCTTCCGAGATGGGTGATATCAACGAAGCAATGGGTAATGTCGCTAATGGTGCAACTGCTCAGGCTTCTGCTACACAGCAGGCAATGGCATCAACAGAGGAGTTCTCGACAAGTCTTGATGTTGTTAATATGGAGATTAATGAAGGATTTGAATTCATTGGTACAGTTAGAGCTTGTGTTGATGAGTCAGGTGAGAGCATTAAGGATCTCAATGACAGTATTGAGGAGAACAATAGAATCGTTGCAACAGTGTCTGAAGAGATTGAGCGAGGAGTCGAGAGTTCCAAGAACGCAACCAAGATTGTTAAGACAATTGATAATATAGCATTCCAGATTAATCTTCTTGCTCTTAATGCTTCAATCGAGGCTAGTCATGCAGGCGAGCTTGGTAAGGGATTTGCAGTAGTTGCAGATGAGATTAAGAATCTTGCAATGAGTTCAGCTGAGTCAGCAAGTGATACAGCAGATGCAATCAACGAGATTGTAACCATTATGGATAGAACAAAGCAGTGCAATGAGAGTCTTGTTGAAGCTAACAAGGTTCAGATCGCCAAGTCCTCAGATGTTCAGGCGAAGATGGAGATACTCGTAAAGAATGTTGACGAGATTACAGGAAAGCTCAACAATATCAGAGAGAAGTCAGATTCGCTCGGATGTGTTAAGGATGAACTTGTACAGGTTGTTCAGACACTGTCAGCAACAAGTGAAGAGAATGCAGCAGTATCAGAGCAGGTGTCAGCATCCTCAGATAGCGTTAACAGAGATATTGCAGAGCTTACAGAGAGCCTTGATAGTATCAACAATATCTGCAATAATATGAAGGAATTAATAGAATACTTTGGTTAATTACCAAGTATTGTTGTCATATCTTCGGGAAGCGGAGCAGTAAGATCCATTACTTTTCCGGTTATAGGATGTGTGAATGTAAGCCGGTGGGCATGTAATGCCTGTCGGCTTATTATATTGGAATCAGGATTATATATATAGTCTCCTATAAGTGGATGACCAATATGCGACATATGAACACGAATCTGATGTGTTCTTCCCGTTTCAAGAATCAGAGAAACAAGGGAAATATCCTTGTTGTCATAGACATGCGAGGATAGAGTTCTATAATGTGTAACGGCGTGCTCTCCCTTTTCAAAATTCACACACCTTGTAATAAGTGAATCATCTATACGGGCGATGGGAGCATTAATAGTACCTGTCAATGGAGCAGGAATTCCTTCTACAATTGCGAGATACTCGCGCTTAATCTCACGTGTCTTCATCATATTGGACAGAATTGCACCACTAATCATATTCTTAGCTACAATTGTAAGTCCTGTAGTGTCCTTATCCAGCCGGTTAATGCATCTGAATACAAAGTTATCATCTGGTAAATCATATCGAGACACGAGAGCATTCGCCAGAGTGCCCTCATAGTGGTTGAGAGATGGATGAATTGGCATACCCGAAGGCTTATTTACTACAAGAAGGTCTTCATCTTCATATATGATATCAACAGGAATATCGTTAGGAACTATGCCTTCAGATGATGCAACTTCTCGGAGCGTAACCTTAAGAAGATCACCTTCGTTAAGAACGTGATTAATATGGACCCATTCACCATTAACCAGAATACTTTCTGCCTGTCGCTTAAGTTCAACTATGACTTGTCTGGAAAAATGATGCTCCTTAAGAAATGTATATATTTTTTTGTTGGCATCTAAATCTGTAATATCAAAAGTAAACTGTCTAATCATGCGACTATCATATCATTAGCTGTGACAGGTCGCAACAGCTCGTAAGTTAATAGAATTTTAATAAAAACTAATATTCACATTCTTTTTTGCATAATAAAGAGGTGTTATATTATATAAGAGAGCAGCACTTGTGCGTGCTGAATTACTCGTAGGAAAGAGGTAGACATGGATCTTAAGAAGAGATTAACGGTAATGTTCATATCGCTTATGTCATTGCCGATATTACTTACTCTGTTTGCATGCATATTTGTGGGAATCTATGATGATCCACAACTTTCAAGAGCCTTTGTAATAGATGCGCTGTATATACTGATTATTGTTCTGATCATTGTGGCAGTTATGTTAACCACGTGGGTTAGCAAGGGTGTATTCCTGCATGTGCGTAAGCTTAATAAGGCGATGAAGAAGATAGCAGAGGGAGACTTCGATTATGTACTTGATGCCTCAGAGGTAGATGGCGAGATAGCCGATCTATATAGAAGCTACGAAGATATGAGGCTGAGGCTGAAGGAATCAAGTGACGATACGGTGCACAACGAGGCCAAGAGCAGAGAACTTATAAGCAATATTACACACGATCTTAAGACACCCATCACAGCAATTAAGGGATATGCAGAAGGAATAATTGATGGTGTTGCGGATACAGAGGAGAAGAGGAATAAGTATATTAAGACTATCTATTCCAAGGCAATAGAACTGGATAGATTACTGAATGAGCTTACGTATTACTCTGGAATTGACAATAACAGAATTCCGTATACCTTCCATCGAATTGATGTGGCAGACTTCTTTGGAGACTGTGTGGAAGAAGTAGGAATGGACTTAGAGAGCAAGAACATCAGGATTAATTATGAGAATCTCTTACAGCCAGGAACAAGAGTAATTGCAGATCCTATTCAGATGCGCAAGGTAGTCAATAACATAATAGGCAACAGCATCAAGTATATGGATAAGGAAGAAGGACTTATTGAGATAAGGCTTCTTGATGCGGTGGATTCAGTAAGAATAGAGATTGAAGATAATGGAAAAGGAATTGCCGCTAAGGATCTTGGAAAAATATTCGAAAGATTCTATCGCACGGACGCCTCACGTAACTCTGCGCAGGGTGGAAGTGGAATAGGTCTTTCAATTGTTAAGAAGATTATCGAGGATCATGGGGGATATATCTGGGCAACCAGCAAGGAAGGTGAAGGTACATGTATGCACTTTGTCTTCCGTAAGTATATAGAGCAGGAAGGAGAAGAATAAGATGAGCAGAGTGTTAATTATAGAAGATGAGCAGGCAATTGCTGAGCTTGAGAAGGATTATCTGGAATTGAGCGATTTCGAAGTGGTTATTGAGAATTCTGGAGACAGAGGACTAATAAGGGCGCTTGAAGAGGAATTTGATATTATTGTACTTGATCTTATGCTTCCTGGACTGGATGGATTTGAAGTCTGCAAGAAGATAAGAGAAGAGAAGCAGATTCCAATCTTAATGGTATCAGCCAAGAAGGATGATATCGATAAGATTAGAGGACTGGGCTTAGGCGCAGATGACTACATGACCAAGCCATTTAGCCCTAGTGAGCTTGTTGCAAGAGTAAAGGCACACCTTGCAAGATATGAGAGACTTGTCTATACTAATGTTAAGAAGAATGACATTATTGAGATAAGAGGAATTAAGATTGATAAGACAGCCAGACGTGTATATATAGATGGCGAAGAGAAGCAGTTTACAACCAAGGAATTTGATCTGCTTACATTTCTTGCCGAGAATCCTAATCATGTGTACAGCAAGGACGAGCTTTTCCGTGAGATATGGGATATGGATTCCATTGGAGACATAGCAACTGTAACAGTTCACATCAAGAAGATAAGAGAAAAGGTTGAAATAGATACTGCGAACCCACAGTATATTGAGACAATATGGGGGGTAGGATATCGCTTCAAAGTATAAAAATGATTAAGGACGCCCCATATTGTCTTACATGCGCATCCCTCTGGTCGCGCCCATATCGTATGCGCCAAAAAATAGAGAAATAACCCTAAATATGATATACTCACATAGGAAGTAATGTGAGTATATTTTTTTATACATGATAAAAGACAAAGTTCGCGAAGCGTGCTTTTCTTTTATATAGATTCAGCTGTAAGTAAAGGTGCAGGTATGGATAGGACTTCGATAGTATTTGCGGGCGATATTGGATTCGACCATTATATGGACCAGAAGTGGAAGGATGAGAATCTCCTTGATAAGGAGGTGTTAGAGTTCCTTCATAGTGGTGAGCATGTGTGTGTTAATGTGGAGGGGGCATTATCTAATGGTAGCAAGAAGATTGCTCCTAATGGTGTAGCAGCACTTACGCATAGCATGAGCCCAGAGGTCACCGTTTTTCTTAATAAGATCAAGGCAGATATATGGAATATCTGTAATAATCATATTATGGATGCAGGACCTGACGGACTTAAGGATACTCTTATAGAGGCAGAAAAAAACGGTGCGCTTACAATTGGTGCGGGAATGAATATCTTAGAAGCAGCCAGGCCTGTCATACTAGACGAAGCAGGTGGAATTGGAATGTTTGGTGTGGGATATCAGAGAGCCTGCAGGAAAGCCGATGATGAGACACCTGGCTGCTTTAGCTGGAGTGATATGGAACGTATTGAAGCGACAATTAAGGAGATTAAGAAGACGTGTCGCTGGTGTATTGTTGTAGCACACGGTGGAGAAGAGTTTACATCTCTTCCGTCACCTTATACAAGAAAAAGATATATGGACTATCTTGATATGGGAGCGGACATTGTTATATCACATCATCCACATGTGCCTATGAATTATGAGACCTTTCCAGGCAAGGCGATTTTCTATTCACTTGGAAACTTCGTATTTGATACTGATTACCAGCGTTCTCAGTTCAATACAGAGAAGGGTCTGTTGATTAGACTTAATCTGACAGATGAGGACTTTACGTTCGATGCAATGGGCCTTTTGATTGATAGGGATAACGAACGGGTGATTAAGGGCGAGCTGCCTGATATATTTGAGGACGTTCAGGAAGACGAATATGAACTTTTAGAGCCACTATCAGCCAAGGCTTTCATTTCAGCTACTAAGAGACAGCAGATATATCTTAAGCCTGAGAAGTATATGAACGCTACTGAAGAGGACTGGCATGAGAATTTCTATGAACCACTAAGAAGTGGAAGGGTTCCGGGTGAGGCGCTGGATATGCAGATTATATGTCCTATAGCCAGTCAGGCCGAGACAGAAGAATGGAAGAAGAGTAAGCTTACCAAGGTAAAAGAATTTATTCTTGAGCAGATATAATGGGGGATTAATAATGAGCGAATTAATAGGATATGAACCAGCCAGAGTATTACACTATTTTGAGGAGATTACAAAGATTCCGCACGGTTCTGGCAATACGGGTAAGATAAGTAACTACCTGCGTGACTTCGGAAAAAGTCGTGGACTTAAGACAGTTCAGGATAAGGCTGGTAACGTTACAATATTTAAGAAATCCAGGATAGAAACAGAGAATACGGTAATCATTCAGGGACATATGGATATGGTATGTGAGAAGTCACCTGAATGTACTAAGGATATGGAGACAGAAGGATTAGATATCTATGTCGAGGATGGCGAGATTAAGGCAAAGGGAACAACTCTTGGAGGTGATGATGGAATTGCAGTAGCAATGGCATTAGCCCTTCTTGAGGACGAAGAACAGGAACTTCCTAATCTTGAAGCTGTCTTCACTGTCGATGAAGAGATAGGAATGTTAGGTGCAGCAGCCTATGATGCAGCTGATCTTAAGGGTCACACAATGATCAACATTGATTCAGAGGTAGAAGGCGTATTCACTGTAAGCTGTGCAGGCGGAACTGTGGGAAGAGGAAGCATTCCTGTTGATACAGAGTCGATGGATGGAACAGTTCTTGAGATAAAAATATCAGGACTTACAGGTGGTCACTCAGGTATAGAGATTCATAAGAACAGGGCGAACGCCTGTATATTGCTTGGTCAGCTGCTTGACAGACTTAATAATAAGCCTGGAATCAGAATAATCGAGGCCTGCGGTGGAGCAAAGGACAATGCAATAGCAGTTGAATCATCCGCAGTAATTATGTTAACCAATGCGGATTACGATACGTTTTTCGATGAGTTCAAGACAATAGCTGCAGAACTTAAGAAGAATTATGCCAATACTGATCAGGGTATGACTGTAGAGTCGCGTATAATCAGCCTTGATCCGGCTTATTCTGAGGAAGATGTCTATACCGATGCAGATATGTATTCTGGTATGAAGATAGGAAGTCTGCATACAAACGTAATGACAAAGGAGTCATCGGACAGAGTTATAGACTTATTAACTAAGATTCCTAATGGTGTAGTCAGGATGAGTCAGGATGTAGAAGGCCTAGTTCAGACTTCGCTTAATTTGGGAACTCTTAGTACAGAGGTATCAATGGAGGACAATGGACAAGGTACACCTGTGAGGACACCAAAGAGTGTACATATAGCGAACTGTCTTAGAAGTTCTGTAGATTCTGAGAAGACAGACCTGAAAGAAGACGTTGAGGGCATAATCAATGAACTGGGCGGAAGCGTAGAGTTTGAGGGAGATTATCCAGGATGGAAGTACAGAACGGACTCTACACTCAGGGACTTATGTAGAAGTGTGTATAATGAGCAGTATGGCAGGGAGCCAGTAATAGAAGCAATTCACGCAGGTGTTGAGTGTGGTTATTTTGCTGCAAAGGTTGATGATCTGGACTGTATATCCATTGGTCCTGATATCAAAGAGATTCACACATATAGAGAGAGCTTAAGTATTGAATCTGTTGCCAGAACATATAACTTCGTATGTGAAGTATTAAGACGTCTGGCAAAGTAACATATAGGGAAGACTGATTTGAGAGCTACAGTATTATATGAAGACAATTACATACTGGCTGTTCATAAGCCATCAGGATTGGCTACTCAGACTTCAAGACTTGGTCAGAAAGATCTCTATAGCGAATGTATGAATTATCTTTCTGCCGGGGATAAGAGCAGTGGGATTCCATATATTGCAATAATTAACAGACTTGACCAGCCGGTATCAGGAATTGTACTTATGGCAAAAGATAAGGATTCTGCGGCAAAACTGTCAGCCATGCTTCACGATGACAGAATGCAGAAGTACTACGAAGCGGTGGTGTATGGCCATATCGCTCCAGTTGATTGCAAGGGCAGTACAGATAATGAGGGCATTAAGGAAGAGTCAGAGGCAGTCGTTTTTCCATATAGACTTACAGACTATATCTGCACTGATAAAAAGAGTAATCTGTCGAGAATATGCAGCAAGGATACGCCCGAGGCGAAGAAAGCGGTTCTTGAGTACAGAGTATTAGAAGAAGGCGACAATTCAAGTAAGATATATATTCATCTGCTAACAGGGCGTCATCATCAGATAAGGGTACAGCTCGCAGGGATGGGACATCCGATTCTTGGAGACAGAAGATATGGAACTGACGCATCACAGTCAGAAAGTGAGAAGACAGGAGTGAGTGCAGTTGCCCTCAAGGCGTGCCGACTTGAGTTTGTACATCCTAAATCGGGGGAAATAATCGTAATTTGCGACGAAATTGACTGATTTAGTGGCAATTAGTAATTGAATTGTGATTATTTAGTGATAGAATAAAGAAGATATTAATTATAAAAGGAGAAAGTAATGGCAGATAAGAAATTAGTTGAAGCAATTACCTCTATGGAGGAGGATTTTGCACAGTGGTATACAGATGTAGTTAAGAAAGCAGAGCTTATGGACTACACAAGTGTTAAGGGATGTATGGTGTTCAAGCCGGCAGGATATGCTATCTGGGAGTTAATTCAGTCACAGATGGATGCCCGTTTCAAGGAGACTGGCGTTGAGAACGTATACCTTCCTATGTTCATTCCTGAGAGCCTTCTTAATAAGGAGAAGGATCATGTAGAAGGATTTGCACCAGAAGTAGCATGGGTTACTCATGGTGGACTCAATCCACTTCAGGAGAGAATGTGCGTACGTCCTACATCAGAGACACTTTTCTGTGATTTCTACAAGAATGATATTCAGTCATACAGAGATCTGCCTAAGGTATATAACCAGTGGTGTTCAGTAGTTCGTTGGGAGAAGGAGACAAGACCTTTCCTTCGTAGTAGAGAGTTCTTATGGCAGGAAGGCCATACAGCTCATGCTACAGCTGAGGATGCTGAGGCTCGTACAATTCAGATGCTTAATATCTACGCTGATTTCTGTGAGGAGGTTCTCGCGATTCCTGTTATTAAGGGACGTAAGACTGACAAGGAGAAGTTTGCCGGAGCAGAAGCGACATATACAATCGAGGCGCTTATGCATGATGGCAAGGCCCTTCAGTCAGGAACAAGCCACAACTTCGGTGACGGATTTGCCAAGGCTTTTGGAATTCAGTTTACAGATAAGGATAATACACTTAAGTATGTTCATCAGACTTCATGGGGAACAACAACTCGTCTTATCGGTGCCATGATTATGGTGCATGGAGACAATTCAGGACTTGTTCTTCCACCTAAGGTTGCTCCAACACAGGTTATGATTATTCCTATTATGCAGAAGAAGGAAGGCGTACTTGAGAAGGCTGCAGAGCTTAAGGAGAGATTAGCTAAGGCTGGCTGCAGAGTTAAGGTTGATGACTCTGATAAGAGTCCAGGATGGAAGTTCTCAGAGCAGGAGATGAGAGGTATTCCTCTTAGAGTTGAGATTGGTCCTAAGGACATTGAGGCAGGTAAGTGCATTCTTGGCCGTCGTGATAATGGTGAGAAGATTGAGTGCAGTCTTGATGAGCTTGAGACAAAGGTAACAGAGTTACTTGATACAATTCAGAAGTCAATGCTTGAGACAGCAAGGGCACACAGAGACGAGCACACATATGTGGCTAAGAATCTCGACGAGATGCAGAAGATTCTTGATACAACACCAGGATTTGTTAAGGCAATGTGGTGTGGTGAGCAGGATTGTGAAGATAAGATTAAGGAGAAGATGTCTGCAACAAGCCGTTGTATGCCATTTGAGCAGGAGAAGATTGCAGATACATGTGTATGCTGCGGTAAGCCAGCAACTAAGATGGTATACTGGGGCAGAGCATACTAAAGCGGGTCTGATATAAAGGTGTGATAATTTAGTATGGTTGACATAATTCGGAGGACAATATTGTGAATGTATTAGTTATTAACTGTGGAAGTTCATCCCTCAAGTACCAGCTCATTGAGGCAGATAGAGAAGAAGTACTTGCAAAGGGTCTTTGCGAGAGAATTGGAATAGATGGAAGTGCTATCACTCATACACCAGCGGGTGGAGATAAGGTTACAACCGAGGTTCCAATGAAGGATCATAAGGATGCAGTTAAGCTTGTGATTGAGAAGCTCACAGATGATAAGGTTGGCGTAATTAAGTCGCTATCTGAGATAGATGCAGTAGGACACAGAGTTGTGCACGGTGGTGAGAAGTTCGCTTCCTCTGTTGTGATTGATGATGCGGTTTTAGCTGCAATCGAAGAGTGCAATGATCTTGCACCACTTCACAATCCAGCTAATATCATTGGTATCAATGCATGTGCTGATGTTATGCCAGGCGTTCCAATGGTAGCAGTTTTTGACACAGCGTTCCATCAGACAATGCCTAAGAAGGCATATATGTATGGTCTTCCATATGAGTATTATGAGAAGTATAAGGTTCGTAGATATGGCTTCCATGGAACAAGCCATGACTTTGTATCTGACAGAGCTGCCAAGATTCTTGGCAAGGATCGTAAGGACCTTAAGATTGTAGTATGTCATCTTGGTAATGGTGCTTCTATATCAGCCGTTAAAAATGGTGAATCTATAGATACATCAATGGGACTTACTCCTCTGGAGGGACTAATCATGGGTACAAGAGCTGGTGATATTGATCCGGCAATTGTTGGTTTTATTGCTGATAAGGAAGGAATGTCAGCTGACGAAGTTGTTAATGTCCTTAATAAGAAGTCAGGTGTACTTGGACTTAGTGGTGGATTATCAAGTGATTTCCGTGATCTTGGAGATGCGGCAGCAGCTGGTAATCAGATGGCTAAGGATACCCTTGATGCATATGCATACAGAGTAGCAAAGTATATTGGAGCATATATGATTGCCATGGGAGGCGTGGATGTAATCGTATTCACAGCTGGAATTGGTGAGAATAATGCTATTGTAAGAGAATTAATTGGTCAGTATATTACATGCCTTGGAACAAGTGTAGATGCTGAGAAGAACAAGATTCGTGGTGAGGAAGTGATTCTGTCAAAGCCAGAAGATAAGGTAGTGACTATGATTGTTCCTACGGACGAAGAGCTTGCGATTGCAAGAGAGACTGTCAGACTTACAAAATAGCCTGTGCAATGTTGGTTAACATAATTCTATTATTTTAATAAAGGTGAGGGGCATATGAACTGCTTAGAAGAGCGAATTGCAAAGGATGGAATTGTTAAGGAAGGTAATATTCTTAAGGTGGACAGTTTTCTGAATCATCAGATGGATGTTCAGCTGTTTGATGAGATGGCTAAGGAATACCAGAGAAGATTTTCAGGTAAGAATATTAATAAGATTCTTACAATTGAAGCTTCCGGAATTGGAATAGCAAGTGTAGTGGCACTCAGATATGGTGTTCCAGTAGTATTTGCCAAGAAGAGTCAGAGTATTAATCTTGATGGTGAGATGTATACTGCAGAGGTTGAGTCATTTACACATAAGAATATCAACCATGTCATTGTAAGTAAGAAGTTTCTTTCAGAAGACGATCATGTGCTTATTATAGATGATTTCCTTGCCAACGGATGTGCGCTTCAGGGACTCATTCAGATAGTTCAGCAGGCGGGAGCAACTGTAGAGGGAATCGGAATTGCCATTGAGAAGGGATTCCAGACAGGTGGAACAATTATTCGTAATCTTGGATATCAGTTGGAGTCACTTGCAATAGTTGAGTCAATGGACGCATCTACCGGTAAGGTAGTATTTAGAGAGCAATAATTTGGTAAAAATGCCAATTATTCAAAATAAACTTGTAAAAATGGCTGTTTTTTGCTATTTTCTTCAAGTAGGGTAATATTGTTATGGAAAAAGTTTTAGAGGAGAGACAACAATGAAAAAATTAACAGCATTACTTCTTGCAGTTTCAATGACATTTGCACTTTGTGCATGTGGAAGCGCAGCAGCTGATACAACTGGAAGCGCTGATACAGCAGCAACTGCAGAAGGAACAAAGGTTAAGGCAGGTTTCATTTTCCTGCATGACGAGAACTCAACATACGACCTTAACTTCTTAAATGGTGCTAAGGAAGCATGTGAGAAGATGGGAATTGAGTATGTAATCAAGACAAACATTCCTGAGGGTCAGGAGTGTAACGATGCAGCTTGTGAGCTTGCAGATGAAGGATGTAACTTCATTTTTGCTGATTCATTTGGTCATGAGGATTACATGATCGAGGCTGCTAAGGAGTATCCTGAAGTACAGTTTGCTCATGCAACAGGTACAAAGGCTCATACAGAGAACCTTAGCAACTTCCACAATGCATTTGCTGCAATCTACGAAGGAAGATATCTTGCAGGTGTTGCTGCAGGTATGAAGCTTAACGAGATGATTGAGGCTGGTGAGATCACAGCAGATCAGGCTAAGATTGGTTACGTTGGTGCATATACATATGCAGAGGTTATCTCTGGATATTCATCATTCTATCTTGGTGCTCGTTCAGTATGTCCAACAGCTACTATGGAAGTAACATTTACTGGTTCATGGTATGATGAGACAGCTGAGAAGGAAGGAGCTAACACTCTTATCAATGATGGTTGTGTACTTATAAGCCAGCATGCAGATTCAATGGGTGCTCCTACAGCTTGTGAGACAGCAGGTGTTCCAAACGTATCATACAATGGTAGCACAGCAAGTGTTGGTCCTAACACATTTATCGTTTCATCAAGAATTAACTGGGCTCCATACTTTGAGTATGCTATGGGCTGTGTTCAGAATGGTACAGCAATCGATACTGACTGGGTAGGAACAATCGCTTCTGGTTCAGTATGTCTTACAGATTTTGGTTCAGCTGCAGCTGAAGGTACAAAGGAAGCTGTTGCAGCAGTTCAGGCTGACATTGAGTCAGGTAAGGTTCATGTATTTGACGTATCTACATTTACAGTAGGTGGCGCACAGCTCGATTCATACATGGCTGATGTTGATACAGATGCAGATTACACACCAGATCACGAAGTAGTAACAGATGGCTTCTTCAATGAGTCAGGTGCAGGATTCCGTTCAGCACCATACTTCGATGTTCAGATTGATGGAATCACACTTCTTGATACAGCTTTCTAATAGTTTTTAAGATATGATTTCAGTCATACTTGTATGATATGGCTAATAATGCTAGAATTGCTAGGGATAAGTAATTTATCCCTAGCTTTTTGTTATGGCAACGAGGAAAATGCTTTGGGCTTGCCCAAAAGCATTTGACGACTGCTAATCGGCGATAGTGTTTCAAAAGGGGTTAAGATGAGTAAAGAATTAGCTATTTCAGTTAAGAATCTTAGCAAGAGCTTTGGCGTAATTAAGGCCAATAACAATGTAACAATGGATATCTATAAGGGTGAGATACTGGCACTTCTGGGTGAGAATGGAAGTGGTAAGACAACTCTTATGAATATGTTATCGGGTATATATTATCCGGATGAGGGAAGCATATTCATTGATGGAGAAGAGGTTAGTATTAAGTCACCTAAGGATGCATTTGACCTTGGAATTGGTATGGTACATCAGCACTTTAAGTTAATAGATGTACTTACGGCAACAGAGAATATTGTTCTTGGTGAAAAGGGTTCACTCAATATAAAGAATGCAAGGGCTAAGATTAAGTCTATTTGTGATAAGTATGGATTTGATGTTGATCCAGACAAGAAGATATTTAATATGAGTGTATCAGAGAAGCAGACAGTTGAGATTGTCAAGGTCTTATACAGAGGTGCTGATATACTGATTCTTGACGAGCCTACGGCCGTACTGACTCCACAGGAGACAGAGAAGCTATTCAATGTTCTTCGTAACATGAGGGCAGATGGTAAGGCTGTAATTATTATTACACATAAGCTCAATGAGGTTAAGGAGATATCTGACAGGGTGGCAGTACTCAGACAGGGTGAGTATATTGGCGATATGATAACGGAAGAGACCAATGCTCAGGAGATGACCAATATGATGGTTGGTCGTCAGGTTGTTCTTAATATAGAGAGACCAGAACCTGTCAATCCTAAGCCAAGAATTGCTGTTAACGGACTTAGCGTAGTTGATGAAGAGGGTATCACAAAGTTAAAGGATATTACTTTTACCGCCAATAGTGGTGAAATTCTTGGAATTGCAGGAATATCAGGCTGTGGCCAGAAGGAACTTCTTGAAGCAATTGCGGGCCTTCAGCCAGTAGCAGGCGGTTCAGTTACATATATTGATGATGACGGGTCGACTGAGGAGCTTATTGGAATGGATCCAAGAAAGATTCAGGATATGGGTGTTGCACTTAGCTTCGTTCCAGAGGACAGACTGGGAATGGGACTTGTAGGTAACATGGATCTTGCGGATAATATGATGCTCAGATCATTCAGAGAAGGTAAGACACCATTTACTGATAAGAAGTCTCCGCAGGAGCTTGCACAGAAGATAGTTGATACTCTTGAAGTTAAGACTCCTGGAATTGATACTCCTGTAAGAAAGCTTTCAGGTGGTAATGTTCAGAAGGTACTGGTTGGTAGAGAGATTGCCAATTCACCTAGTGTTCTGATGACTGCATATGCGGTAAGAGGTCTTGATATCAATTCTTCTTATACGATATATGACCTGATTAATGCGCAGAAGACTAAGGGCGTTGCGGTAATATTTGTAGGTGAAGACCTGGATGTCCTTCTTCAGATTTCTGATAAGATTCTTGTTCTCTGCGATGGACAGGTAAGCGGAATTCTTGATGGAAAGACAGCTGATAAGAATGAAGTTGGTCTCTTGATGACAAAGCTTGGAGGGGAGGAAGCCAATGAATAGAAAATCACGAGAGCCTCTTTTCCACGTGGTAAAGAGAGATGACCTGACAAGAGGCAAGGCATGGACAGTTAGAGGAATAGCGATTGTTGCGGCACTTATAGTGTGTGCAATTGTAGCAATGCTTCTTACAGGTGATAATCCTATATCAATATATGCAACAATAGTAAAGGGTGCATTTGGATCAACACGTAAGACATGGGTTACTTTTCAGAATCTGTCAGTACTTCTGATAATCTCCCTTGCACTGACACCTGCATTCAGGATGAAGTTCTGGAACTGTGGTGGTGAAGGGCAGGTACTAATTGGTGGACTTGCAGCAGCGGCAGCCATGATTACACTTGGCGATAAGCTTCCTAATATTGTTGTTATTCTGATTATGATAGTTGGAAGCCTTTTAGCAGGAGCAATATGGGGATTTATTCCAGCGATATGTAAGGCGCTGTGGAATACTAATGAGACTCTTTCAACACTTATGATGAACTATATCGCAACACAGCTGGTTGCGTACTATACAGTATTCTGGGAGAATCCAAAGGGTTCGGGTAAGATTGGTATTATCAATCAGAATACGAATGTTGGATGGTTACCGGAGATTGGTAACAAGTATATACTCAGTATTGCAATTGCGTTAATTATTACATTTGCATTATATGTGTATCTGTATTACGGAAAGCATGGTTATGAGGTATGTGTTGTTGGAGAAAGTGAGAACACTGCCCGTTATGTTGGAATAAAGGTCGAGAAGGTAATTATCAGAACAATGCTTCTGTCGGGAGCACTCTGTGGTGTGGCAGGATTACTTCTGGTTGGTGGTATCAATCATACAATAACAACAACCATCGCTGGTGGACAGGGATTTACAGCTATTATGGTTGCATGGTTAGCTAAGTTTAATCCGATTACAATGATATTTACAAGCTTCTTAATTGTATTCCTGGGAAGAGGAGCAGGTGAGATTGCCACAGTTTTCGAGCTGAACCAGTCATTCTCAGATATTATGACGGGAATTATCCTGTTCTTTATAATAGGATGTGAGTTCTTCATATCTTATAAGGTAGTGTTTACTAAGAAGAAGGAGGGCGCAGACAATGATTGATTTCTTAATATCATTTATTCCCCGTGCAGTGGGACAGGGCATTCCTCTTCTATATGGAAGTACAGGTGAGATTATTACTGAGAAGTCAGGTAATCTGAATCTTGGTATCCCGGGTGTAATGTATGTTGGCGGAATAAGTGGCGTTATAGGAGCTTTCTTCTATGAGCAGTCAGGCAATGTTCAGCCAGCGTTAGCAATTATAATTCCGATGCTTTGTTCACTTATTGGATCGCTTCTCATGGGTCTTATATATTGCTTTTTGACAGTAACACTTCGTGCGAATCAGAATGTAACAGGTCTTGCGATGACTACATTTGGTGTAGGTGTAGGTAACTTCTTTGGTGGTTCGTTAATCAAGCTTGCCAAGGCAGATGTTCCATCCATCGCACTGTCTGCTACAAGTAACTGCTTTAGTAAGAAGCTTCCAATAGCAGCATCAACAGGATGGTTTGGTTCGGTATTCCTGTCATATGGATTTATGACTTATCTGGCTATAATCATTGCTCTGGTAGCAGCATATATTATCAAGAATACAAGAGTCGGTCTTCATCTGAGAGCAGTAGGAGAAGATCCTGCAACTGCTGATGCAGCAGGAATAGACGTTGTGAAGTATAAGTACTTTGCGACATGTATTGGATGTATGATTGCAGGACTTGGTGGTCTCTATTATGTAATGGATTACGCGTGTGGTGTATGGAGTAATGATGCCTTTGGTGATAGAGGATGGCTTGCCATTGCACTCGTAATATTCACGATCTGGAGACCTAATGTAAGCGTACTTGCATCAGTATTCTTCGGTGGACTCTATATTCTGTACATGTACATTCCTACTGGTATGGAGCACATGGAGGTTAAGGAGTTATACAAGATGCTTCCATATGTTGTTACACTTGTAGTTCTGATCATTACAAGTATGCGTAATAAGAGGGAGAATCAGCCTCCAATGGCATTGGGACTTGCTTACTTTAGAGAGTCAAGATAAGAGAAAGAATTGTATAGTATTATAATAAGAAATCCGGGTGACTTATGTAGTCTCCCGGATTTTAATATTGAGTTCTGAATAATAGTGATCTTCCATTGTTGTTATAGAACCTGTAAGATAATCCCACATCAGTTCTAAGGACTTCCGTCCCTGCCATCCTGGCTGCTGACAAATTGTTGCAGTTATTACGCCCTTCTTGAGCATATCTATAGTAGATGATACATCATCATATGTAATAACGCAGAAGTCCCGTGATTCAGATGCACCCTGAATTGCCTTGCAACCTCCGTAAACACCGGCTGCAGTAAAGAAGAATGCATTAATGTCAGGATTGTCTGATAACATCTTCTTAACTATATCGTAACTCTTAATGTCATCATCATGATTCTCAAAGCTGGCAACAATATTAAATCGGGAATCATCTCTGACCTTGTCGAGAAAGCCCAGGTAACGCTGTGCATGACACAGGATATTAGAGTCGCCCATGATTATTCCGAGATTAACAGGCCCGGTAGTGGTCATCTGCATCAGAGCAGCTGCAGCCATACCTGATGTATAATAGTCACTTCCTACATATGTAAGTCGATTGATATTGTCAGCATCCGAGTTCACAGTAATAACAGGAATTCCACTGTTGGATAGAGAATTGAGTTCCTTACATATCTCCGGGTCATTATATGGTGTGATTATCAGACCCTGAATTCCTTCGTTAACACTTGCCCTAATCGCAGATAACTGCGCTTCAGGATGATAAGCAACTCGCTTAATAACAATCTCACAGCCATAGAAGGCAAGCTCCTCTGCCTTCTGCTCAAAGCCTCTTGTTACTTCGTCAAAAAAAGGATTCCTTCTACTGAAAATAATAATTCCAATAACATACTTCTTCTTCTGAGCAGCAAGAGCAATTCCCGCAACGTTCGGCTTATAATCCAGTTTTTTAATTATTGCTCTAACGCGCCTGGCGGTCTCCTCGTTGACACCTCCTCGATTGTTGAGGACTCTGTCAACTGTTCCTCTGGAGACACCAGCCTGTTCAGCAATCTCCTTAATTGTAGCCATAATCAAAAATACTCCAATAAAAAATAGTATATATAAAATGTTAACACAAAAGTAAAATATTGTGAATTATTCATCGTGCATCGTGCACGAGCAAAATAAACAAAATGGAAATATCAAAAATAGTGAAAACTGCCAAAATTATCATAAGACAAAAGAAAATAATTGATTATTAATCATACATAGAATACTATATTTATATGGGCATTCGTGCACGTGCACGGCGCACGACATTCAATATGGTAGTTTCGCAGACTGGACTGCGGCAAGTAACAGGAGGGTTTTGAAGAATGTTATACATAGGAATTGATTTGGGAACATCAGCTGTAAAGCTCCTTCTTATGGATGAGACAGGACATATTCATAAGATTGTATCTAAGGAATATCCATTATATTTCCCTAACCCAGGCTGGTCTGAGCAGAAGCCTGAAGACTGGTATGAGCAGTCGATGGCAGGACTTGAGGAACTTATCTCTGAGTGCGACAAGAGTCAGGTCGCAGGAATAAGTTTTGGTGGCCAGATGCATGGTCTTGTAATTCTTGATAAGGATGATAATGTTATTCGTCCAGCACTTTTATGGAACGATGGACGTACCGTTAAGGAGTGTGATTATCTTAACGAAGTAATTGGCAAGGACAAGCTCAGTGAGTATACTGCCAATATTTCTTTCACAGGATTTACGGCTCCTAAGATTCTCTGGATTAAGAACAACGAGCCAGAGAACTTTGCTAAGATTGAGAAGATAATGCTTCCTAAGGATTATCTTGCATATATGCTTTCGGGTGTACATTGTACAGATGTATCCGATGCATCAGGAATGCTTTTATTTGATGTTAAGAACAGATGCTGGTCCAAGGAGATGATGGAGATCTGTGATGTTAAGGAATCACAGCTTGCCAAGATCTATGAGAGTTATGAGGCAGTAGGAACACTTAAGCCAGAGATAGCTGCCAAGCTTGGTCTGTCTGAGAATGTTAAGATTGTTGCAGGTGCAGGTGATAATGCGGCAGCAGCAGTTGGAACAGGTACCGTTGGAGATGGAATGTGTAACATCTCTCTTCGAGCAAGTGGAACAATCTTTATTTCATCCAAGACATTCGGTGTAGACGAGAACAATGCACTTCATTCATTCGCACATGCAGATGGTAGTTATCATCTTATGGGATGTATGCTTAGCGCAGCATCTTGTAATAAGTGGTGGATGGAAGAGATCATGAAGAGTGATGATTTCGCTGGAGAGCAGAAGGCTATTGAGAAGCTTGGTGAGAATCATGTTTACTTCCTTCCATATCTTATGGGCGAGAGATCTCCTCACAACAATCCTAATGCGAGAGGAACATTCATTGGTATGACAATGGATACAACAAGAGCAGATATGTATCAGGCAGTACTCGAAGGAGTTGCATTTGCACTTAGAGATTCCTTTGAAGTTGCTAAGTCTCTTGGAATTAAGATAGAGAGAACTAAGATCTGTGGTGGTGGTGCTAAGAGTCCATTATGGAAGAAGATGATTGCTAATATCCTTGGAATCAAGGTGGATGTAATCGAATCTGAAGAAGGACCAGGATATGGAGGAGCAATGCTTGCAGCAGTTGCCTGTGGCGAATTTGCTTCAGTTGAAGATGCAGCAGCTAAGCTTGTCAAAGTAATTGATACTGTTGAGCCAGATGCAGAGCTTACAGCTAAGTATGAGGATAGATATCAGCAGTTCAAGCAGATTTATCCAGCATGCAAGCCAGTATTTGACATAATTAAGTAATTAAGCTAACCGGGGGGTTACGCATATTATAAAGGAGGAAAGAAATGGAGATTAAAAACGTTAGAGATGCGGCATTCCGTAAATATGGACGTGTTATCTCAGAGATTGATTTTACAGAGCTGATTACAGCAATGGACCAGACACCACTTCCTGACGGGGTAGAATATGAGCCATCAGTAGAGTGTCTTGAGGCAACATCACTTATGGAGAAGATTCAGACAGTAAGTTATGGTGAGCTTCCTATTCAGATAGGATATTGTAATGGTCATAATCATCTTCTTAATGCAGTTGAGTATCATCGTTCATCAGAGCTTGATATTGCAGCTACAGACTGCATCTTATTACTTGGATGTCAGCAGGATATTACAGATGATTACACATATGATACTAATAAGATAGAAACTTTCCTTTGTCCAAAGGGAGTAGGCGTAGAGCTCTATGCTACAACTCTTCATTATGCGCCATGTAGCGTTGGTGATGCAGGATTTAAGGTAGTGATTGTTCTTCCAAAGGACACTAATCTTCCACTTGATAAGGATCATGCAGGCTATGAGGATGCGCTTATAACAGCCAAGAACAAGTGGCTCATTGGTCATGCTGAGGGTGGTCTTGACGCTGGTGCACATATTGGTCTTATTGGTCCAAATGTTAGTGTATAGAAATAATTAAACGAAAATATCACAAAAGTTTCTAAGGAAAAAGGAGGAAATTCCAATGAACAATTTACCAAAGGTAAAAATCGGTATTGTAGGCGTTAGCCGTGACTGTTTCCCAGCTGAGCTTACAATCAGAAGAAGAACAGCTCTTGTAGAGGCATACAAGGCTAAGTATGATGCAACAGATATCTATGAGTGTCCTGTAACAATCATCGAGAGCGAGATTGATATGAAGAATGCTCTTGCTGATATCAAGGCAGCAGGATGTAATGCACTCTGTGTATATCTTGGTAACTTCGGTCCTGAGATATCAGAGACAATGCTTAGCCAGCAGTTTGATGGACCTGTAATGCTCTGTGCAGCAGCTGAAGAGGATTATGAGTCAGTTACTACTTCGGGTCGTGGAGATGCTTACTGTGGAGTTCTTAATGCTTCATACAATATGGCTCTTCGTAATATCAAGGCATACATTCCAGAGTATCCAGTAGGTGATGCTGAGGACTGTGCAACAATGATTAATGAGTTTGTTCCAATTGCACGTGCAGTTGCAGCTCTTAAGAGCCTTAAGATTATCTCATTTGGTCCAAGACCACTTAACTTCCTTGCTTGTAATGCTCCAATCAAGCAGCTTTACAACCTTGGTATCGAGATTGAAGAGAACTCAGAGCTTGATCTTTTCGAGTCATTCAATGCTCATGCAGATGATCCTCGTATTCCAGATGTAATTAAGGATATGGAAGCTGAGCTTGGTGATGGCAACAACAAGCCAGGTGTTCTTCCTAAGCTTGCTCAGTACGAGTTAACACTTCTTGACTGGGTTGAGGCACACAAGGGTTCTAAGGAATATGTTGTTATTGCTGGTAAGTGCTGGCCTGCATTCCAGACACAGTTCGGATGCGTACCTTGTTATGTTAACTCTCGTCTTGCAGGACGTGGAATTCCTGTATCATGCGAGGTTGATATCTACGGTGTTCTTTCTGAGTACATTGGACAGGCAGTATCAGATGATGTTGTAACACTTCTTGATATTAACAACTCTGTTCCAAAGTGTATGTACGAAGACTCTATCAAGGGCAAGTTCGATTATACACTTCAGGATACATTCATGGGATTCCATTGTGGAAATACATGCTCTACAAAGCTTGTTAAGGGACATATGGAGCATCAGGCTATTATGGCTCGTAACCTTCCAATCGAAGTTACACAGGGAACACTTGAAGGTGATATCGTACCAGGACCTATCACATTCTACAGATTACAGTCAACCTCTGATAACATCCTTCGTGCTTATGTTGCACAGGGTGAGGTTCTTCCTGTTGCTACAAGATCATTCGGTGGTATCGGTGTATTCGCTATTCCAGAGATGGGTCGTTTCTATCGTCACGTACTTATCGAGAAGAATTATCCTCATCACGGTGCTGTTGCATTTGGTCACCATGGAAAGGCACTTTTCGAAGTATTTAAGTATATTGGTGTTAAGGTTGACGAGATTGGTTATAATCAGCCAGCTAGCCTTCCTTATCCAACAGAGAACCCTTTTGCATAATGCAATAGAATAAGCAATATAAGAGTGAGCCACATTTCATATTTGAGATGTGGCTCGTTCTGCGTTAATATATAAGAAATAAACTTATTCAGTGGTTGTAATATGGCAAAGAATACTATCAAAGATACAAAAGATAACAGAATAAAGAATAAAAAGAGGAGCAGCTCCTTTCATGTTATGGTTGCGGGATCTGTAATCATGGTTCTTGCTGTTGTGTTAACAGCTATTACTTTTACCCTGATGATGGACAGACAGGAGATGCTTACAACAGGTGTAGAGCAGAGTTATGATAAGCACTATGTATTCATAGTTGATGATAAGGATGGAGAGTTCTATAGTCAGGTTCTAATGTCTGCCAGAGAGGAAGCCTCCAAGGAAAATGCTTATATTGAAGATATCGAAGCCAATATGGGTGTTAATTACAGCGACGAAGATCTATTAAGAGTAGCAATTAATTCCAAGGTGGACGGGATAATATATAGTGGTACCAGATCAGAGAAGGCAGTTGTTCTGATAGATAAGGCAGTTACCAGGGGCATAGGTGTAGTTGTATTGCAGAATGACATAGATTCATCTATAAGGCAGTGTTTTATTGGAGCTAATAATTATGAGCTTGGTCGCCTCTATGCGGCACAGATAATGGGTCTGTTTCCAAAGAATCAGATTGCTAATAAGACTGTCAATATCATTGTTGATTCAGATATGACTGAAGGGGCAACGAATCTTGTTACTATGGCGATAGAAGACGCACTTTTAGAACAGATGGAGGAGAGTAATCTGCCTGAGATAGTGATTACAAGAATAGAGGCAGAAGATACTTTCAGCGTTGAGGGTGATATACGTCAGATTTTCCTTACAGAATCGGAACTTCCCGATGTTATGATATGCATGAATGATGCATTTACAGAGTGTGCTTACCAGGCCATAGTAGATTATAACAGAGTAGGTGAAGTTAAGATTATTGGATTCTATTCTGATGATACAATAATTGATGCTATCGATAAGGATATTATTCATTCTACTGTTACGCTCGATACAGATGAGATGGGGCGTGCAGCAATACAGGCACTCTCAGAGTACTGCGATACAGGATATACGAATTCCTACGTATCTGTTGGAACACAGGTCATTGGTCAGAAGGAGGCTAGAGAACTACTCAATGAGCAGACTGATACAGAGAATTGAGCGAAAATGGAATAATGCCTCTATAAGACTTAAGCTGATGATCTCTTTCTTCTTCCCAATCATACTGATTCTTGTTATCAATACATATATGTATGCCAACATCAACAATATGATAGTAAGAGTAGATGAGATATATCTTAGTAATGTCCGCCTTAATGAGCTCTCTACGGAGCTTACTGCGATTCAGAACTCAGTTAAGGAGTACCTCGAGAATAAGAGTACATCTGCTCTGAATGATTATTACAAGTCAGAGCAGGAATACAGAGATGCGATGGATATTCTTGATGATGTAGTAGCAGACGGAAGTATTGAGATAATGCAGAAGAATATTCTCAATCAGTCAGATGAATATCTTAAGCTGATTACAGAGACAGTCCAGGCTAAGAGAGGTCGTAATGTAGAGAAGTATAAGGCTAACTTCGAGCAGGCTGAGGTAATATACGCGGATCTGCAGAACTGTATATTTGCGCTTAACAACGAGAGGTTTAAGAGTAATACAGAGAACTACAATGCTCTTCTTTCATCACTTAAGTATATGGAGATAGTAACAATATCGATACTTGTAGTTGTTGGTCTTGTTAATCTTGTTGTTCTCCTTCTTATCACGACAACGATGACTAATCCTATTGTAGAGCTGGCATTTGCAGCTAATGATGTTGCAGAGGGTAACTTTGATGTTGAGATAGATAGTGTTGAATCAGAAGACGAGATAGGTGTTGTGTCCAGAGCATTCAGTAAGATGGTGGACAGTATTCAGGAGTACATTACTGAGATTAAGGATAGTATGCACCGTGAAAGTGAACTCAAGGAGCATGAGCTGGTTATGGCAAGCCGAATGAAGGAAGTTGAACTCAATCTTCTGCAGGCTCAGATTAATCCTCACTTTTTGTTCAATACACTAAATGCCGGAGCACAGCTTGCAATGATGGAAGGCGCAGATAAGACAACTGAGTTCATACAGGTAATGGCAGACTTCTTCAGGTACAGTATAAAGAATATAGATTCAGATACCACTATTGAACAGGAGGTCAGCCTTGTTGATCGATATGTCTATATTCTGAACGTGAGATTCACCGGTGAGATACACTATTCAAAGCATGTCGATCCTGATGTTGCGAATGTTAAGATTCCAAGCATTGTATTACAGCCAATCGTGGAAAATGCGATTAACCATGGAATACGTGGAATAGACAGAGAAGGACATGTAGATCTTAACATCTACAAGAAGGAAGATATGGTGTACATCTCTGTTAAGGATAATGGTATTGGTATGACAGAGAAGCAGATTGATACAGTGTTAAACGGAGATGTTTCGACTGAGGACAGACTGCACGATGCAGATTCCAATGGTGTTGGACTTGCCAATGTGATTGAGAGACTTCAGATATTCACAGGAAGAAAGGATGTCTGTGAGATCTATAGCGAAGGAATAGATAAGGGTACAGAATTCATAATTAAGGTTCCATTACATGTATAGCAGGGGTAGATTATGTACAGAATTATGTTAGCAGATGATGAAGGAATAGTGCTTAATTCTCTATCTTTTATCATTGAGAAGAATTTTGAAGATCAGTTTGAGATTGAGACAGCCAAGTCGGGACGATCTGCCATAGAAGTGGCAGAAAGCTTCAGACCTGATATTATCTTTATGGATATTCAGATGCCTGGTATCAATGGAATTGAAGCGATGCGTGAGATCCGTTCGATTTTACCGTCTGCAATATTCATTGTACTTACTGCATATGATAAGTTCGATTATGCCAAAGAGGCTATCAACCTCGGCGTTCTGGAGTATCTGAACAAGCCGATTGTTCAGACGACTGTTGTGGATGTAATCAATCAGGCAGTTAAGGAGCTTGATATAAGAAGGCAGAAGCGTAAGGAAGATCTGATGACCAAGGAGCGACTTGAGACAGTCGTGCCAATAATTGAGAATGGATTTATATTCTCGATTATCTTCCAGGAGCACTTTGAGGAAGATATTGAGAATTATAAGAATCTACTGGGAATAGATGTAGAGTATGGTTATATGATGGCTGTTGTATTTGGAGATAATCAGCAGGGAAGCCACATGACCAATGCTGTTGGAAGTTCAGTTAAGGCTCAGACCGTATACTATGTTAAGGTAAGGGAGTTAATCAGGGAAGCTTTTCCTAATGCAATAATTGGTAATATAACCGCCAATAAGATTCCGGTATTCATTCCAAGATTTGATTCCAAGATGGAATATAGTGAGAGAAGTGAAATAATTGAAAAGTCGAGAGTTGTTGCGAGAAATATGCGCAATGCTACGGATATAGCGTTCAGAATCGGAATAGGAGGGGTTAAGAGGCTTAAGAGCAGTCTGGATTCTTATGAGGAAGCGCTTAAGGCTCTGTATTCAACGAATGGAAGCGTGGCACATGTAGATGACCTTCCAATTTCTGTTACATATGAAGAGGACTATCCTGCGGATCTTGAGAACAGAATTTTTGAGAAGCTCGAAGAGGCTGATGTAGATACATGCGTAATGCTTTCGACAGAGTTCTTCGACTGGATGACCAGTCATCATACTGATGATGTGATGAGTATTAAGCTTAAAGCGCTTGAGTTCGTGCTCAGAGCTGAGTCAACCATGTATCGAAGTGGCGGTCATACATATATGTTTGAGAGTAGAAAGGATTATCTCGAGCAGCTTATGAGAACCAACGACCTTGGTGAACTCAAGGCATGGTATATAGATAAGATGAAGACGGCGGTCAATAATATTAATACGGGTGGAAGTGATCATACACATCATCTGATTAAGAAGGCTGTTGATTATATAGAGAACAATTTCTATAAGGATATATCGCTGGAAGAGATTTCACAGATGCTCAATCTGAGTTCGTACTACTTCAGTAAGCTCTTCAAGGAGGAGAAGGGCGAAGGATTTGTCGAGTATCTTACAGGAAGACGTGTAGACGAGGCGAAGACTCTGCTTAAGGATCCAGATAAGAGTATCAAAGAGATTGGAAGCGCATGCGGCTATTCTGATCCTAATTATTTCAGCAGAATATTTAAGAAGGCCACTGGAATGACACCTACAGAATATAAGGAGAAAATGGGAAGTGTGTATTAAAAGGGGAATTGCAATATTACTTATAGTAGCCATGTCACTTGGCATGACAGGCTGTATATCACCTTCAGGTGAGGCAAGTGTCAAGCATGAGGAGAAGTCAGACAAGATTCAGATTGGTCTTTCCATAGATTCTCTGCTTATAGAGCGTTGGCAGAGAGAAAGGGACCTGTTCATCTCCAAAGCGGAGGAGCTTGGGGCTGAGGTCAATGTTCAGAATGCCAATGGTGAAGTTGAGGAACAGATTAAGCAGCTGGAGTACTTCATCGAGAAGCGGATGGATGTAATTGTCGTAATTGCAATTGATGATTATGCAATTAAGGACGTTATAGCTCGCGCCAAAAAAGAAGGAATTAAGATTATTGCATATGATCGTATGCTAAGAAGCTCCGGGGCCGACCTGTATATCTCTATTGATAACGAGAAGGTTGGGGAATTAATGGGTCAGTACATCAAGAAGAAAATAGGCAATACCGGACATATCATCCAGATGAAGGGATCACCGACGGACTATAATGTAATGATGGTGCAGGCTGGGTTTGAGAAGATTATCGACAGCACTGATATAGAGATCGATTATGCTGAGAATTGTGACGGATGGCTTGCAGAATATGCCTTTGAGTATACTAATGAGTATCTTAAGTCTGGTAAAGTTCCGGATGCGATAATGTGTGGTAATGACTCACTAGCAGCTGCAGCTATAAGGGCTCTTAATGAGAGACGTCTTGGCGGTCAGGTGTGTGTTGTGGGTCAGGATGCTGATCTGGAAGCCTGTCAGAGGATTGTAGAGGGAACTCAGTACATGACAGTGTTTAAGCCAGTCGAGAAGCTTGCTAAGAGAGCAGCAGAGATGGCCGTTGATATGGCTAATGATGTGCCACTTGGGGTAAAGGACACAATCAACGATGGTACATATGATATTCCATATGAGGGATTTGATCCTGTTGCAGTAACAAAAGAAAACATTGATCAGGTTATCACAGGAAAGTATCATCAGAAGAATGAGATATATCTTAATGTAAAATAATACAAACATAGGAAATTGGTTGACATAATGTTAGAATGTGACTTATGTACCAGAGACTAGCACAATATTTATGAAAGAATAGGACAATTTTGTGATTTAATGCACAAGATTGTCCTATTAGCATTTTTGCAATAATAAATCAGATAAAAAATTGAAGAATTTAACAAGTTGTTGCTATTTATCTTGTGATAAAGTACTTATTGTAACGGGGCGACAGAAAGTCGCGAATTAAAAATTAATAGGGAGGACAAGAAAAATGTCAAAGAAATTACTCGGTGTTTTACTTGCAACATCAATGATTGCATCTCTTCTTGTAGGTTGTGGTTCTACAGCTTCTACAGAGGCACCTGCAGCAGACGCAGCTGTAACAGATGATGCAGCTCCAGCAGATGATGC